>RDXI01000157.1 GCA_004292795.1 Bacteroidota bacterium | reverse complement strand
TCGCCCCGCTGGGGCTTTGGAAGACTTAAACCGTTGTGCTACAAAGATGTCGCCCCGCTGGGGCTTGTATGCAACCTTTTTATTTCCGAACTCACGTTAATGCCTATGTTTTTATTGGGTGGCGTGGTGTGGATAAAAAAAGACTTCCCAAAAATTGCGCGTTTGGGAAGTCGTTGTGTTACCTTGTTATTTCTAAAATCTCAAAAGGAATAATGCCTGCGGGAGCTTGCGCATCTACTTTGTCGCCTACGCTCTTGCCTGTAAGTGCCTTGCCTATGGGCGACTGTATGGAGATTTTGCCTAATTTCAAGTCCGCCTCTTCTTCAGCTACTAAGGTATAGGTAAATTCTTTGTTCATTTTGAGGTTCTTCACACGCACTGTGGAGAGTATGGACACTTTGGAGGGATCCATGTTCGTGGTGTCCACCAAACGCGCATTGCTGATAAGTTCTTCGAGTTTAGCGATTTTCGATTCCAAAAGTCCTTGCGCGTCTTTTGCCGCGTCATATTCTGCGTTTTCGCTTAGGTCGCCTTTGTCTCGCGCTTCAGCTATTTGGTAGGCGATGTCTGCTCTGCCTTTGGTTCGTAGGTAGCTGAGTTCATCTTTCAATTTGTCCAAGCCTTCTTGGGTGTAATACGACAATTTTGCCATGACATTGTTTTTGTTTAGCGTTATACCATAAAAAAAATTACAAATGCTATAGTAGGATAGCCTTGTAATGTAGTTGATTTTACAATTTTAGATTTTTTGTTGTTCTTTTGTGCAAATAGGGAGAAAAAAGAAAAGAACAGATACAAAATCCGTTCTTTCTAAGAGATTATACCGCTTGGGCAGTCAATCTATTAGAGAGGGGTAGGGGAATGTTTGATGAAGTTTTTGCACAACATAGTGCAAAGGTAGGCAAGTTTTTCGTATTTTCCAAATCTTTCGAAAAAAGGTGCAAGTTAGGTATTTATAGTGCCTTCGTTTCCATTGGGCAGTTCTATGTAGAAAGTAGAGCCTTTGCCCAAAACAGAATGGAGTTCTACCTTGCCTCGTAGTTTTTGTATGGTTTCTTTCACTATGTATAAGCCCAAACCCGAGCCTGTGCGCCTGTCGGTAGCGCGGTAAAACATCTCGAAAACGTGCAAAAGGTGGTCTTGTCCTATGCCTATGCCATTGTCTTCGACACTCAACACTACTTTTTCCTTGCCTGCATTGATGCGAATAAGTATGTAAGGCTCGGTTTTTTGGAAGTCGGCATAGCGGATAGCATTGGAGATAATGTTATTCAAAATCATTGTGATACGTTTTTCATCACTATAAAAATCGCTCTCGCCTGTGATGATAAATTTCTTGGTAATTCTGTCTGCATTTTCCAAAAAGTTGTATTGATTGAATGTTTCTTGTACTATTCTTTCAAAATTGATAAGCTGTTCTTTGATGTTTAGGCGTGTGTTTTGAGAATAATCCAAAATTTCTTGGATAAAGTCGTCCAAACGCTTCATACAGCCTTCGAGCAGGTTCAGGTATTCGGTGAGTTCGTGAGGGGTAGGCGAGAACCTACACAAGTTTATCAGCCCCAACGCAGAGGCTATAGGGGCGCGAAGGTCATGCGACACGCTATAGACAAAGCGGTCGAGTTCTTCGTTGATTTTGGTCAGTTCTTCGTTTGACTCGCCTAAAATTTGGTTTGTTTGGGTAAGTTCTTCTTCGCTTAGGGCAAGTTCTGTTTCGCGTTGGGCAAGGGCTTCGTTGAGTTTTTGGGCTTGGCTAAGGGCATTGCGCAAAATAGCCTCTGTCCGTTTCTGCCCTGTAATGTCCATCATCAGCCCGTTGTAGTGCATAACTCCGTCCTTTTGCACGAAGGGAATGGCGTGAATGTAGAGCCAAATCGTTTCGTTGAAGCGGTTGAGAAAACGAAACTCGCCTTTAAAAGTACGTCTTGTGCGGAAGGCGCGTTTTTGGAGCGTAACGAGTTCCTCGAGGTCTTCGGGGTGAATACGGCTGTGCAGTAGGTTAGGGTTTTGCAAAATGGCATCTTCTGAAAAGCCCAAAATGCGCGATATATTGCTACTGATGTATAGATATTGCGCTATTTTTTCCTTCGAAACTTCTATCTGAAAAATGGCTACATAGTTCAGCGTTTCGTGAATGGTGCTAAGGCGTATTTCGTTTTGGCGTATTTGTTCTTCTGCTTTTTTGCGGGCTGTTATATCTATAGCTACGCCATTGAAAATAATCTCGCCTGTAGCCTGCACATCAGGCACAGAGGTGACTTGTAGCCAAATCATATCGCCATTGCGTTTGTATTGGCGGAACTCTGCCCTGAAGGTGCTTAGTTCGCGCAAGGCTTCTTCTTCCATTTTGCGGAAATGCAAAAGGTCGTCAGGGTGAATGTGTTGGTAGAGCAAGTCGCGGTTTTGCATCAATTCTTCTGCTGAAATGCCATACAATTTTACGGCATTACCGCTGTAGTAAGTATAGCGCGATTGCCCGCCTCGCGGTTTCACGATTTGATAAATAGCCACTCCCGAAAGCGAGTTGTTGATGGCTTGCAGTTGCCTTTCGCGTATTCTTACGGCTTGCTCGGCTTCTACTTTGGCGGTGATGTCGCGGAGCGAAGTAATGCGCAAGAATTTGCCTTGATACACCAATGTTTTGCCCTGTATCTCGGCTATGAAGGTAGAGCCATCTTTGCGCAAAGCCTGCACTACATAAGGCGTTTCGTCTTGGTTCAATATCTTTTGGCGCACCATTTCGCGGTCTTGTGGCACGATAACGTCTGTGGCGTGCATACCCAGCAGTTCTCCATGCGTGTAGCCCAATAGCTTCGAAGTGGCTTCGTTTGCCTCTATGCAAATGCCTTTGTCCAAAAAAGTAATGGACTCGAAGGTGGCTTCGAGCAATAGATGCACGCGCTGTTGGGCTTCTTTGGCTTGGAACTCTGCCCGCTTTTGTGCGGTGATGTCTTGGCAAAATACCCAAAAAGCGTGGCTTTGGGAGGTAGGCAAGGCATTTTTCAAGGTTTGCGTTTTGAACCAATGCAGATGATTGATAGACGTTTGTAGGCAAATTTCTAATTCCTTGCCTGCGTTCAGGCTGTCGAGCCACGTGATAGATACTTTGGCAGAGTCGGGAGCTAAAAATTCAATCCACTTGCGCCCTATCCAAAACTCTTTGTCGGTTTGGAAGGTTTGCGCAAAGCGTTCATTGGCATAGAGGATTGTTCCCTGTGCGTCTATGATAAAATAGGTAGAAGTCAATTCTAACAATTCGTGGTATTTTTCGGGAGGTAAGGCAGTGGCATTGTTCATGTAACATCTCTGTTGGGCATATACAAAAGTATATATTTTTTGTGTAAAAACAAATTTGTGCTTGGCTGTATTTGGTATTTTTTTATCTTTGTTGTATCTTTGGAAAATCAAAATTAGGCAAGTCTCCCCACTTAATCCTTTAACCTTTCCACCTTTCCACCCTTTAACCCATTTATGATAAACATCAAAGTACAAGTGCAGGGCGAAAACTTAGACAAAGTGCTGACCTTGCTGAAAGACTCAGGCTTGACTACAAGCATCGAGGTTGATGATGTAGATGATAACCTGAAGCCTATGACGGCTACGGACTTCTACAAGCGCATCAATGCCTCGAACCTCGCCCAAAAAGAAAACAGATTATTCACTCAAAAACAAGTTGAAGAGGAGGTACAATCATGGTAACTGCTAAAAAAGTGCTGTGGGCAGAGTCGGCGAAGAAAGACCTGCAAAATATCGTTAATCGTGTCGCGCTCAAATCGCCAGAACGCGCTAAGGAGGTTTTGATGGCTATTTTGCAAAAAACTTCTACGCTCAATACCGAATATCACAAGGGCGCGCCTGTGGCATTGCTTGCCAAAGAGCCTGACCCGTACAAAGTGGTGATGTCGGGTTTTTACAAAATCGTTTATAGCATTGTGGCGGAAACGGTAGTGGTCGAAACGCTTTACCACGAAAGGCAGGAGCCTGTAGTGGGCTAAAAATCTGTTCAATTTTTTTTGGTAACGCATTTTTTAGCCCCAGAGGGGCGATATCTTTGTAGAAAAGTTATTCCACAAGCAAGAACCCCGTAGGGGTGAAATCTTAAGATGTCGCCCCTACGGGGCTTTAATAATCTTACCCTTGGTATTTCTACAAAGATATCGCCCCTACGGGGCTACTAAGTGGACTTATTTTTGAACAAGGGCTAAGGCTTGCCTGTTTGCTTGGTGCATACTCAATAGGATAGGGCTTTGAAAGGCTATCTTATTGAGTTTTTTAGTATATTTGCTCGCCTATATCTTGCCTACGCGCTATGACTGAAAACGAACTTACCTCTCTGCAAAAGAAATTGCAACAACTTTTGGACAAACAGAACTATGCTGACCTTTTTAAGGTGTTGGCAAAATATAATTTTTTCAAAGGTCATGAACTTAGCCAACTGCAAAATGCGGTGATTGGCGGACATATAGACCAATTTTTTCATCAACGGGTGGTTATCTTTGTGCATAAGTGTCTTGATGAGGAACGTGAAAAACTGAACGTGCAGTTAGATGAAACTATCTTGCGGAAAGAACAAACGATACAAGAGCAGGAAAGGAAACTGAAGAACTTACTACAACAAGTAGGCGAGCAGGAAGGCAAGCTAAAGACTCTGCAACAGCAAATCCGCGAAGCGGAAGGCAAGCTCGCCTCCTTGCCTGCCCAAATAGGCAAGGAAAAAAGCACGCTGGAAAGTCTGCAACAGCGAATACGCGAGGCAGAAGGCAAGCTTGCCTCCTTGCCTGCCCAAGCCTCGCCTGCTCAAGAAACTGAAGCGCAAATGTGGTTATACAAGGCAGAAGCCTTGCCTACCGACAGCGATAAAATCCTTGCCTACGACAAGGCTATCGAGTGCAAACCTGACTTTGCAGAGGCCTATTATGAACGTGGAATGGTAGAACAAAAAATAGGTAAGTACCATGACGCAGTAACAGACTTTAGCAAAGCTATTAAATACCAACCTGACTTTGCCGAGGCATATTATCAAAAAGGGTGCATAAAAAGTATATTTTTATCACAATACCAAGAGAGTTTAGCAGACTTTACACAAGCCATTCTCTTAATTCCAAACTATAAAGGAGCTTATTTGGGTCGTGGATTAGCAAAACAGACTTTAAAAATGTATCAAGAGGCTATAACAGATTACAAACAATGCCTTCAATTCAATAAAACGGATTATAACGCTTTGTATGGCATAGCTCTATGTTACTCGATGCTCCAAGATAAACAAAACGCCTTACAATATTTAGCGGAGGTTATTCAAATAGACTCAAACTACAAAGAAGTAAGCAAAAAAAATGAAGCTTTTGAATGGCTGTGGGAAGATGCGGACTTCAAGCGGTTGGTGGAGTAGGGGTATGTAACACAAAAGGTGCGTCTGTGGGCTGTAAGTGAAAAAAAATATGCGCCACAATTTGTATGTATGTTGTTTCTGTAGTGTATAGGGTGCGACCTATAGGCTATGGAAACAATGCGGTAAGAAGTAAAAACACAGCGGTAAGAAATAAAGACACAGCGGTAAGAAGTAAAGACACAGCGGTAAGAAGTAAAGACACAGCGGTAAGAAGTAAAAGCACAGCGGTAAGAAGTAAAAATTTTGGTGCAAAAATAAAGCATTTGATACGTCAAATGCTTTATTTTTACAAAAAATAGCAAAATTTATACTTTCCCGCTTCTTACCTGCTTGCGGGCATAGAAGTAGCTTATGGTCAAGATAACCATAATCACTACGACTGTGATAATGGCTAAGGCAAGGCGACTCGCGCTGATGGTTTCGTTGCGTTGTTGGTGTTGTTGAATGGCTTGTAGGTAAGTGGAAAACTGTGTGGGGTTTCCGCCTTGTTCTACAAAGTTTCGTTGTGCTTCGAGGGCTACTTCTTTGGCTTTCTTGTAGTCTTGCCTTTGCGCCCAATGTTGGGCAATGTCTAACTTGAGTTCTGTAATGGCATCAAGCGAGCCTTGCTTTTTGTAATAGGCTATGAGGCGTTGGCTGTATTGGGTGGCTTCGTCCATTTTGTCCATTTGCAAATAGACTTTTACCATTTTGAGCAAGATTTGTTGGGACTCGGAATTCTTTTGCATCTTTTCAGATAGAAGCAATGCCTGTTTGTAGTAGCCAAGCGACTCGGTATAAAGATTCCAACGCTCCGAGAAAATATCTGCTACTAACAAATAGGTATGCAAGGTTTCGTATTTATCGCCAAACTCTTGCCAGACTGCGAGTGATTTTTGGAAATATTCCATTGCTTCGTAGCTATAGTTATTGCGTTGATACACAGAAAGCAAGCCGAGTAGCCGTAAGGCTTCGCCCTGCCCTTTGTAGTAGCCTATGCGTTGCGAGAGGCGGAAGGCATCGCCAAAATATTGCGCGGATACTATTTTCGTTTTTTGCCCATTCAGAAGCTCCTTGCCTTCTTGCAAGAGGCGTATCACTTCTGTAGAGTCTTCTTGCGCAAGGGCAGGCAAGGTAGGCAAGGCGAAAACGAGCAATAAAACCAAGAGTGGGCGCATAGCAGGCGAGTTAGTTCGAAGGATAACGCATAAAACAAGTTTTGTGTTTTGGGTATATACTATTTTTGGCAGGTTTTGTGGAACAGAGGCGCGAAGTTTCGAACATTTCCCCCCTTTTTTGGGTTATATTTGCAAAACTTTTTCAAATCATTTCTCCTTTTCATTCATGGCATTCGAGTTACCTATATTGCCCTATGCTTCTCACGCGCTTGAGCCTCATTTTGACCGCCAAACTATGGAAATCCATTATGGCAAACATCACCAAGCGTACATCACAAACCTGAACAACGCCATTGCTGGCACTGACCTTGAGAACAAGACCATCGAGCAGATTATCTTTGGCTTAGGTCGTGAGAATATGGTGGTGCGCAACAACGGAGGCGGACACTACAATCACTCTTTGTTTTGGTCTATCCTTACGCCCAATGGCGGAGGCGCACCTACAGGCGAGCTTTGGGACGCTATCAACAGCACGTTTGGCTCTTTCGACAAATTCAAAGAGGATTTTCAAAAGGCGGCTATCACGCGCTTTGGCTCAGGCTGGGCGTGGCTATGCGTCAATCAAGGCAAACTCGAAGTATGCTCTACTTCGAACCAAGATTGCCCTTTGATGAGTGATGCGGGTTGTGGTGGCAGACCTATTTTGGGCTTAGATGTGTGGGAACACGCCTATTACCTGAAATACCAAAACCGCCGTCCTGACTACATCACGGCTTTCTGGAATGTGGTGAATTGGGCGCAGGTAAGCGCGAATTATGCGGAAGCGTTGAAGGCGTAGTTTTGCAATAGACTATAATACACCCCACTAAAAACTCGCTTGTCGAGAATTTGGTGGGGTTTTTAGTTTTTTGTATAATAAAAAAACTACTTTTGCATCAATAAAATAAGACATACCCTTATGCACTTAGAAAAATATCAAACAACAAGCAAACACGAAAGTATGTATTTTGCGTTCTTTTATCGTCTTATTTGCTGTCTTTTTCCTTTTGGAAATACAGCCACTAATGATAACGCAAAGATAACACCTATTATAGCTATATTCAAGGTTTGATTATCTGTATCAAACCTATACAAAGTATAAGAAAAGCAAATAATCAAAAAAAAGTACATTTCTCATATATTTTCAAGTGTTTATTTTTCAAACAAAAGACTCTTGCCTACACAAGCAGGCAAGAGTAGTTGCTGTTATATGTTGAGCTTATAAATTTCAACAAATAAAAATTAGGAATTATTTTTCTTTTGAAAATTCCCCCACTTTTCCATACTAAATTTCCAGCCCAACGCACATACAAAAGCAATAATAGCATTCACCCAAATAGGTGGCGATGGTACCTCAGTAAAAATAGGTATGATATACTGTGCTGTTACTAAAAAACAGATAAACATACCAATGGTTGGTAATACTTTAGATTTATTCATAATAATAATACGTTTATCTCCCACAAGTAGCTATTAATTGACCCACAATAGAAGTCGCAGCACCAGAAACAAAACCCCAAGCTCCACCAAACGCTGCTCCATAAATCCCACCAGCGAATGCACCTTTGATAGCTCCAAGTCCAGAACCAACAACAGCCCCAATTAAAACTGTTCTGCTACTAATGCTACATCTTGCCTGAAGTCCATTATTGTTATTCAACGCTCCAAGTCCATTTTGAACATCATCAATACCTCCTTCATTGATAAAAGTAACCAATGCCAATACACCTCCAGCAAAACTACGTAGTTGCTCTTTTTCTGCATCATCAAGATTTGAAGCCTCTATTTGACTGCTCAAATCAACTACGATGGGTTCAGCATCTGCAACATCTACAATAGTTTGTAATCTGTTGTAAAAAGGTATCAATAATGCCTGTTGTTCAGTTGAATAGTTCTTCCATACATCATTAGCAGATGTTGGAATCGCAATGGGGTTTTGTGCAAAACTGGCATAAGAAAAGTTTGCAACATGGAAATAGGTATCATTTAGATGTCTACCAACTGTTTGTGAATGAGTATAGGTCAAAACGTTATTGCGCTCTGAAACTATTTCATTAAAATGAGTAACAGATTTTCTCAATCCATCAAGGTAAATAGCCTTGTAATCTAAAGTAGTCCTTGCCTTGTAAACTGTAGAATTAACAACAGCTTTTTCGTTAGAAGGTGTTGGAGTAACATTTTCTTCAACACGGTTACAAGATACAAAAACGAAAGATAGAATCAATATCGCGTTTAGAGCGATGGAAAGAAAAGTCTTTTTCATGACTTGTGAGAATAGAGAGAGTTTAGTGAAAAAAAAGTTTAGCGCATCTTCTTGTAACAGTGTGGTCGACCTATCCTGTGTATTGAATTGCGGTGCAAATTTATAGTAAAGCTATCATATTTACCAAGTAATGTGTAATGAGTAATGTGTAATGCGTAATGTGTAATGCGTAATGCGTAATGTATTTCACACAATTTTTCTTAAAAACATTTTGACTATAAAAAATACATTTGTTATATAAATTGTTTATTTTGAGTATATTAGCATTTGTAAAAATGATTTTTTGTGTTTTTTATTACAATGTAAGTAAATAGATAAAAATCCATAAAATACTTGTTTATACAATCAATTTACGCAATAGCAACAAAGATAAGCTAAAACGCGCTAAACTCCTAATACTTTGCTATCTTTGCAGACTGAAAAATGAGGTTTTCCTATGTTATGCCGTTGTTGATGTTAGAAAGATGGGCATATTCTTTTCTATAATGCTTACTTGTACTAATTATTATTAAAAATTTGTTTTTCATCACTTTTTAACATTTGATAATTCAAAAATATACTCTATATTGTATAGTTATTTGGATTATCAAATGCTTTTTTATGCTAAACCTGTCATGAACAAACACGAATACGAAGCCCTTGCCTCCACCTACCAAACCACGCACAACTACAAGGCACAAGCCGAAAAGATAGCAGTCGAGGCTTTCCTTGCCTTCGATGACACCACAAAAGCACGTTTTTTTCGTTTTTTGGAAGAAGTGTATGCCGATAAAATAGAAGTCTATCATTTTTTTTATAGTCAATATGCACAGTTGCGCGTGGGCAGGCAAGTTTTGACAAAGCACCAAAAACGCGATTTGTTGGCGGTTATCTTGACTTTCCTCTCGAAAGAAAATCAGTTTTACCTTGTCTTGTGCGAGGTATTGGACAAAATCCAAACCCACAAACAAAGCATAACCTATCAAGGCAAGTACCGCGTGAGTTTGGCAGAACTCAAAGAAATGTATGAACGTTATGAAACGTTTTTGAGAGATATGAACAAATTGCCTTGCCAATGGTTTCACGAAAAATCGTATTACCAAGCGGACAGGCAAGAAGTGTTGTTGATGGTACGGCACATACAAGAGAAAAAACTGCAGGCAAGCATACAAGGCTTCAAACAAGACGCACAAATCATAGCCACACACCCCAAAAAGCCCGCAAAATGGCTGTATTTCGTGTATTTTTTGGGCGTGGAAGTAGAAATTTATACAGACCTTTTGCAGGTACGCAAACTGAACGAACCCACCGTTTCGAGCTTGCCTACTTTGCAGGGCGCATTTGCAAAACTTCTGCAAAATTACAACTTAGAAGAAACGACTGCCCTACAAGAATTAGAACAAAAACAAGCCATGCATCTTGCGTTGCTGGAGCAAGATTTGTCGACTACGCTTACGCATTACCAACAAAGTAGCTTGCCTACTAAGCGCGTGGAGGCAAGCATCACGTTGCAAGGCGGAGGCGGGATTGTGCGCTTTTCGCTCCAAAAGTCTAACATTGTGTACCATACTTTGTATGGAATAGGCACGCTTGTAGGTGCGTGTTTGTGTGCTTTTTCTGTTTGGAAAGGTGTTTTTTTGTTGTCTATGGTTTTGTTGGTGTGGTTAGTCATGCAAAGTTTCAAACCCAAAAAAGATGATACAAGCAAAGGGAAACTAAGCACGCACAAAGCAAATGAGTTGTATCAAAGCCACCTTGCCGAATACAAGAAATACATAGCAGTGCGCAAAGAAGAACTTGCCTACATCTATGTACGCGACAATGTGTATGACAAAATCAAAGATGCGATGTATTGGCGCATCAAGCAAAAGAAGCTTAAAGTAGAAATAGCAGGCGAGCATTATGAGCCTGTGGACATCATCAACTTGTATATTCGCTATGCGCAATATATCCAACAAATACAGCCCCACGATATAGATGTGTTGTATGCGCTTGAAGGAACAGATGAAGATAGAACGCTTTGCTTGCGTTTGATGAAAGACTTGTTTATGAAAAAATTAGAAAAGTCGTACAAGAGTTTTATAAATCTTGCTAATTTAATGATACATCACAAACTAAAGTCCAAATATTTTATGTTTTTCATTGATAAGGAGTGCTATATAGCGCATGATTATGTCCAAGATTTTTATGCCAATACTGAAGTAACAGGTGCAAATGCCCGCACAAGGGAATATGACAAAGCCATTGAAAAATTCAATACGCTCATGGAGGCTTGGCGCAAAATTGCCCCTGCTATGTATGTGGAGAAATCCTCGTTTCAAAAATGGCTTGTGCATGAGATAGAAGTAGCCTCGAAACACAAGCTAAAAAAGGAGTTCGAGCAATTAGACAGTCTGCTCAAAGACCGCACCCATACCTTCGTCTTGGCAGGCGAGGAGGGAGTTTTATTGTATTCTCGTTACACGTCATAGATAAAAGTGTTTTAGTCTGCCTTTGGCGGACTTTTGTTATTTTGTGCTTGCTTCCCATTCTTTTCGCCACGCTTCTATAGTTTCAAGCGGGAGTTTTGTGATGCGGGCTACGATTTCGGGCAAAAAGCCTTCTTCGAACATTCCAAACGAAACTTCTTTCTTTCCTTTCGCCTCTCCTTTCTCAAAGGCAGTGGTGGCTGTATAGTCAAATACTACAGGCATATTGTTGATTTGGGTTTTAGCAATTTTTCTTAGTTTACGAAGTTCAGAAATTACCTCAAGCTGTGTGGCATATTTGCCAAAGGCAAGCTCGGTAGTAGTCAATTCTTTTAACCGTTGCAATATACGCTCAATCACTGTGGCAGGTTCTTCTCCATGGAAGTTGCCCAAAACAGCTAAAACGACTTGCTCTGGCGTATTGGTATTCAGGAACTCCTCATAGTTATAACTTCGAATGTCCACAATTTCGTATGCGAAATGTAATTTTTCTTCTGCAATCTTAGCCTTCATATTGAGAGACTCGTTTCCAATATACACTACAAACTGTGCAACACCAAGCTGATATTTGTGGCTTACCAACCCTCTGTATATATACATACGCCACTCCATTTTGTCGTCATTGTCCGACTGAATTTCGATATGCAAACAATAGGGAGGCGAGCCATCAAAAGGGACGATTTTCTTCAAAAAATCTGCTTTTCGCTCTATTGTATATTGCAAATCGGATTGTGGCACATCTTCGGTTTGTACTTTGCCTATGCTATTTTGAAACAAGCGATTGATGATGGCTAAGTGTATCTCGTCTGCATTTTCTTTGAAAACCTTATCATATTGCCCTGTAGTAGCAACCTTATTTTTCTTTTTTGCCATAATGCAAAGGTAAGAAAAAGAGTAAAAACCTGCAAACAAAAAAGATTTTCACACCTCTGCGCAAAGCGTCTAAAACTTTGTTTTAGATGCTACACACACAAAACTATGCTAAATGTTGCAAAGGTTCAAGTTTTAGTTTAACTTTGTAGTCTTTAGAAACTGAACAGCATGAAACTCACCTTTTGGGGTGCATCTCGCCAAGTAACGGGCAGTATGTACCTTCTTGAAACTTCTGATGACTACCGAATATTGATTGATTGTGGCTTGGATATGGAACGCAAGGACATCAACCCCGAAGACTACATCGGGCTGTTTCCTTTCGAGCCTTCTATGATAAATGCTGTTGTGCTAACTCACGCCCATTTAGACCATACAGGCTTCTTGCCTAACCTCCTACGCGAGGGCTTCGAAGGCAAGATTTATTGTACCCACGCCACGCTTGAATTGACCAAGCTCATTTTAGAAGACTCGGCTTCCCTCAATCAGCATAAGCTGAAGAAATTGCAGAAGAAGAAGAAATATATGGACAGCGAAAAGCGCGAAACCCGCGCCAAAGAGCTGTATATGCAAAAACAGGTAGATGCTACGCTGGATATGTGTGTGTGTGTCAATTTTTCGCAACGCATACGTATCTCTGATGATGTGCATCTTACCTTCATTCCTGCAGGGCATTTGTTGGGCGCGGCGCACTTGTTCATGGAAGTGGAAGAAAACGGCAAGAAAAAACGGATAGGCTTTTCGGGAGATGTAGGCAGGCACGATAGCCCTTTGCTCAATGACCCCGAAGAAATGCCCGAAGTAGATTATTTGCTATGCGAAAGCACGTATGGCAACCGCTATCACCAAACCAAAGGCTCGCCTGAAGACGAAGTATTAGAGGTGATAAAAAGCACTTGTGTTGATGTGCCGGGGCGTTTGATTGTGCCTGCGTTTAGTATTGGGCGCACACAAGCCATGCTCTATACCTTGCACAAGTTGCAAAAACAAGGACTCTTGCCTCCTTTGCGTATATTCTCGGATAGCCCGCTTGCATTGCGAAGCAACATGATTTACCAAAAATTCAATAAGTGGCTCAATCCTGAAGCACAAGAATTTATGAAAAAACATGGCACTTTGTTCGATTTTGAGAACCTTGTGCAGGTGGAAACGGATAAGCAAAGCAAAGCCATTTCGAACTTTGGCGAGCCTTGCATCATTGTTTCTTCTTCGGGTATGATACAAGGAGGGCGCATTGAGCATCACGTAAGGTCAAATATACAAAATGCGTATGCCACTATTTTGATGATAGGTTTCTCGGCAGAGGGTACATTTGGCTACGAACTGATGCACGGCAAAACCACTGTAGAAATCAACAAAAAAGAGGTCGATATTCGCGCAAGGATAGCACACATAGATGTTTTCAGTGGACACGCCGACCTCACAGGGTTGATGCGCTTTGTGAAAACACAAAAAACGGAAAAGTTGAAAAAGCTGTTTATCGTGCATGGCGAATACAACAATATGCTTGCCTTCCAACAACACTTGAAAGACGAAGGCTATCCGCAAGCCGAAATTCCCCACCGTGGGCAGTGCTTTGAACTGTAAATATGAAGTAGTAAAAATAGAAAAAGCTCCTTGTAAGGGAGCTTTTTTGTTTGATAATGGGCTTAGTTAGCCACAGAATCCAAGAATTTGAGCGTATTCACAACGTGAGTTCGGGATTAAAAAGGACTTAAATAATTGTAAATGAATGGTTTATATTTCACGTATCCGTAGGTTTGCACCTACGGCTATTCATTGTGCGA
>RDXI01000010.1:4799-51877 GCA_004292795.1 Bacteroidota bacterium | reverse complement strand
GCCCCTACTTTGAGTTCGTTCTCGCCTGCCCACAACGCTGTAGATGTAAGCATTTCAGCTAATTTGGTTATGAACTTTAGCGAAAATGTGAAAAAAGGTACTTCGGGAGCTATCCGCCTCAAGCAGGTAAGCAACAATGCCACTGTAGCAACCTTCGACGTTACGAGCAGTAATTTTACTATCAATGGCGCAGTCGCAACTATCAACCCTGCCGACTTTGCTTTCTTCACAGAACTTTATGTAGAAGTAGATAATGGCGTTATTCAAGACTTGGCAGGCAATAATTTTGCGGGTTTCACAGGCAATACTACTTGGAAATTCAAAACTGTCAATGAAACTACCCCGCCAACCGTTGTAACATTCAATCCCGCCAACAATTCCCAAAATTTTGCGGGTGCAAACAATCTTTCTATCACATTCAACGAGAACGTGAAAAAGGGTAGTGCGGGAAGCATCAACATCAAAAAACTAAGCGATAACAGCGTATTCGAAAGCATAGCCATCATAGATGCGAAAATAACCGTTTCGGGTGCTGTTGTAACCATCAACCCCGCTAATGACCTTACTTTCAATACAGATTTTTATGTAGAAGTAACTTCTGGAGCTATCAAAGACTTAGCAGACAACAATTTTGCGGGCTTTGTAGGAAGCACTACTTGGAAGTTCAAAACAGACTTCAGTACCGCGATAGAGGATAATTTGGTAGGCAAGGCTATCACAGTCTATCCAAACCCGACAGACCGTTTCGCTACTTTGCTTGTGCAAAAAGGCGTAGTCTTGAAAAATGTGTCGTTGCGCGTGATAGACGTGGCAGGCAAGACTGTTTGGGAAACCCACACAAAACAGTTGGCTGAAAAACAAACCTTCGATTGGGATAGCCTACCCGCAGGCAAGTATTTCCTCGAAATACAAACCGAACAAGGCAAGGCTTTGAAATCCATCATCAAACAATAACTGAAAAACTGCTCGAAAGGGCAGTTTTTTGTTTATAAACGTGAGGTTAGCGTTAAATTCTAAGCTTTAGTATGTTTCTCACCTACGAAGAAAAGAAGTGTAAACTATTCATTTTCAGTTATTTAGAACATCATGTTAAATCTTTACAGTTTACACACTTATTCTTCTACAAAAATTACTTGTTCATTTACCATATTTATAGCTTCCCGCTCAAACTCAAAGGCTTTTGTTCTGTATTGGTTTGCTTCTAATACTAAATCATTGATTTTTTTTTGCTTATCTTTATCTTTTAAAAGGGGGATAGGAACTTGCGCCAAGTGTAACGGTTCAACTTCGTCAATAACAGCCCCGTATGTATAGCGTTTGACGAGTGCCTGACCATACTCAGAAGCTAACCAAAGATATATAAAACCTGCTAATTCATTGGAAATAGTGTTGATTCGTATAATATGGTCGCTTGGTATCCAGTTTTCCCAGTATTTGGGAGCTAGTGTGGTCTTGCCTATTGTTCCGCTTCTTGTGATTAGTATTGTATTTTCTTTGATGCGTAATTCTTTTTGCAATTGCTTTGAGTTAGCCGTTATGGAAATATATTTTTCTGTAGAAGGTGCTAACTCCGTAATTTGTTTACCTCCTATCAATAGCATACCATACTCCTTGTTCTCCACATAATTTCGTTTAAAACGGGTAGGCAATGTAATACTTTGGGTAAAATTTTCCAAAGGCTTCACAGCTTCTGCATAATCTAACAAAACATCTATAATTTTGCTCACTACAGGCACATGAAAAGAGCCATCAAACCTATTTTGTAACCATTCAGAATCCACTTCAAAGACCTTTACGTCATCGCTTGTCAAGTTCCATTGTGTGTTATATTCGTACTTGATTTCAAAATATTCGGGTGTAAGTTCGTGTAGCGGAGGCAAGTGTAATTCCTCTTTTAGCAAGTTTTCGGCTTTGTCTATCAATTCATTGTATTTATCACGCATAGCAACCGAATCCATGACTTTCGCATGAATCGCTTGTTTTATTTCATCAGGAGGGTTGGGTATAGGTACTTTTGCCAAATGTTCGGGTTCTATGTGTTGAATGACTGCGCCATAATTATTACTTTTTACCAAAGTGTTTCCTATTTCTGTGCCAAGATAAGCATACAAATATCCTGATGTTTTATCCTCTTTTGATACAACTCTTAATGAGTGCTGACTAAAAATGTAGTTTTTCAAAGTTTTGGAAATGTATATGGGATTTCCTATAGTTCCCGAACAAGACAATAAAAGCCAACCTTCTAAAACCTTAAAATTATCAAATTTTTTGTCAGGCACTATAAATTTATGTGGGCTTGGACGTAATTCTAACATCTCAGAACTCCCCAAAAAACCCAATGCACCGTTGGTATTGGCGTTCACATAATTTCTTTTGAAACGCCCAACTACAAAAGCCTTTGCCAATCCATTTTCTCCACAAATATATGCCAATGGAAACTTACACTTCCTCAAAACCTCAACGGCATTGCGTGCATCTACATTGAAAACGCTTGCCTCCATGCGTGCATGGTTGTTTTCAACTTCCTCAATATCAATAGAAACGTGCTTTAGGTCTAAGATTACCATGTGATTCCTTGTTGTTTTTTCCATTCTTCAAAATAAACAGGTACTAAAACTGTTTGGTCATCGAGTTCGCGTTCATACATAGTTTCGGTTGTGCCATCGAGTTTTTCATAGGTTTTTTCGAAAAGTAGTTCTTTGCCTTCTTGGTCGCGTTTGTAGATAGGTGTTCCGCGTTTGTCGTGTCCTATTCGCTCTACCATACTCATAAAAACCTTGTATTTTTCATTTTGGGCTTTCTCGAGTTCAGTTTTTTTCTGCAAAATAAGCACAGAAGTCTGCGTACCGTTTCGAGGCTGAAAAGTATCAGCGTGCAAATCTATACTTGCTACCAATTTAGCATTTTGCAAAATCCACCTGCGCAAGTTTTCAAGCCCTGGACTCCCTAATATACTATCAGGTAAAACAATACCAAGCCTTCCCCCAGGTTTGAGGAACTGCATACAGCGTTCTATAAACAACTGTTCGGGAGGCAAGGACGATAGTTTGAGCGATATACCAAATTGGTCGAGTATATTGCGGTCTTGAATCGGGATTTTACTTCCAAAAGGTGGGTTGGTAACAATCACATCAAAAAAAGCAATGTCTTTGTGTGTGCGCAAATCCTTTGCTTCTATTCCGACTGCCTTAGCTAAATCTTCTTTGAACTGCAATTCCCACTCATGAGGAGGTAGAAGCGAATTGCAACGCAATATGTTTCCGCTTCCGTCATTGTTCATAACCATGTTCATCTTGGTAGCTTTCACAAGGTCGGGATTGATATCGAAGCCAAAGAAATTCTGGCGGGCTGTTTCTTTTATTTTTTCAATAAAAAGATTTTCCGTGTCCCTGTCCCATTCTTTGCGTGGTTTTGCCAATTTTTTCTCCAAACTTTTCTCCAACTCTTTGATAACGTATGTAAGAGCCTGTACCAAAAAGCCACCTGTTCCACAACTGCTATCCAAAACACGCTCATGGGGTTTGGGCGCAAGCATTTCAACAGTCATTTTCATTACATTGCGAGGCGTAAAAAACTCGCCTCTGCCGCCCCGCAAGTTTGAGCCTACAATTTCTTCATACGCTTTGCCCTTTACGTCTATGTTTGTCTTAAGTAAATCATAATCTTGCAACTCGCCTATGATGTAGGCAAGGGTGCGCGGGTCTGTAAAGTTGATTTTATCGTTTACAGCAAATATTTGTTTGTACTTTTCTTTAACTAATTTAAATATTTTGTCAATCCGCTTGCCTACCGACAGTTGCCCATCTCGGCTATTTCTTTCGTGTGGCGTAACATAAAACTCTATATCTTCGAGAATATTACGCTCATCTTCTATCTTACAAAAAATGATTTTCAACAACTCAAAAAAAGCGGGTTGCTTTTGCATACCCTCTAAAGCATAGATGAAGTTATGGCAACGCCTAAAAGTAAACAACAAATTATCTGCTACCGCCTTGCGCTGTTTTCCACGTTTGGGGCGGTCATCTTCATGCACATCAGTATCAAAAGGAGGGATATCGCTGTATTCATGAAATTCATATTCTCCTTTAGCATTCAATACTTTTCTAAAAACCTCCTTATCCTTGCCGTTTGTCCACATTCCCCACTCACAATTACCGCAAGATTGCATACAAGACTTGAGTTGTCCTATACCCTCTTTTTTGTCTGTAGCTTTTACATTCTCCTTTTTGCATTCTACAGCAAGTTTGATATTTTCTTGCTCAAAAGTAGTACAGTCTTTGGGAAAGAGTGCAATATCAATGCGAGGTTTAGCTGTCCCAACCTTGATACCCAACTCTACTCTGATAAGCTCTTTTGGGTATCCCAACTCGTTCACAAGGCGTTTTAGGATATTTTGACGTTGCGAAGTGTGCCATCTACATAATCCTTTGTCTTGCCTTCTGGAATGGTAATAGGGCTGTTAGCTATTTGGAGTTGCTTCATGAGGTTTGCAAATGTTTAACTTTTTACTTATTTTTGCAAAGCTAAACCGTACATTTTGACTTTAGCTTGTAGGAACTATAACCAAACCTTACAATTATCATGACTACAGCAGAAAAAACCATAGGGCAAAAAATCAAAGAAATCAGGGAGACAAGGCACTATTCACAGGAAGCCATCGCCAAAGCATTGGACATTTCTGTAACTTCGTATGCCAAAATAGAAAGGGACGAGGTAGAAATAACCGTAAAACGATTAGAAGAAATAGCCAAAGCATTGAAAGTCAATACTTGGGCTTTTTTTTCGCCTGAAAGTGCTGTAGTCATTATTGGAGATGTAGGAGATTATTCAAACGTACACAATCCCAATTCAAACATAGCTATAAATTACGCTTTCAACCCAGAGCGCGAGGCACACCTCATGCACATCAAAACGCTTGAAAAACAAGTAGAGAGTTTGCAGAAAATGGTAGATAAGCTATTGCCTAAGTAGTTTTTATGGGGAAATTTGCTTATCTTTGCTTTTGAAATCCAACCCCTAAAAATATATGTTGCAAACCCTTGTTATCCAAACAGACAACGAACAAGCATTGGAGGCAGTCAAGGCACTTGCCCTTGAGTTAGGGCTGAAGTTTAGCTCTTTCGACCCTGATGATGATTATACAGAAGAAGAAGAGGCGCAAGACATAGCTATAGTACGTGAGCGCAGGAATGATGAGCGCGTACCTCTTGAAGAAGTCTTGAGAAATCTTAACATCAACCTTGCAAAATAGCAGATGCCTTATCAAGTAATTTTAAGCCGTAAAGCTGAAAAAGAATTAGCAAAACTATCTACTCAAGCACAGATACGCATTGCAGAGGCATTGATAGAATTGCAAGAAAATCCACGCCCTTATGGTTATAAACAACTGAAAGGCGAAGATGCTTTTCGGGTTCGTGTGGGCGATTATCGGATTATTTACGAAATTCAAGATGATATTTTGTTGGTGTATGTGGTGCGCATAGGACACCGCAAAGATGCTTATGATTAACTGTCAAAATTAGTAGGCAAGTAGCATTTCTGCCTATAGCACAAAACCCGCAAGATTTCGAAAATCTTGCGGGTTTTAGAACTTTTTATAAGGAAAAGTAGCTTATCCTACACTTCCTTCCAAACTGATAGCGAGCAATTTCTGTGCTTCTACTGCAAACTCCATCGGGAGTTGGTTCAAAACCTCTTTTGCGTAGCCATTCACAATAAGCGCGACAGCAGTTTCTGTATCAATACCGCGTTGATTGCAGTAAAACAGTTGGTCTTCGGCTATTTTTGAAGTTGTAGCTTCATGCTGAACTGTAGCCGTAGGATTATCAACATCAATGTAAGGGAAAGTATGCGCACCGCATTTGTCGCCCATAAGAAGCGAGTCGCATTGCGAGTAATTTTGCGCATTTTCGGCGCGTTTGTTTATTTGGACTTGCCCACGATACGAGTTTTGGCTCTTGCCTGCCGAGATACCTTTGGAAACGATACGGCTTTTGGTGTTCTTGCCTATGTGTATCATTTTTGTACCTGTGTCGGCTTGTTGATAGTGGTTCGTAACCGCTACCGAATAAAACTCGCCTATAGAATGGTCGCCTTTCAAAATACAGCTTGGATACTTCCACGTGATAGCCGAGCCTGTTTCTACTTGCGTCCAAGAAATTTTGGAGTAAGCTCCGCTACAAATTCCGCGTTTAGTAACAAAATTGTAAATGCCACCTTTGCCGTTTTTATCGCCAGGATACCAGTTCTGCACTGTAGAATATTTGATTTCAGCGTGGTCGAGGGCTATCAATTCCACTACCGCCGCGTGCAACTGATTTTCGTCACGCATAGGTGCGGTACAACCTTCGAGATAACTCACATAGCTATAGTCATCAGCTATCAACAAAGTGCGTTCAAACTGCCCCGTATTTTTTTCATTGATTCGGAAATACGTAGAAAGCTCCATAGGACAACGCACTCCTTTTGGAATGTAGCAGAAAGAGCCATCACTGAACACTGCCGCGTTCAATGCCGCGAAATAATTATCGCGTACAGGCACTACCGAACCCAAATACTTACGCACAAGGTCGGGGTGATGTTGGATAGCCTCGCTCATAGAGCAAAAGATAATGCCCAACTCGCCTAATTTTGCCTTGAAAGTCGTAGTAATAGATACGCTGTCAATCACTGCATCAACCGCAACGCCTGTGAGCATCTTTTGTTCATTGAGCGAAATGCCCAATTTTTCGAAAGTAGCCAATAGTTCAGGATCCACTTCGTCTAAGCTCTTAGGCGAGATTTTTTGCTTCGGAGCGGCATAATATATGATGTCTTGAAAGTCTATAGTAGGGAAGGTTACATTCTGCCATTGGGGTTCGCGCATAGTAAGCCACTCATAATAAGCGTTCAAACGCCATTCGAGCATCCATTCGGGTTCATTCTTTTTGGCAGAGATGAAGCGTATCGTTTCTTCAGTCAAGCCTTTGGGAGCCATGTCGCTCTCTATATTGGTCGTAAAACCATATTTATACTCAGAATTGATATGAGCCTCTAATACGTCAACTTCTTGATTCATAAAGTAACCTTATTTAGAATGATTTTAATTAACTGCAAAATTATAACAAATTTTCGGTAAACAATGTTTTTTTATAAGAATTATTTTTTTTGACAAATACCCAATAACCCGCCTGTAGGCAAGCTAAAGGCACACAAAAAAGGCTATCTCACGATAGCCTTGTTCGGTATTACATTTTCTTCTCGTCAGTTTTTTTGGCGGTGGTATCTTTTTTAGGAGTAGCCGTAGTATCTTTTGCTACAGGAGCAGGAGCGGCACCACCACTTTTGCCATAAAACTTCTCGCGGATAGCGTCAGCCCTTGCCTGCCCGTCAGCAGGGTCAGGGTAAGTTACTTTGGTTTGGCGGGCGGGTTGGTCTTTGCCATCGCCATACACACGCGTATCTTTCTCGCGTTGGTCTTTCGTTTTTTCTGTAACAGCGTTGTATCTTTCTGTGCCACAAGCCGTTGTGAACCATACGCACACAAGCAGGAGAGCCACAAAGATAGTTTTAGGTTGTTTGGGATAGCGCATCAGCGTATAGGGAATAGGGTTAGAAAACTGTATAAATATAGCGCAAAAATAATATTTTTTTCAAACACTACAAGAATCCTTTAAAAATTAAGATAAATACACCAATTTTGCGGAAAAAACATGGGCAAAAAAAGTATTGTTGGGTGGTTTGTTTGGTGTATGTGTTTGGCAGGGACGAGCTTTGCCAAAGACATCGATATTCCACAAACATATACGGTTTTGCACAACGTAGGCGAGGATTGGTTAGTATATGACGAAGGCTATGGAGGCTATGTGCCTTATATGAAAGACCGACACACCAAACTCAAGACGCTTAGTTTTTGGCTTGAGAGCCAAAAATACCAACCTTACCGCCTCTTGCTCTATGCCGAAAAAGGCTCGTACTTGTATATTCAAAAACGGCTTGCCTACCGTTTCGACCAAGCAGGGTGGCAAAGTTTCGCTATAGACAGCCTCCAAAGGATTTACAAAGAAAATGCTCTTTTTTGTACGCTTTATGATGGGCAATACAAACTGCCCTTGCCTGCTATAGCTATAGTAATTATAAATAAAAAAGAAACAACCGAAAACGTTTCTAAACTCGCCACCGCTACCAACGCCTTAGACAGAACGCCCCGCCCCAATGACCACAAAGATTGGGCAATCCTTTCGTTGGCACTTGTGTTGGTGTGCTATATTTCGCTCTATAACTACAATCCCAAAACTTTTTCCTCTTTTTTCAGTGGGCGCAGTAGCTTGTCTACCCTTTCGCGCAAAGACCCAAGCCTTATCCAAAAACCCTTGAACATGATTAACTTTGTGTATATGGGAGCGCATGGCTTGCTGTTGAGCTACTTCTATATGCTTTGGGCTATCCAAACGGACAGCAATCTGAGCTTTTTGTGGATACCTTCCAAAACTATTTTCTGGGGTTTGGCTATCAATCAACTCTATTATTTGTTCTGTGTGTGTGGCATTTTGGTAGGCAAGATGTTTTTGCTCATGCTGTTTGGGCGTTTGTTGAGCGTAGATAGGCAAATCGTACAAATACACTTGTTCGAGTATATGCGTTTCTCTTACCTATTCTATAGCGTTTTTGGTGGGCTTGGGGCATTGTTTTTTTGCTGTTATCCCGAATACAACAGCCTTTTTTTCAACTTTGCCCTCTATTTTATACCCCTTTTCCATATTTTTCAAGCCTCTGTGATAAGTTTTTTTGTGATAAGACAGTTACCATTTCTCAATTTGTATATTTTTTACTATCTTTGCACCACAGAATTAACCCCTTGGCTGATAGGCATAAAATCACTGTTATTTTAACCCCATTGTTTGCAGAAAACCATGCAAGAAAATACGAACAACGCTACCCCAACCACTCCTGACCCCAACCGTTTAAACAAAGTTTCTAGTATCCTTGTTACTCAATCTGCGCAAGAAACAACCAACAATGCTTATTTGGAATTGGCTCGCAAATATAACATTAAGATAGATTTTCGCCCCTTTATTGAAACCCAGCCCCTCAGCCTACAAGAATTTAGAAAGCAAAAAATCAACCTGTTGGATTATGGTGCAGTCATTTTTACAAGCAAAAAAGCCGTAGAACACTTCTTCGCGCTTTGTAAGAGTAGCCGAGTAGAGATGCCTGCCGATACAAAATATTTTTGTGTTTCTGAACAAACCGCCAATTATTTGCAGAAGTTTATCGTTATTCGCAAAAGAAAGATTTTTTCAGGCGAGAAGACCGCCGCAGATTTGTTTCCTTTGCTGAAAAAACATAAAACGGAGAAGTTTCTCTTTCCTTGCTCGCAGGTAAGAAAGGACGAGATACCCGAATTTCTGACTAAAAACGGCTATCAATTTTCGGAAATGATACTCTATAAGACTGTTTCGAGTGATTTGTCTGACCTTGCTGATGTGAATTATGACGCACTTGTGTTCTACAGCCCCTCTGGAGTACAATCTTTGTATGATAATTTCCCTGATTTCAAACAAAACAATACCCGCATAGCCGCTTTTGGTCCCACAACCGCTGCTGCAGTGCGCAATGCGAACTTAATATTGGACATTGAAGCACCCTTGCCTAATGCTCCTTCGATGACAGGCGCACTTGAAGCCTACATCAAACTTGCAAATGGCATCAATGCAGATGTTAAAAAAGAAATAACGCAACCCGATACGGCTTCATAACCGTATAAGAGTTACAAAACCAGCCCTTTCAACCCCCTTCAACCTATATTGCCTATGAAACGTATCTTATTTGTCTTTTCTTTTTGTGTGATTCTCTTGGGAGCATCACCCTTCAAGGGGTATGCACAGCAAGATGCACAATTCACGCAATATATGTTCAATCAGTTGTACCTCAACCCTGCGTATGCAGGTGTTACCAAACTTACAGAGGCTACGCTTGTGCATAGGTCGCAATGGTTAGGTTATCAACCTACTTTTGACGATGGAGGTGCGCCTTCTACACAAGTGTTTAGTTTTAGTACACAACTTCCGAAGTGGAAAAGTGGAATAGGCGTTCACGTGGTCAATGATAGATTAGGACCTATGCGTAACTTCGAGGCGCAACTTGCCTACAGCTACCACATCACACTCAAAAACAAATCTACCTTGAGCATTGGAGCACGTGGCGGTGTGTATTCGCGTAGTTATGATTTCTCTATTTTGCGCCCACGCGAACAAGGCGACCCGTTCATACCTACAGGAGGCAAGGAAGCAGATTATGTGCCAGATGCAGCAGTAGGCATATATTACAACAGCCCTAAACTCTTTTTGTCAGCATCAGCCAATCACTTAGCCAAGTCTGGTTTTCAATACCAAGTTACAGGCAATACGGTAAGCGTAGTGAATGTAGAAGCATTGGCAAACAGCGTTTATCTTTTTGGAGGCTATCACATTGCTTTGAATGATGATTGGAAAGTTACCCCGACAGCCTTAGCAAAGACAACAGCGTTCAAAACATACTCTTTTGATGCAGGCGCGTGGCTTACCTACCAAGAAAAATTTTGGGGAGGGCTTACCTACCGCAATCAAGAGTCAGTAAACGCCTTTGTGGGAGCGTATATCCCTCAAAAGAGAGGTTCTAAGAAAATGTTTCGTATAGGATATAGCTTTGATTATGTGGTACAAGGGCAATCAGCCAAGCAACCGACCTCTCATGAGATACTTTTAGCCTACACAATACCCGTTCCTGCTATAAAATTGCCACCTATCATTAGAACGCCACGTTTTAGGCACTAAAATTGTATAATGGTGTGAGGTAGCAAAAAAATACAAAAAAATATCACGGATTAGAAAATAAAAGCATATCTGTTCCGTTCTTAGACGTGAGATTAGTATATATATACATAAACTTTGAAAAAGGTAACCTTGAAAAAACAAGTTTTTGCAAAATTAGCACTATGTTTGCAACCTAAAATGTAACTTATTTGGTGAAAGTTCGTAAAACTCTAATAAAATAATAAATCTGTTTCGGTGTTATGAATAAAATCCTTTGGAAGCACAAAGCAGTGTATTGTGCGCTTTTGTTGGGGATGCTTTTTGTTCAGTCTTGTTCGCTCTTTGGAAGAAAAGGGTCAAGCGATGAAAGCTTAACCGACCGTATTGGTAGCTCACGTGGGGAAATTGTGCCTTTTAGTCAAGTGCGTGCCTACGACGCACAGTATATCCCAAGTGGTATGGTGGTAGTGCCTAACGGTACTTTCCACATGGGACAAGCGGATCAAGATGTTGCTTCATCTCGCATCAATTTTAACAAACAAATCACCATCAGTGCATTTTTCATGGATCAAACGGAGATTACCAATCACCAATACCGTTTGTTTACAGATGTACTTTTGGCGTATTCGGAAGGCAAGCAAGCGCAAGGCGAAGAGCTACCTGAAGAGTATGTGGCACAGGTACTCGACATCATGTTTAGCAAGAATGGAACGCCTGTGCGTCCAGACTCTATCCGTGTGATGAATGAAATGTACCCTGATACGCTTCGTTGGAGACACGACTATGCGTATCACATGGGTGACCCTTTGATGGAGTATTATTTTATGCACCCTGCATTTGATGATTATCCAGTAGTGGGTGTGGATTGGCAAGCGGCTAACTTCTTCTGCGCATGGCGTACCTTGCACTTGAATTATTACAAGCATACTGAAGAGGAGGAGAAATATCCTGCACCTCGTTTCCGCTTGCCTACAGAGGCAGAATGGGAATATGCTTCACGTGGTGGTCGCGATATGGCGAAATATCCTTGGGGTAGTCCTTACCTACGTAACACATTGGGCTGTATGTTGGCTAACTTCAAGCCTGGTCGTGGTAACTATTATGATGATGGATTTGCTTATACAGGTCCCGTGGCACAATACTTCCCTAACGATTATGGTTTGTATGATATGGCGGGTAACGTAGCAGAATGGGTACAAGATGCTTACTATGAGTCTTCTGTGCCTGTAGTATGGGATATGAACCCTGTTTACAATCCTCCTATTACACAAAATGGTGTGAATGACCGCAACCCCAACAACCGTCGTGTAATTCGTGGTGGTTCTTGGAAAGACATTGCCTACTATTGCGAAACAGGTACTCGTACTTTCCAACACTGGGACTCTGCATCAAGCTCTATTGGTTTCCGTTGCGCTATGACAGTGCTTGGACGTTCAACAGGTTTGGAGTTCACAACAGGACGATAATGACATAGAAAGGTAGGGAACAAATCTCTACCTCCTTCTATATAAGAAAAACAATTCGTATTAAATAAAGCTAATTCTTTAAACTAATTTTCACTTTTTACCTAAAACCAAAACTTTTACTAAGATGAGTGCATCTAAAATGGGTACACTAGATTATGTTTATGTGTACATTATCCCAAGAGTAACTGCCGTAGGTGCAGGTGTCGTAATCCTTGGTGCATTGTTCAAAATCATGCACTTTCCCGGTGCGGCAGAGATGCTAATGGTGGGTATGATTACTGAAGCGGTAATCTTCTTCCTTGGTATTGCAGAACCTATTCACCCTGACGTTCCTCGTCCTGACTGGTCTAAAGTGTATCCTCAATTGGGCGACCCCAATTATGTACCTAAAGACAAAGTGTTTATTCCTCAGGGTAACACTGCGCCCCAACAAGACAGCGCGGTAGCGGCTAAAATGGCGGCGTTGGAAGCATCACTTGCGAACAGCATTTCATCTGACAACTTGCAAAACTTCGGTAAAGGTATGCAATCTTTTGCTGACAACGTAGGCAAGATGAAAGACATGACAGACGCTTCTGTAGCAACGGCTGACTATGCTAAAAACGTGAAAGCGGCTTCTGCTCAAATCACTGAAATGAACAAATCGTATGCGGCAACTGTAGGTGCAATGGCTGAAATGGCTAACGCTTCTAAAGATACAAAAGCATATCATGCGCAGGTGCAAACCTTGACTAAGAACCTTACTGAACTGAATGCAGTGTATGAAGTAGAACTTCGTAGCGCAGGCAAGCACGTAAAAGCTATGAATGATTTCTATAGCAATATCGCGGTAGCTATGCAAAACGTTGCAAACGCAAGCAAAGACACTGAGAAGTTCAAAAATGAAATGGCTTCGCTTACTACCAACTTGACTTCATTGAATTCAGTGTATGGTGCTATGCTTACTGCCATGAAAGGAGTGAAGTAATCTACCTACAATAGACGTTTTAATTAACCTAAAACCCTCTTACGAGTACGTAAACTATGGCAGGTGGAAAACAGACCCCCAGGCAACGATTGATAAACTTGATGTACCTTGTACTAACGGCGATGCTTGCCCTCCAAGTAAGCTCGTCTATTATGGATAAGTTTATCTTTCTGAATCAAAGTTTGGAGCATTCTATGGAAGCAGCACGTGACGCGAGTGAAGCGGCATTGGTGGCTCTCAAGAAAAAAGTAGATAAAGAAGGTAACTCGCCTGAAGGACAACAAAGCATCAAGCGTGCTGAAGAACTTAAGCGTGAAACTTCTAAAATCATAGGCGAGATTGAAAAAATCAAAAAAGATCTTTTCACTCAAGTTGGTGGCGGTCCTGACCCTCACACTGGAGCAGTGAAAAACGCTAAAGAAGAAACTGGCGTTGAAACTATGATGATAGGTGTGAACAGAAACGGCAAAGGATACGACCTAAAAAGAAAGCTTGATGCGTATGTAAGCTACTTGAATGACAAGTTCAAAGACTTGTTTGATGGTAACGCAAAAAGATTTGAGATGTTGGCTAAAGGTAATGCTGATATACAAATGTATAAGCATGACCCCTTGCAAAGAGACAAAGACTTTGCACAAGCTAACTTTGGACAAACACCTGTTGTAGCGGCTTTGGCTATTCTTACACAAAGACAGTCAGAAGTTATCCGCTATGAGCAAGAAGTATTGAAAAAGTTAGGTGCTGGTGATTTGAGCCGTGACGTTAAATTTGACCAAATTATAGCTATGGCATCTGCTGATGCAAATGTAGTAGCGGCTGGTCAAGATTATACTGCACAGTTGTTTATTTCAGCTACATCTTCTCAATCTGGAGCGCGTATGACCTACAATGGTAATACTATCAAAGTAGATTCAAAAGGCGTAGGCGAGGTGAAATTCCAAGCATCTGGTACAGGTAAGCAAAAATGGACTGGTACTATTACCTTCAAAAGTCGTGGTAAAGATACTACTTTCAAAATTGAAAAAGAATATGAAGTAGTACAACCTGTTATGATTGTGGTATCAGAAAGTAAGTTCCCGCTTTACAGAAACTGTGCGAACCCTTTGGAAACGTCAGTGCCTGCACTCGGACCTGCTTACAAGCCAGCATTTAGTGTAAACAATGGTACAGCTGTACCTGGTGCAAAATTAGGAACTGTAACTTTGTACCCCACAACATTGGGTGATTGCAAACTTTCAGTGTCAAGCAGTGGTAAAAACGTAGGTGATGCAGTATTTCGTGTAAACCCCGTTCCCCCTCCATCAGTTTTCTTAGGAAACTCAACAGGTGGCGAGGTAAACATCAAAAACCCTATCCCTCCTGTGGCAGGACTTCGCATTGTAGCAAAACCTGATGAAACATTCTTGAATACCCTTCCTAAAGAAGCACAATATCGTGTAACTGGAGTAACTTGTACAGTATTCCG
Source organism: Bacteroidota bacterium (assembly GCA_004292795.1). Lineage (GTDB taxonomy): Bacteria > Bacteroidota > Bacteroidia > Cytophagales > Microscillaceae > RDXI01. The sequence continues at coordinate 37,207 of RDXI01000010.1, read as the reverse complement.
TGGAGGTAAGAGTGTAAACTCTGTGAAAAGCTCAGATGGTGGTATCAATCTTGCCGCTCTTAGTACACGCCCTGGTGATGCCGTACAGCTTACGATAGATAACGTACAGCGTATCAACTCAAGAGGACAAATAGAAGAAGTAAAGGTTAGCCAACCCTACATTTCATTCTTCTTGAAATAATTTTGCGTAATGACTTGCTAAAAATACGAAATGCCACTTAAGAAACGTTTTTTAAGTGGCATTTTTACTAAAAACACAACATTTTTGGATTTCTGTCGTAAAAGTTAATAACTAAAATAATAAATTCCTTTTAATTGTATGAAAAAAACATTTGGTGTTATTCTGTGTGTTTGCTTGAGTCTATCGGCGTTTGCCCAAATCGGTCCACAAGGTTACAACCCCAACTCGGTTCGTCCTATCTTGGAGTCTGATGTAATGTATCGTACTTCTGTTTGGAGAAAGATTAACCTGCTTGAAAAGCAAAATAAGCCTTTCTTTGCCCTTGAAAATGAAATTACGGCTATCATCATCGAAGGCGTACAAGCCAAGAAGTTGCAGCCCTATATGTATAAATCAACGCCACGAGACGCAGGCTTTAGCGATCCCATGCAAGATACGACTTTTGTGGCTAAATTGAGCTATTTTGACCCTAACGTGAACTCAAATGTTAATCTTCGTGCATCTGAGTTGTACATCTTAGAAGTGAAAGAAGATTTGATATTTGACCGCCGTCGCTCTCGTATGTATTGGGATATTCAATCTGTTACCATATTTATCCCTCAAGGTGCTACCCCTGACTCACAACTTGGTGATAACGCTTTAGCTACCTTCAAATTCAAAGATTTGTACGAATACTTCAAAACTACCTACGAAGAATCACAAGAAAAAGGTACTTTTGAAGACTTGAGAGCGCATTGGTACAACCCCGAAAACCCTAAGCAACACAAGTGTTTGTCTGATGCTTTCGAACTTCGTTTGTTCAGCTCACGCATCACAAAGGTTTCTAACCCTGATGATAAAGACATCATTACCATCATCAATGACGAATTTGGTGATGACCCTCGCGCCGCTAAAAAGGTGTTATACGAATCTCAAAAAATTGAATACAATTTGATGGAGTTCGAACACAATATGTGGGAATTCTAATATTATGATTTTGTAAAGCCTCGCCTGAGCCTCAGGCGAGGCTTTTTGTTTTAATAAAAATGCTGTAACTTGCACAAAAAACTTAACCCATTTCTGTAAATACTTATGAATCAGTGGTTTAACGAAGAACTCGACGAGCAGTATTTTGACTTAGGAGCGCGTGTTTCTATCAAAATAGGCGAAACATTGTTTGAGGGACAAAGCGATTTTCAAAAACTACAAATCGTCAAAACGCCCAACTTTGGGAACATGATGATTCTTGATGGCGCGGTTATGCTGACAGAGGCAAACGAATTTGCCTATCATGAAATGATTGCGCACATTCCGCTTTTTGCACACCCGAACCCAAAGCGCGTCTTGATAATCGGTGGGGGAGATGGTGGCGCGGCGCGTGAAGTATTGCGTCATGCTTGTGTAGAGGAGTGCGTCATGGTAGAGATAGATGGCTTAGTGGTGGAGAAGTCGCGTGAGTTCTTTCCTACTATTGCTTGCGAACTCGACAATCCTCGCCTAACGCTTCTTATAGAAGATGGCATCAAGTACATCGAAAACGCTCAAAATGAGTTTGATGTAATTTTGATAGACTCGACTGACCCCGCAGGACCTGCCGAAGGTTTGTTTACTGCTGACTTCTACAAAAAAGTAAACAACGCGCTCAAAGTTGATGGACTTATGGCGGCACAGGCAGAAAGTCCTTACTACTTCCAAAAAACGCAAAAAGAACTTTTTGGAGTATTGAATGGCATTTTTCCCTATACAACGATGTACCTTTCCGCTATTCCCTTCTACCCAAGCGGTACATGGTCTTTTGCCTTTGCTTCCAAAGATTATTCGGAAATTAGCCACGCAAGAGTAGTAGATTTGGAAAAAATGACACCTTCCCTACAATATGTGAACCCCGCTTTATTCAGAGGTTGCTTCGCGTTACCAAATTTTATAAAAAAAATCATAGCATAATAGCAAGAAATTTCAGAATTACGCTAAATTTGCGCACTCAAAAAATAATGCCCTGATTTTTTTATGGCGAATGTAGGAAAAATTACGCAAATCATTGGACCCGTAGTGGACGTAAGCTTCATAGCTGAAGGCACTATCCTTCCTAATATTTATAACGCGTTGGAGGTTACCAAATCCAACGGACAAAAAGTGGTGCTTGAATGTCAGCAACACCTTGGCGAAGACCGTGTGCGTACCATTGCTATGGACGGTACTGAAGGCTTGCAACGTGGTATGGACGTATTGGACTTAGAACGTCCTATCTCTATGCCTACAGGCGAGGTTATCAAAGGTCGTTTGTTCAATGTGGTAGGCGAGCCTATAGATGGTATTCCTTTTGACACCAAAAATGTCAAAGTTACTTCTATTCACAAATCCGCTCCCACGTTTGAAAACCTTTCTACGAATGAGGAAGTGCTTCTTACAGGTATCAAAGTAATCGATTTGCTTGAACCTTACCTAAAAGGTGGTAAAATCGGTTTGTTTGGTGGCGCGGGTGTAGGCAAGACCGTTTTGATTCAAGAACTCATCAACAACATTGCAAAGGCGTATGACGGTCTTTCAGTGTTTGCGGGTGTAGGCGAGCGTACACGTGAAGGAAATGACTTGCTTCGTGAGATGATTGAAGCAAACATCATTCGTTACGGTGAGAAATTCAAACACTCCATGGAAGAAGGCGGTTGGGATTTGAGCAAAGTAGATATAGGCGAGCTTGCAAAATCTCAAGCAACCTTTATCTTCGGACAAATGAACGAACCTCCCGGAGCGCGTGCGCGTGTGGCTCTTTCTGGATTGAGTATTGCAGAATATTTCCGTGATGGAGATGGCGAAGGCAAAGGAAAGGATATTCTTTTCTTTATTGACAATATCTTCCGCTTCACACAAGCAGGTTCAGAAGTATCGGCTCTTCTTGGTCGTATGCCTTCTGCGGTGGGTTATCAGCCTACACTTGCTACCGAAATGGGTGTGATGCAAGAACGTATTACTTCAACAAAACGTGGTTCAATCACTTCAGTACAAGCCGTTTACGTGCCTGCTGATGATTTGACTGACCCCGCTCCTGCTACTACGTTCTCTCACTTGGACGCAACTACGGTACTTTCGCGTAAATTGGCGGCACTTGGTATTTACCCTGCGGTGGATCCTTTGGACTCAACTTCACGTATCCTTACACCTTCTATAGTAGGTATCGAACACTACACTATAGCACAACGTGTGAAGGAAACATTGCAACGCTACAACGAATTGCAAGATATTATTGCTATTCTTGGTCTTGATGAACTTTCTGAAGATGACCGTAAGACAGTAGATAGAGCGCGCCGTATTCAGCGTTTCTTATCACAACCTTTCCACGTAGCCGAGCAATTTACAGGCTTGAAAGGCGCACTTGTGGACATCAAAGACACTATCAAAGGCTTCAAGATGCTTCTCGAAGATGACGAGCTTTTGAAACTCCCTGAACCTGCCTTCAACCTTGTGGGTACGATTGAGGAAGCTATCGAGAAAGCAGACCGTTTGAAAAAAGAAGCGGCAAACAGATAATTTTTGGGGCTATATGGTTGATTGTTGTATGGTTGATTGTTATATGGTTACATGGCTAATTTGCTTTATATACAACAACGATACAACAACCACACAACCATACAACGATACAACCATACAGCAATTCACCATAACAACGTACCAAAATGCAAATCAAAGTAATCACTCCCGATAAACATATATTCGACGGTGAAATCTCGCAAGCGAAGTTTCCTGGCGTTTCAGGCGGTTTTGAGATACTCAAAGGACACGCGCCACTCATCAGTACGTTGGGCAGGGGCGAAGTATTTTTGAATACTGCCAAAGAAGGTAAGAAAACCATTCAAATTGACGGAGGCGTTGTCGAAGTTATCAACGACAACATCACGGTTTTGGTGGAAAAAGTGCTTGCCTAAACGATACAAGCCATTCCAAAACCCACAATGCTCAAAAAGTATTGTGGGTTTTGTATAATAATCAAGAGCCTACAGCGTTACTACCATGTTGTTAAATCTTGCCTACCAAAGCACAAATTTTGCGAATCCGAAAAAAAGCACTACTTTTGGCATAATTTTGTAGAAAGTTATAGATGAATTTTAAACCTAAATTCGTATCTTTCCGTATAAAACACTAAAATCAAAATAATAATTATTAAACAGGTCATGATGAATAAACAATTTTTGTGGTTGAAGCGCGTAAGCCTCTTTTTGCTATGCGCTACGCTTTTGCAGTCATGCTTCTTATTCAAAAAGAAGGGTGGAAACCCCACGAGTACCAATCCTGGGGAGGCAAGCATGGTAACGGGTATCAAGTACAATGACGAAGATAACGCCGCTATCAGCTTCCAAGTAAAAGAGTATGAGGGACAACCCGACGCGCCTAACATGATTTTCATCGAAGGTGGTCGCTTTGTGATGGGTTCAAGCGAGGAGGATATCTTAAGTACACGCGATAACGTAGAGCGTACCGCAAGTATTCAGTCTTTCTTCATGGATCAAACGGAGATTGCCAATATCCACTGGTTGGAATATATGGCTTTCTATGAAAAACCTGAAAACGCAAGTCGTTTGCCACAAGGTTTTTCTGATTTGGAAACTTTCCGTAAGCAAGTGCTTTTGCCTGATACGACTGTTTGGGCGAGTGAATTGGCTTTCAATGACTCGTATGTAGCAAATTATTTGCGCTACCCCGGTTTCCGTTTCTTCCCTGTAGTGGGTATTTCTTGGGTACAAGCCAAAGAATTTTGCAGATGGCGTACTTCTATCGTAAACGAAAATTTTGCGAAAAAAGCACAAGAAGCAGGCAAGGTGGAATCTATTCCTAACTTCGAAGCAGGTGAGAAAGCTCGTTTGGAAGATGGTTATGCAGTACCCGATTATCGCTTGCCTACAGAGGCAGAATGGGAATATGCCGCTAAAGCTCTCGTTGGTACACAATACAATGACGAAAACCAATCAAATGGTCGTTTGTATCCTTGGGACGGACACGCAGTGCGTAACCCTTATGACACAAAACAGTATGAAATGGGCTATATGTTGGCTAACTTCAAACGTGGTCGTGGTGATTATGCGGGTATCGCAGGCAAGTTGAATGATGGTGCATTGATTACAGAATACATTTTTGCTTACCCCCCTAATGACTACGGTTTGTATAACATGGCGGGCAACGTGAGCGAATGGGTAGAAGATGTATATCGTGCTAACGCTTTTACAGATGTTGATGATTTGAACCCTGTTCGTCGCCAACGCCTCGATAGCTTGAAACTTACAGCTGATACAAGCAAATCAGTTTATATTGACCCTGCTATCCAAACACCTGCGAACCAAAACAGAAACCCTTACAACCCTCAAGCAACACGTCCTAACTCATTGATTGATGACAACGTACGTGTTTACAAAGGTGGTTCTTGGCGTGATGTTGCGTATTGGTGTTCACCCGGTACTCGCCGTTTCTTAGATAAAAATGAGAAAACGAATTATATTGGCTTCCGTTGTGCTATGATTATGGCAGGTGAGCGTGATGGCGAAAATCGTCGCAAGCAAACATTAGGGGGTAAATAAAATTCTTTCCTACTCCATACACGTATAAGAAACTCCCTATACTTTTAGGGAGTTTTTTTGTTTTTCAGAAAAAAAGTGTAAATTAGCACCTCCAAAAGTTCAAAACTACCTTTATGAAAAAAAATACGCTACTCAAAGCTATATTTGTTCTTTTTTGTTGTGTGATGTGGCAAAACGCCTCTGCACAGATACTGAAGGGATTATTTAAAAACAAGCTTGCTACCGAAATTCACAATGAGCGCGTAGTGCTGAACCAAGCAGATACCACGATTGTAGTGCCATATACCCTCATTGGATATCGAAATCGCTATTATACAGTGAAACTTTCCTACTCCAATAACAATGGCACATCATACAAAGGACCGCTTCGTTCTGTTTTAGGCGAGGTAGGGGATAGTATTCGCCCCGGCAAGGACAAAAAAATTGAATGGAAATTTAAAAAAGACAACCCTTATTTTGATGGTAAAAACATCAGCTTCAAACTTGAAGTAGTCGAAAAGCCCAAAATAGCCATAGGCGGACCGCAAAACGCGCTTCGCTCCTTATTGATGCCCGGCTTGGGTGATACCAAAGTACGCAACGGTTATCGATATGGGTGGGTGGCTGTTGGTACGTATGCTTGCCTCGCTACAGGAGCATATTATACCTATCAAGCCCAACAAACGTATAAAAATCATAAAAATCGCTTGGCAAACAATGCTGATGACCACAATCAGTATTTCAAAGATGCCCGAAGGTATCAAACCGTTGCAACTGTTTTTTTTGCTACAGGGGCGACTGTGTGGCTCGGAGATGTGATAGGGGTGTACTTTCGTGGTTTGAAAAACAAAAGACGCATAGCGCGTGAAAAAGAAAAATTAGAAGCAGAAAAACAAGAAACTTCTTCTTTGCGCATCATACCTTACACTGATGGCAATTCTAAAAATGTAGCTTTTGTTTGGAAATTTTAGCTCTCTGATACCTATGAACAAAGTAAAACAAATGAGTGCATTCCTCCTCATGGTATGGGTAGTAGGAGCTTGCCAATCGCTGAAAGAGGTTGATTTCATCAATTTAGAAGCAAAATTTCAACCCTCACAGAGCGTAGTCAGGGTAAACCAAGATGTTTTGTTTCAGCAATTCTCACCTAATGAGGTAGTGAAAGAATATCAATGGACTTTTGGAGATAACAACCAAAGTAATGAACGTGAGCCGAAACACGCTTATAGAGAAATGGGAACATACAACGTAAAACTTGTAGTAAAAAAAGAAAATGGCGAACAAAAAGAAACTACAAACAAAGTAATTGTTTTGCCTAACACTACTACAGCTACTAATACGTCCCAGTTTGGAGAAAAAGATGCGAATGGCTTGCCTACCTTCACAGACGAAGTAGGGGTAAAAACTATTTTGGCGAGAACAGGCGCAAACTTCCGTTATTTTATGTTGGGGCGCAAGAATATAAACGGCTTGTATATAATCCAAACGGACATCAATCGCAATATTCTGTGGAGCAAAAACATTACTACTATAGCAGGAGGAAAGATTGTTCCCACCGACATTGCCTACGACTCTGTACCAAATCTTCGAAAAGCGTTGGTTATAGTGGGTTATGTGGAATACAATGAAAATGACAAAGACAGTTTTATTATTTCATTAAACCCACAAAATGGAGAGAAAAATTGGGAATATATCAATGCTTCAACAAATGCAGATACTTACAATTCTTTAGATATTGTGGAAGATTTGTATTTGGTTACGGGCAATAGTATTTCAAGGAGTCAATCTGGCACCACAACAAGAATACGCCTTGATGCTTTCTCGCCTGCCTTGTTGGGCAATAGTGGGGTGTTGGTGTATAGCAAAGACATTAACTCGCCTAATGCGCAAATCAACAATGCAAGGTACAACAAAGAAGCCAATGAAGGCATACTCGCGGGGAATGAATTGGGCGTGGAACGTCCTATATTGTTGAGGTATGTGGACGTGGACATAAGCCCTTATAAATCGTATGTGGGGGGCAATGTGAATGGAAGGGCTTTGGGTGTTACACGATTGTCGGATAACCGTTATGTATTGGTAGGCGAGTTGCAACAAAATGGCAGGAAAGACAGCACTTGCGCGTTTGTGGCATTGTTTGACCAAGATGGCGTTTTTAAGGCGATGGACGTTCTGAAGATTTACAAGGAAAGTTTTTATGATGTGGTGGAAATAGGCAACAATAATGTGGCTATAGTAGGCACACATTACAATCCCTTATCACAACATGACATCTTGGTAGCGCGTTATTCTTTTATGAATGACACACCCAAACGCGAAGCTATGCGCCTTATAGGTGGAAATCTGAACGAGGAGGCAAGAAACCTTATTCGGGAAGGCGATAACCTCTCTATACTTGGTACATCGCAGACCTTAGGGCGTGGTTTCTTGGATATGTGGTACATAAAACTGAATGCCAATACATTAGAATAAATGTTTTAACTCATCAAAAAATAATCAATCATGAAAAATACATTTCGTTTTTGGATACTGTGCTTGGTTTTTGTGTTTGGGCAGTCTTACCTACAAGCGCAAAACGACCTAAAGCCTAAAGAAGTGAAAGTGGTGGCTAAGAGTGATAGCAAAACTTTTGACATCAGCTACCTCAATGCAGGAAATAGCGAAGATGTTGACCTCGAATTTGTAGCCGCAGAAGGCAAGAATTATTTGCTCATCATTGCGGTAGATAAGTATAAGTTTTGGAAATCGCTTTCCAATCCTGTGAAAGATGCACGCGACCTGAAGAAGGTATTGATGGAAAAATATGGATTTACGCAAGACCATGTTTTGGAACTTTACAACGAAGAAGCTACTCCTGACAATATCCGCGACCAATTCGAGAGTTTGAAAGAGAAAGGAACGGACTTAGACAATTTGCTCATTTACTATTCGGGACACGGATATTATGACCCTTCGTTTGATTTGGGGTATTGGGTGCCTTCCGAAGGGCGCACAAGCCAAAATGCAACTGCGAGTTATATTCCCAATGACAATATCCGCAATTATATCAAAGTATTGAACTTTCGCCATATCTTGATGGTGGCAGATGCTTGTTTCTCTGGCTCTTTGTTTATTTCAGAAGAAGGCAAGAGGGGAGAGGAAAAGGAAAAAATGGAGTCCATCAAGTCGCGTTGGGGTATGAGTTCGGGCAACCTTGAGTTGGTGTCTGATGGTGAAAAAGGCAAGAACAGCCCTTTTGCTACCTATTTTGTGAAATATTTGCAAGAAAATCTCGAAGACCGATTGAAGGTTTCGAAAGTGATGGAGTATGTAGTGAAGCAAATGAAAAACACGACCAACCAAAACCCTATAGGCGCGAGATTGAGCGGGGTAGGTGATGAGGGAGGCGAGTTTGTATTCGTGCTTCAAGGTGCAAAAGAGGCAACCGATAAATAAGCGAAAACATATTGCGATATACAAGATACTCCACTTGCCTACGCAAGCGGAGTATTTTTGCATATAAACAAATGGCTACTATACACATATAGCACTCCAAGTACAGATAAAAAAAAACTAAAAGAAGCAAAAATTTGGTTGTGCAAAAAAAAATGTATAACTTGCGAACAGTTTTTAATCCTTATTGGCGTTAGGCTTTGCTTTCCCTTCTAACAGGGCTTCTGTTGTGTTTCAAATTTTTGTCTTTTTTAGCACACTCGTTTTTTGAAATACACGCCAACCCATTCCTAACTCCCCACCTCACCTTGTAACCCCATTACTATCGTTATGTATAGCGTAACAGAACTGAACGCCATGCTCAAGGCTGACCTTGTAGCTATTGGCGAAAAACTGCAAATTGAAAATCCTCGTGGCTTTGCTAAAAAAGAAATTATCGCACTGATATTGGAAAAACAGGCTTCGCAAAAAGCCTCTCATACCACGCCCACACCTACTACTGTAGTAGAAAATACGGAAAAACGCCGAAAACGCGAAAATGTAGTCAAAGAAGAAACCAAAACTTTGTTTGAAACTGACACCAAAGCCGAAACAGAAGCAAAGGAAAAAGAGAAGCCCTTGCCTGCTGTGGTAGAAACTGAGCCAGCCAAAACCGAAGAAACTAAAAATGAAGAGGCAACAGCTATTGAAGCAAAGCCCAAAACACAACCTAACCAAAATCAGCTGAACCAAAATCAGCCTAACCAAAACCGACACAACCAAAACAACAATAACCTCAATAGGAACAACAATCAAAACAGAAACAATCAAAATAACCAAAATAGAAATAACAATCAAAATCAGCAAAACAACAACCAAAGTCAGCAAAACAATACCCAAAACCAACAAAACAATACCCAAAACCAACAGAATAACAATCAAAACCAACAAAATAATACACAGAACCAACAAAACAATAATCAAAGTCAGCAAAACAATACGCAAAACCAACAAAATACCAATCAAAACCAACAAAAACCTATCAACAAGCCACGAGAATTTGAAGGACAGATACATGGCGAAGGTGTGTTGGAGATAGTGCCAGAAGGCTATGGTTTTTTGCGTTCTTCGGATTATCATTATCTATCAAGCCCTGATGATGTATATATTTCTGCCTCACAAATCAAGGCTTTCGCGCTTCGAACAGGCGACACAGTGCGCGGATTGGTGCGTCCACCACGCGAAGGAGAGAAATATTTTACACTCCTAAAAGCTGAAAGCGTAAACGGAAAATCTTTGGAGGAAATACGCGATAGGATACCTTTTGAATTTCTTACGCCCTTGTTCCCACAAGAAAAATTGAGATTAAGCACCAAACACAATGAATTTTCTACACGCATACTCGACCTTTTCGCGCCTATAGGCAAGGGGCAACGCGGTATGATAGTAGCACAGCCCAAAACAGGCAAAACGATGCTTTTGCAAAAAATAGCCAACGCTATAGCCGAAAATCACCCTGAAGTTTATTTGATTATTCTGCTCATTGATGAACGCCCTGAAGAGGTTACAGACATGGCACGCAATGTAAAGGCGGAAGTAGTAGCTTCTACTTTTGATGAGCAAGCTGACAATCACGTAAAAGTGTCGAACATGGTTCTCGAAAAAGCAAAACGCTTGGTGGAATGTGGGCATGATGTCGTGATTTTGTTGGATTCTATTACGCGTTTAGCGCGTGCTTACAACACTTCCGCGCCTGCGTCAGGCAAGATTTTATCGGGTGGTATAGATGCCAATGCCTTGCACAAACCTAAACGTTTCTTTGGTGCGGCTCGCAATATTGAAAATGGTGGCTCGCTTACTATCATTGCTACGGCTTTGATAGAAACAGGCTCACGCATGGACGAAGTAATTTTTGAGGAATTTAAGGGAACGGGCAACATGGAGTTGCAACTTGACCGCAAACTCTCGAACCGCCGTATCTATCCTGCCATTGACGTACCTGCTTCTAGCACAAGGCGCGAAGATTTACTCATGAGCAAACAGGAACTTGCGCGGGTGTGGCTGATGCGTAAATATATGTCGGACATGAACTCGGTGGAAGCTATGGAGTTTTTGCTCGAAAAGATGAAAGGGACTATGGACAATACCGAATTTTTGAACTCTATCAACAAATAAATAGCATCTGGTAGGCAAGCACCATGCTTGCCTACTTTTTTGTAGGCGAGTTTCGAGCTTTCCTTGCCTGCTTTTGAGAAAGGAGGAGTACTTTAAAAATGGTAGCTTTTCCCTGAAAAAAGCTATCTTTGCACAAAATTTAATTTTACCTACCTTATTTTGTATGAAGATAGCAGTCGTTGGTACGGGCTATGTAGGCTTGGTAACAGGCACTTGCTTCGCAGAAACAGGCAATACTGTTGTTTGCGTGGACATAGATGAAAAAAAAGTACAAAAATTGCAATCAGGCGTAATAACAATATTTGAGCCTGGACTTGAGTTGTTGTTTGAGCGCAATATCAAAGAAAAACGCTTGTTTTTTACCAATTCCTTAGCCGATGGTATTCGCGATGCGCAGATTATATTCCTTGCCTTGCCTACCCCTCCGGGTGAAGATGGCTCGGCAGATTTGAAATATATCTTGCAGGTAGCGGAACAATTAGGGCATTTATTGGATAAGTATGTCGTGGTAGTGGACAAAAGCACCGTGCCTGTGGGTACTGCCGAGAAAGTACGCGAGAAAATAGCGTTGAATGCACGTGTGCCTTTTGATGTGGTGTCAAACCCTGAATTTTTGCGCGAAGGCGTTGCAGTAGAGGATTTTATGAAGCCTGACCGCGTAGTAGTAGGCACAAACTCTGCTGAAGCGCGTAAGGTTATGGAAAAACTATATGCCCCGTTTGTGAGGCAAGGCAACCCCTTGATTTTTATGGACGAACGCAGTGCAGAAATGACCAAATATGCCGCTAACGCTTTCTTGGCTATGAAAATCACGTTCATGAACGAAATTGCGAACTTGTGCGAAAAAACAGGTGCAAATGTGGACATGATTCGTCGTGGCATTGGCACTGACACACGCATTGGTAACCGCTTTTTGTTTGCGGGGATTGGCTATGGCGGTAGTTGCTTTCCAAAAGATGTGCAGGCATTGGAAAAAACAGCCCGTGAATATGACTATGACTTCCAGATTTTGAAGGCGGTTATGGGTGTGAATGAGCAACAAAAAACCAAATTGTTTCCAATGGTGAAGCAATATTTTGGTAATAATTTGAAAGACAAAAAAATTGCGGTGTGGGGGCTTGCCTTCAAACCCAATACTGACGACATCAGAGAAGCTCCCGCTTTGGAAAATATCAAACTCTTGCTCGAAGCAGGCGCAAAAGTAAAGGTCTATGACCCCGAAGCGATTGAAAATGTGCAACAAGTTTTTGGAGATGCTCTTGAATATGCTGAAAGCCCTTATGGTGCAGTCTTAGAGGCTGACGCACTGATGATAATGACCGAGTGGCAAGTATTCCGCTCGCCTGACTTTGAGGTCTTGAATACGCTTTTGAAAAACAGAGTGATATTTGATGGGCGCAATTTGTTTGAACTGCCTTTTATGCAAGAACAAGGCTATCAATACTATAGCATTGGGCGCGAACAAGTGAAGTAGTTTTGATTTGTCAAATACACATAATAAAAGACTTTCCTGCACAGGAAAGTCTTTTTTTTGCCTTGACAAATAAATTTTCCCGCACAGGAAAGTCTTTTTTTTGCCTTGACAAATAAATTTTCCTGCACAGGAAAGTCTTTTTTTGCCTTGACAAATAAATTTTCCTGCACAGGAAAGTCTTTTTTTGCCTTGACAAATAAATTTTCTTGTGTAGAAAAGTTTATTTCAAGTTATTCAGATTTAAGTGAGAGCGAAGGGCTTTTGATAGCCGCTTTGTAGGCTTCGTAGCCTATCGTGAGTGTTGCCAAAACAAAGGTAATAGAAAGAGCTATGAAGGCTAATAAGCCTATTTGCCCGTTAATGTTTATGCGATAAGCATACTCTTCCAACCACATATTCATCAAATAATAGCCCAATGCTACCGCTATTACAAAAGCTACAGTTATCAAACGCAACATTTCCAACATAAACAAATACAAGATTTGCCCTACCGTTGCCCCGTATGCTTTGCGCACCCCGATTTCCTTTGTTTTTTGGGAGGCAAGGAAGCGAATTAGCCCAAACATACCCAAACAGCCGATAAAAATGGCAATGAATGAAAAACCACGAATGAGGTTGAGCATAGCTTGTTCGCCCTCATACAATTTCTTTATAAACTCGTCTAAGAAATCTTTTCGGAACACATCATCAGGGTAATAAGACGACCAAAGCGTTTCTATCTCGCGCATAGTATTGCCTAAGTTCTAAGTATTGAAGCGAATAGCGGCTTGATAATAATAATCTTTGTAGGAGTATATGACTACAGGGTCTGTAGCTCTTTGCAAAGAACCAGTGTGCCAATTTTTCACAACGCCATAGAACCAAATACCCATTGAGAGTGTCCGATTTGGGAATATTGGTGCCTGCCACCAATTTCAAACCATACGTATCCAAGAAATGTATATCATACGGTTTGGTGCTTATAGACCATATTTCGTCTTTGGGGCGGGTATGATAGCGTATATTGGTTGTATTCATGGAGTTTGCGGTGGGCGTGAACAAACAGAAGCTTAGGTTTTCTATCCCTTTTATTTGCATCATGCGTTGTCTAAATGTTTCTTGCTGTAATTTTTGAGGTTGTGGAATGTTGATAGTTACCACGCCTGACTTGTTGTAGCCCACATCAGCCGTTTGCATGAAGGTCATTTGTTGGTTGATGATGAGCATACAAATCAATAAAAGTTGTATCCATACAAACTGAAAGACTATCAATATACGGCGCAATGAAACACCACCAATTTGACGCGTGGAAACACTGCCTTTCAAAGCAATAATAGGCTTGAAACCTGCCAATACAAGAGCAGGATATGTACCTGCCAAAGCTGTTACGACCACAAATAAGCATACCAACAACAGCCACATTATACCATCAGCCCACTGCACCGAAGAAGCCCAAAGATTGATTTTGAGCCAAACATTCATGTTGGGCAATACAAGTGCGCCTAAGCCTATACCTATCACAAGGGCAAAAAATACAATGATGCCTGTTTCGGTCATGAACTGATAAAATATTTGACTGTTCGAGCCTCCAATGGCTTTTCTAACGCCTACTTCCTTCGCCCTTCGCATGGCTTGTGCAGTTGCCATATTGATAAAATTGAAGCAAGCTGTAAGTATCAAAAATGCGCCAATAGATGCCATAATCCAAAGCCAACGCACAGGAATTACATTGTTTTGGTAATCCTCTATGAAGTGAATATCGCGGAAAGGCACAAAATAATGCTGAAATGTTTTGTATTCTTTGGGGTGATATTTTTTGGTCAGCGCGTCCATTTGGGGCTTCATGGTAGCCAAGCTTACATGCTGAGGGAACAAAGCGTAGCAATAGGTGTTTGAATTTACGCCTCCCCAACTTTTGATAGGAGGTCCGCCATATTCATATTCTTTATGACTTTTCAGGGTTTCGAAAGATATGTAAAATTCGTGGCGTAGCTCTGTATTTTCGGCAATGTTGGCGAAAATGCCTACTACTTCAAGGTTGATTTCATTGTCCAAGCGAATGACCTTGCCTATGGGGTTTTCTTTGCCAAAGTATTTTTTGGCTAATTTTTCAGATAAGGCGATTTTGTCGGGTTTGCCCATCGAGCTGTACTTGCCTACCAACCAAGGGAAAGTAAATATTTCAAAATAATGTGGTTCTATAAATGCGCCGCTTGTGCTATCACTCTGAAATTTTTTGCTCACTTTGCCATTCGCATCTAACACTGCCAACAAGCGACCAGAACGCTCCACACACATAGAAGCCTTGAGGTTAGGCATTTCTTTTCTGACAGCTTCGGACATAGGAGGCGGAACACCACGATTGGGATAAGGCTTGTCAGCTATAAAAAGTGTAGTAACTTGAAAGATGCGGTCTTTGTTCTCATGAAAGGAGTCATAAGAGGTTTGGAAGCGAATGAACCAAAAGGCTATCAAGCCACAGGCTATGCCAAGTGCCAAACCAAATACATTCAGGAAGGTATATACGCGGTTACGCATTACATTGCGCAGTGCCACGAGGAAATAATTTTTGAGCATGGGAGGGGAGGTAGAAGGGTGGAAGGGTAGAGGGGTGGAAGGGTTACCTTATTTTTCCATTGCTGTACTATAATTTTCTGTTACGATATTGCCATCAAATAAATTGATGATACGGTGAGCATAGCTGGCATCATGCTGTGAGTGCGTAACCATCGCAATGGTTGTACCTTCTTTGTTCAGTTCTTGTAGCAAGTTCATTACTTCTTCCCCATTTTTGGAGTCCAAATTTCCTGTAGGTTCATCGGCAAGTATCAGGCGAGGCTTGGCTACTATGGCGCGGGCTATAGCAACGCGCTGTTGCTGACCACCCGAAAGTTGTTGGGGAAAGTGCTTTTTGCGGTGCATGAGGTTGAGGCGCAATAAAAGTTCCTCTATACGGCGTTTGCGCTCTGAAGCTGACACTTTCAAATAAAGCAAAGGCAGTTCCACGTTTTCATACACATTCAGTTCGTCAATCAAGTTGAAACTCTGAAACACAAAACCAATTACGCCCTTGCGGTAGGCTACGCGCTGGCTCTCGGTCATCTTGGCTACCTCTGTGCCATAAAGGTTGTAGCTCCCTGTAGTAGGCGCATCAAGCAAGCCCAAAATGTTGAGGAGAGTCGATTTTCCGCAACCCGAAGGTCCCATGATAGCCACAAATTCGGCATCTTGGATTTCGAGATTAACGCCATTGAGGGCAGTTGTTTCTACTTCTTCGGTAGTGAATACTTTTTGGAGATTTTGAACTTTTATCATAACGCGAGAGAATTACAAGATTGAAAGGTTGGGTAGGCAAGTTGCTATGCGTGAAGTGAAGCGCGTCCTGCCTTGCCTACTATACTTGCGGAAAATATGCCAAAAAATTAAAATGTTGATTATCAATAATTTATGCTTTTGTTTTAGCAAAAAAATGTCTGATTTCGGACAAGTTTTTTTATTTGTGGACAAAGTATGAAATCTTTCGTACATAAAAAATATACATATTTTGTTTGTAAGTGTACTTTTTTTGTTAGTTTTGCTACCATACAACTTTGAAGGAATATAAAAATAATACAACGCATAGTTTATAGATAAAAGTTTTTTGTGAGGGGTACTGAAAAGAATATAGTCTAAAAATGATAAAGGAACTCATAGATTGGGGTTTTAAGATGTATGGCATAAAGGTTCAATACGGAGTAGTAGAAATTTTGCTATTGTTAGCAGGTTTTTGGACATGGGTATTGGCGTATTGTTTCATCATTCGCAACACCATGAAGTACAAGGTGTTAGAGATGCCTGTCGGAGTCGTACCCGGCAACTTAGCTTGGGAGCTTATATGGTCGTTTTGCTATGTTACTGATTTGGGCAAACCCTTTCAATGGGGGTGTCGTGTATGGTTGTTGCTGGATTTGGTAGTCAATTTCTATATGCTACAATACAGCAAGAGGCAGTTGAAACAACCATTTTATATAAACAATTTTCATGCTTTATATTTGTTTTGCCTCATTGCTTGGCTGTCTGTGGTATATACAATGGGCGAACACGTTGATGCTAAATGTATGGGCGTAGGTTCGGCTTTGCTTATCAATGTGGTGATGTCGGGCTTGTATGTGCAACAATTATTGCTCAATCCTCAATATAGAGGCAAAGGCTTTTCTTATACGGTGGCGTGGTTGAAAATGCTTGGCACTGCCTTTATCACCGCCGCATCTTGGCTATTGCATCAACATACTTTCCTGCTGACGCTTGGAGTATTATCTTTTGCCTTAGACATATTATACATTCATTTGTTCAAAAATTACTCTTTAGATACTTCGTATGAAGCAAACAACTAAAAAAATCGCTGTGTTGGGTGGCGGGCTTTCTGCCATGACCACTATCTATTACCTTATGCAAGAACCTGATTGGCAACAAAAATACGATATTACGGTGTATCAGTTGGGGTGGCGCATAGGAGGCAAGGGCGCAAGCGGTGTGAATACAGACGTAGCCAACAGAATAGAAGAGCATGGGCTACATCTGTGGATGGGCTTCTACGAAAATGCTTTCCTGATGATGGAAAATGTTTATAAAGACTTGCAACGCTCACCCGATACGCCCTTGCCTACCCTCGAAGATGCCTTCAAGACGCATAACTTCTTTGTGTTCGAGGAATATATCAACAACGAATGGTTGGATTGGAAAATAGACTTTCCTACCCTGCCCGGCACGCCCGGCGATGGCTTGATGCCCAACAACAGGCAATTTTGGGAAAGATGGATAAATTTTATTGTCCAACAAATAAGGCTGTACTACGAATCAAACGCGCCCAACAATGGCTGGAAAGAAAATTGGTCATTCGTGTCGCGTATATGGAAGAAGGCAAACCAACCCGCCACTGATGAGATGCACCCACTTGAAAAAAAGGTGTATGCTTGGATTAAGGACACAGTGAATTCTTTGGAGAAGAAAGTGATTGATGGGGTTTTGAGTGCAGGTGAAAAAATGCTGAACAATATGTTGCATTTATTGCAAAATGTGGACAAAGATATTGATACAGAGAAAGAAGAAAGCCTCTTGTTTATTGTCTTGAAAAGGCTTAGAAAATGGTTTTGGCAAACTTTAGAGCCTCAAATCGTGTCGAACAACCTTGCAAGAAGGCTGTGGATAATCATAGACCTAAGCTCGACGCTTATCAAAGGATTGCTCAAAGACAAAATTATAGTGGTCGAGAATGGCAAGATGATATTCAACTTCGACCAAGTAAACGAAGAAGATTATACAGAATGGTTGATAAGGCATGGCGCGAACAAAGAGTACACCATCAACTCGCCTTTGGTGCGCAGTATGTATGACGGACCCTTTTCGTTTGTGAAAGGCGACACGACCAAACCCAACATCGAAGCAGGCACTATTTTACGCATTTTCTTGCGTTTGGCTTTTACGTGCAAAAAGAGTGTAGTTTGGAAAATGCAAGCGGGTATGGGTGATACTATCTTCGCGCCCATTTACGAGTTGATGAAAAGAGAAGGGATAAAATTCAAATTCTTCCAAAATGTGCGCAATCTCAAACTATCGGCAGATAAAACTTTTGTAGAAAGCATAGAAATAGGCGAGCAAGTAACGCTTGTGCAACCGTATGAACCTTTGATAAACATCAACGGGCTACCCTGCTGGCCTACCAAACCCAATTATGCCTACATAGACGCAGAAGAAGCCCAAGCCTTGCAAGCCCAAAACATCGACTTGGAATGTCATTGGAGAAATTGGCAAGACCGCAACATCATTCATTTGCAAAAAGGTATAGACTTCGACGAGGTCGTGGTGGGTTTTTCGCTGGGTTCAGTGCCTCACATTTGCCGAGAACTTGTCAGTGCGAACAAAGCATGGCAACAGATGACAACCCATGTGCAAACAGTGCAAACGCAAGCCTATCAACTTTGGTTCAACCAAAATGCCAAAACGCTACAAGTCCACGAAAACAAATTGGTTTCTACTTACACAGAGCCTGTAGATACTTTTGCGGCTATGAATCACTTGCTCAAACTTGAGCAATGGACACCCGCCCAAAACGTGCAATATCTTGCCTACTTTTGCGGTGTGTTGGACGAACCGACTGCTATTCCTACAGAAAATCAAGCTGATTTTCCGCAAAAAGAAAAACAACGGGTAGAAGAAAACTTACGCCAATACATCAAACAACACTTGCAACATTTGCTCAAAGGCGCGTACAACGAGGAAACAGGCGAGTTCAAAGAAGATTATTTGGTTTCTTCTTATGCAAGGGCAAATATTTCGCCTTCAGAGCGGTATGTCTTGTCGGTTAAGGGTAGTTCGAAATTTCGTATTCGCACCAATGAAACGGGCTTTTCAAACCTATACATCACAGGCGATTGGATACAAAATGGCTTCAATGCGGGCTTTGTAGAAGGGGCAGTCGTAGCGGGTATTTGGACAGCACGCAAACTTTCGGGCAATCCTGCCATTCCTATCATAGGCGAGGAATGGAATCAATAGAGTTGAACGCGCTTCACATGGTACTTTATGGGGCGTGCCAATGTCCAAGAGAACTTTATTCTGAACGCGCCAAAAAGCGTTTGGGAAATGCTGGGAGCTTCGAATGATTTGAGTTCGCGCAATTCAGGAATATCTAACCCCACATTGGCACGCATACCTTGTACGATAGAGGTTTTTATTCTATAGTTAGCTGTCCAATAGTCATGCGTAGGCGAGCTAATGATAGCGTCAGTATTCAGGTGAGGCAAAAAGTTTTCCAAATGCGGAAAGTCTTTCATTATGCCTATCTTGCCTTCTGCATGGGAGTCGAGGAGTACCTTGCCTGTATTCGCGGAGCGGTCTATCTGCCCCACAATATCAGGTGCGCCAAAAAAGTCATTGATGGCAGGCGTGAAGCTAAATTTTGCCATTACCTTGTTGAGAGGCCACACAACCGTTGCCCCAAATACCACGCGCCTGCTATTGACATACAAAATAGGCGACATTTGATAATGCCTATTGGGATTATCCCTGAAATGTACCAAAGGTATCAACGGAATAAACTCGTAATAATCAATGTATAGATACCGAAACATCAAGCGTATTCTTTGCTTGTTGAACAAAAATACAACAGGATGCTCATCTTCAGGTGTAAAGGTTTGGGGCGAAAGTGCTACGGCAGGCGGGAGCATTTTGACTACTTCGCTTTTTTTTACCGAAGATATTGCCATGATAGCATTCGCAGTTCCCCAAAGGGCTGTTCTCGTTTTTTTCATGTTGAACGATAGCTACAAAAAGAATAATTTTAAAACAAAGAAACACTTTTTCTGTGTATTTTAGTGATATTTTGTAAAAAAAATAAATAATACCTTTCAATTCTCTTTGAGGCAGGCAAGAATAGCCCAACATACCTCTTCCTTGCCTGCCCCAACAAAGCGCAAACCACGCCCTAAAATGAACTAAAACCTTAATTTTTTGTTAATGTAGCAGAAGGATTTGCTGATACGTTATGAAAACATTTATCGACTCACATACTTT
Source organism: Bacteroidota bacterium (assembly GCA_004292795.1). Classification (GTDB taxonomy): domain Bacteria; phylum Bacteroidota; class Bacteroidia; order Cytophagales; family Microscillaceae; genus RDXI01. The sequence goes on along the minus strand of RDXI01000010.1, from coordinate 16,914 downwards.
AGGGCAGGAAAGCACGTGGTTTAGCGACTGGTTTGACTCGCCTTACTATCATTTGCTCTATCGCAACCGTGATGAGCAAGAAGCGCGGTTTTTTATGGACAACTTGGCGAATGCGCTACAGTTCTTGCCTACTCATTCCATTTTGGACGTGGCGTGTGGCAAAGGAAGGCACGCCAAATATCTTAATAGCAAAGGCTTGCGCGTTACAGGCATAGACCTTTCGAAAGAAAGCATTGCCGAAGCCAACCTCTCTGCAAATGAACGCCTGCAGTTTTTGGTGCATGATATGCGCGAAATATATGCCGAAGATTGCTTCGACTTTGTGTTGAATATGTTTACAAGTTTTGGCTACTTTGAGAGCGAAACCGAAAATTTGACCGCCATTCAATCTATGGCAACGTCCCTGCACAAAGGAGGCAAGTTGGTAATCGATTTCTTCAACCCGCATAAAGTCATACGCGAACTGATACCCATCGAAACAAAGCAGGTGGAAGATATTACTTTTCACATTACGCGCCATGTACAAAATGGCTTCATTGTCAAACAAATAGCTTTTGAACACAAGGGACAACATCATCACTTCGAAGAGAAAGTAAAAGCCATTGACCTCGATGAATTTATGACTTATTGCTCCTTTGCAGGGTTGCACTTGTCAGAAATTTTTGGAAACTACAGCCTCGAACCCTATCACGAACAAGAAAGCGACAGGCTTATCATCATAGCCGAGAAAAGATAAACACAAAAAAAGACTGTAGAGGCGCGTGCTTCTACAGTCTTTTGTATTCATCATATCGCTACGCTTGCGTTTCTTCTTCTGTTGTCGCTTGTACTTCCTCTTGCGCAGGTTCTTGTATAAGCTCTTGCTTTTCAGGTTGGGCTTCCACTCTTGGCACAAAAGGCTTGGGCGTGAAGGTAGCAGGATTAGGCTCTATTTTTTTCTTAGGTGCGTGCATGATTTTTACTTCACACGCCACGTCAGAGCCTTTGATGCCTTTCTTCAGTTTGAACTCCACTTGGTCGCCTTCAGATAATTCTGCAAATTGGCAGTTGGCTAAGTCAAAGGCGTGGAAAAACAAATTATTCGTGCCGTATTTGATGAAGCCGTAGTTATCGCGCAAAGTCAAAATAATGCTTGAGAATGTATATTGCGAAGAAGGCTTATTGACATCAAGCAAATTCGGTCTGTTGCGTCTGCTTTCAGGCAAGTTTATTTTTTCCTTTTGTGGTTGGGTTTGTTTTTCTTCTTTGGGCATATTTTCTTGCACTTCAGTATCGTATTCGCGGTCTGGTTGCCCCAATTTTTTCAGTGCATCTAATGCTGTGTAGCGAATGTCCGCATTTGGCTCTAAAGCAAGTGCCGTTTGTATCAAGTCTTCCGCGTCTTTGCGTTGGCGGTTTTGGAGCAAGAAAAATACTACAGCCTCATACACGCCTTGTTTTTCAGTAGGCGATAGTTGGCGGTACTTGTTGCCGAAAATCGTAGCAAAGTCATTGTAGGCTTTTATTTTGATAACAAGGTCAAGGAATTTATACCAAATCGTTTTGTATTGCTCCTCTGTAAAGTTTATTTTCAAGAACAATTTTTTGAGCGTAAAGAAAGCCAGTTCATTCTCTCCCAAGTCCAACGCGATAGTAGCCAAGCTGATAGCGTTTTCAGGTGAGTCTTGTATCCTAACGGCGTGTTTGATTTGCTCTAAGGCTTCTTTCTTTTGCCCTTGCATGAACGACAAATAACCCAATAATTGTGGGATAGACACAAACGCATACAAGAACGGACTTTGCGACAAATGCTTCACATGCACAAGCGTTTTCTCGATTTTATCCATATCTGTCAAGAATTTGCCGTGGCGCACACCATCATTGTATTGGTTCAAAATGTTAGTCCACATCTTCGCTTCTTCGCTCTTGCCCAATCCATCTATTTCTTTTATTTCATTAGGCATACCACTTAGCTCTGGAGCATGGAGTACGAGTTGCACCTCTGTTATTTGATTGTTGTAGGTCTGTTGGATTTCTTGAGCCTTCGCTATCACTTCAGGCGGAGTTTGAGGCACTACCACAGCAGGCACTTCAGGCTCAGGAGTTGGCTCGGGTTCTGCTTCTTTGATTATTTCTTGTGGTAGCACAGGCACTACAGGCACGGGTTGTTCTTCTTGCTTGGGCGTAGAAACAACTACAGGCGTAGGCTCTACTTGCGCCACTACAGGCTGAGGCTTAGGGAGCGACTCGCCTACTGTGATACCCTTCACAAAAGAAATGGCTACCGTACTTTCGTCTTCGAAAGTGATGGTTTGGTCATCACTGTCCAAAAAGACGATACGTCCTTTCTTTTCTTTGCCGTTTTTGAGCAATAAGGCAACTGTTTTGTTGATATGCTTAGAAAGTTCCTCGAACATAAAACTATAAGGAGATAAAATTAAAGAGGGCAAAGTTAATAAAAAAAGTTGGTTGTGCGAGATAAGTTACAGATTCTTGTGGTGGGACTTTATTTTTTTAACACATAAAATACTCATTATCAATACGTTAAGTGTGTATTGCATAGACCGCAAAAAAAATAAAAAAAGTTATAATTCCTCTACATTTTCTTGCCAAACCAACTCAAAAGTATCTAAATTCAAACAACACAGATGCCCCGTTTGGGTGTGGTCATACATTTTGTGCGGCTTGTTATAGACACAGCCATTGTCTAAGGGTATGACAGAGGCGCGGGTTTGTACAGCTTTTTCTATATCGCTTCGGTAGGTTACGGTATGCCCATGCAGTACAGGTTTATGCTTCAGTTTGAGGGCATCATACACCGTTTTTCTGCCTTCGAGCATATAGTTTTTGTCCGCCAACATATCTTCCGCGCCTGTATGGAAGCCTGCATGCACCAACCAAACATCAGGCAATTCCAAATAATAAGGCAAGCCTCGCATAAAATCTTCGTACACAGGAACAATCGTATCCTCTGCCGTAAGCAAGTCAGGGCTTTTGTTGATTTTTGCTACAAACGCTCTAAACAGCTTGCGGTCATATTCCACTTGTGTTTCAAGAATATTCTGCTCATGATTGCCTCGAAGCGTATGCACTTCGTATTGTTGGCGCAACTGCAGGATAAAATCTAATACTCCCGCGCTGTTTTTGCCCTTGTCTATGTAGTCGCCCAAAAAATACAGCACATCAGTAGGCGAGAGCCTAAGTCGCGCTACAAGCGTTTTGAGCGTTTGCGCACACCCATGCACGTCAGGAATTACATACCGCATAGTTCCTTATTGGAAAAGTCCAGAGATAAACGACTTCAAGCGCGTAGCAAACTGAAAATTTACGCCCCCAAAATCAAATTCTTGTTTTAATTGGTGATACAAAGGCTTTTGCATACCGTCCATGCGGTCATACATTTTGTATAGTTCCTTGAAAACATCATCATACAGTTTTCGGTTTACGAGTTCCTTCAACTCTTCTTCGGTGTTGGCAGGCGAGCTTACCTGCACATTTTCGATTTTCTTGGAATCTACAAAAACACGCAAACTTTGTTTGAAGTGCGCCTTTTCGCTGTTTTTATAGTCTGTATAATCGTGCATATATCGCTCACGAAAACTTTGATAGTCTTTGAAAACGTCTTTGTTTTTCGAAAATAGCGCAAATACATCATCATATTGGTCATTATCAATGAGAGCTAAGGCTTGTGCTTTGATGTCTAAGTTTGGCGCATCTGTGCTTCCCCCCTTTGTAGGAGCTTTTTTTGGTTGTGCGTCTTTGATAGTTCGGAAAAGTTTTTGCAAGTCAGCCTCTTTTCTGCTTTCATCATAGAAAATAACGCTTAGAGAACTGCGAATTTTATCCATAATTGCGCCTACATCTACTTTTGCCAAACGCTGAATGTTTTTGTCGTACACAATCGTGTTTCCTTGGATAGACTTCATTTTTTGGCGTAGTCCTTCATACTTTTCTTTTTGTGTGTTGTAATGTATTTGCAAATCTATGGGAAATTCATCATCAAAGATACTCTTTTCGAGAATTGTACAAATGAGCCTATTCTCGGCAGTTACATAGTTTTGTTGTAGGCTGAACATAGTTTCCATAGCCACCCAAGCAGATTCGAGGCTGTTTTTAGAAACCAAAAAAACTGTAAAACGTGTGTTTCGCAATCCATTCAAAATTTTCTCTTCCAAATCTTGCATGATTTGCAAGTCCATTTCATCTAAGAAATACGTAATACCTTCTTTTTCAAAAAGATTTACCAACGCATTTTTAGCATCTTGGTCTTTTGTGCTGTAGGAAATAAAAACGTCTTTGAGGTCTGACATAACAATCGTGGTATTTTGAGGGTGAATAATAATGCCCCAAATATAAGACTTCTTCGCATTTTTTCCTAAAAAAGCTGTAATTTTGGGCTAAAAAATTACGTATGTATCACCTTGCCACCATAGAAACCGACCTCGAGTTGGTAGAAATTTTAATAGCAGAGTTGGGAGAATTGGGCTATGAAGCCTTCGAGGAAACGCCTACAGGCTTGCTTGCCTACGTTTTGGACGAGCTATACAGCGAGGACGCGCTAAAAGAATTGCAGGAAAATTATCAATTTAGCTATAGTATTACTGAAGTAGCCCAACAAAATTGGAACGCGCAATGGGAAGCCAATTATGAGCCTGTCATTGTAGCCGACACTTGTTTGATAAAAAGCAGTTTCCACCAAATAGACCGCACCTATCCTTACGAGATTTTGATAAACCCCAAAATGTCATTTGGCACAGGACATCACGAAACAACCACGCTCATGCTCGAACACTTGCTGGAGATAGACGTGGCAGGCAAGGACGTACTTGATGCGGGTTGTGGCACAGGCATCTTGGCTATCCTCGCCTACTTGCGCGGGGCAGGCAAGGTAGAAGGCTTCGACATAGAAGAGTGGGCAGTGGAAAATGCTCAAGAAAACGCCCAACTGAACAACTGCCCGAACTTGCGCATCTGGCTCGGCACTATCGAATCAGTCTTGCCTACTGCCACGTATCAAATCCTGATAGCCAACATTCAGCGCAATGTGCTTTTGGCAGAAATGGCGCAATACGCCCAACGCTTAGAAGCAGGTGGAGCATTATTTTTGAGCGGTTTTTACCAAAAAGATGTAGCAGATTTGCTTGCCTGCGCTGCCGAATATGGGCTTGCCTACACGAGCCAAAAAACCAAAAACGATTGGGTTGCCCTGCGCCTTGTGAAAAATGCCTAATTTTTTTTGTTAGTCATTGATAAAAGACGTATTTTTGTAACCATTCAAGCACATTATCCCAACCGCATTATTCACCCCACGTCCATGGAACATCACATATATAACAAGCAAGACCTCAAAAAAACAACATTTTTGCAAAAAATGTTGGGGCAACGCATCAAAGAAAATGCTATCATAGAACTGAACAACCTGCTGGCTGAACACGAACTTAGCCAAATCACGCTGGAGCAAGTCTATGGCATAGCAGATAAGTATGGCGTGAACTTCAAAAACGACTATACAGAAGAAGTAGTAAATTTCTACAAATCATACTTGAATAGTTGCCTCTCGGATAAAGTCATTTCTGAAAAAGAACTCGATGACCTCCGCGAGCTAAAACGCATCTTGCAAATCAACGACAAACAAGTAGAGGAAATTCACCGCGAATTGGCAGGCAAGATATACAAGGCAGAAGTGGACAAGGTAATTCTTGATGGCGAACTCGACGAGGGAGAGCGTGCTTTTATCGAAAAACTCCAGAACGACCTGAAACTCCCTGATGAAGTGGCACAAAAAATCTACCTCACAAGTGGGCAGGAGTTGATACGCAACTTCATGAACAATGTTATCTCTGACGCGAAACTCTCGCCTGAAGAAGAACGCGAGCTACAAGCCATTGCCAAAAACCTACATGCCGAGCTGAAATTTGATGATGTTACCAAAACTGACCTCGAAAAATACAGGCTCTATTGGCAGATAGAAAATGATGAAATGCCCGAATTGCAGGTCGACATCAACATTCCCCGCTCTGAAAAATGTTATTTCATAGCCCACAATACGCAATGGCTCGAACAAACAGCCGAAACACCCGCCAAAGTAAACTCGAACAACGCGCTTAGTTTGAAAATAGCCAAAGGTTTGTATTGGCGCAACCCTGCGAATGACACCAAAAAATTGGATACTGCCCAATGGCACGCCCTCGATTCTGGTACGATATACCTCACAAACAAGCGTGTACTTTTCAAGGGTAGCAAAGGCGACAAAATTATATTGCTCAATCGTGTGATAGATTTTACAGTGTTCGCCAATGGTATGGAAATAGAGAAGGGCGAGGGCAAAAATCCTTTCCTACAATTTGAGGGCAATATGGACATTTTCGCTATGCTCTTAGGCAAGGCTATCAGTCAGTTGCAAATATAAATACCACAGCAGGCAAGGCGCAAGTCTTGCCTGTTTTTTCATTCTGTAGTGTTGGAGATTTGATACAAATGGCGATTTTCAGGCAAGAAATTCAATTTGCTTACTTGTTTTAGCTTCGAGTTGTTTGCGTAGTTGCCCCTTTGTCGCGTTTCTTCACTGCCGTTTCAAACGGCAGTGTGCCTAAGTCTTCGAGGTCTTTTTGATACTCTCGGATAGTTTCTATCAGGCTTTTATGATTGATATGCAAGCCTTTAGCAATGATACGGCTGTCTATTACCTATACACCGTTCAGATTTTGGATTTCGAGTTGATTTTCCACTGAAAGCATTGCCAATAAACGCAACGCACCTTGCCTATAAAAAAAGTAAGGCAATGTCGCACTTTTTTCGAAACACTACATTCCATCACTTCTTTCGTACCCCGTTAGGCTTGTTTCAAAGTCTATCACACGGTTGATGCACTTCGTACAAAGCCCCCAAAGCTTTGCGAGATGTTCTGGCACAAAATCCTGACTCCAACCCAAGTACATAGCCATTACTTCAAAATCAGTCAATTTCTGAGCAGTTTCTTCATACATTTTGTTGAGCGTAAATGATGTTATACCTTGAGGCTTTTTTTGGTAAGTTTCTTTATTCTGTTGGATTTTTCGCTTTATAAAATCCAATTTTGTAGCGTCTTCCGATGAGAGTTTGGAGGATACTTCTGTGGGGCGGGAATCGCTAAATTCAATATTATATGTAATCCCCATAAGGTCGCGTAAATTGATTTCCAAACACGCAAGTTGTTTGATTGAGAGGTTTTCCATAGTATTTTGGCTTGCTTACTAACTGCAAAGTAGGCAAGACGCGAGTCTTGCCTGCTTGTATATCTATTTCGTTGCCTTTTTCAAAAAATAAGACGCTATTTCTTCAGTCGTTAGAGCGTTGAGCGTTTGCGAAGCCGTTAGCCCGCCTTTGCGCCCTGTGAGTACGCCCCACTGAATATCGCTTAGGCTATCTCGGCTGTGGCTGTCAGGATTGACACTTAGCATCACGCCCTTGTTCAGAGCCAAGCGCACCCAACGCCAATCGAGGTCAAGTCGCCATGAGTTCGCATTGATTTCTATAACCACATTGTTTTGGGCGCAAGCATCTATCACCTTCTCCATTTGCACAGGATAGCCTTCGCGCCTCAACAAAAGCCTGCCCGTAGGGTGTCCCAAAATGGTCGTATAAGGATTTTCAATCGCTTTTATCAAACGCTCCGTAGCTTTTTCGGGAGTCATTTTGAAGCCTCCATGTATAGAAGCAATCACAAAATCAAATTTTTGCAAAATGCTTTCATCATAATCCAAAGAGCCATCAGCCAAAATATCGGACTCGATGCCCTTGAAAATGCGGAAAGGCGCGAGTTGCGCATTGAGTTTGTCTATTTCGGCTATTTGTTGCAAGACGCGCCCTTCGGACAGTCCGCCCGCATACGCCGCGCTTTTGGAGTGGTCGGTAATGCCCAAGTAGCCAAAACCTTGCGCTATGCAAGCTTGTGCCATTTGTTCTAAAGTGTGTTTGCCATCGCTGTAGGTGCTGTGTGCGTGCAGTATGCCTTTGATGTCTTGCACTGTGAGGAGGGTAGGCAAGTTTTTTTGTCGCGCCAAGTCTATCTCAAAACCGCCTTCGCGCATTTCGGCAGGGACGTATTGCCAGCCAATGCTTTCGTACAAGGCTTCTTCGGTAGCAAAATTTTCGGTAACGGCTATTTGGAGTAAGGTTTTTTGTTTGATAGGAATGCCCAAATGTTTGGGCGAAGCCGACAACATAAACGCCTCGCTTCCCATTCTTGCCTCCTCTGTGAAGCGCACCTCAACGGTTATGCCCGCGTGTGCAAACTTGCCTACCCACGCAAAGAGACTTGCCTGTGGCGCGTCTGCCTGTAGGAAAGGCGCGTTTTCTAAGGCTTCTATCGTGCTTTTTTTGTAGGCAAGTGGCACAAGAAACGCCAAACTTTGTATGGTTTCGTAGCCTTGTCTAAGCTCGCCTACCAACTGCAGGGGCAGGGCAGGCAAGGCATTTTGCAAATATTTCTCCAATTCTTGAGCGCAAAGCGTGGCTTCAGGCAAGTGAAAACGTCCCTCTCGCTTGCGTTTAAAAAAGCAAGGATTGTTTGATGTTTTCTTGTGTTTTTTCGCCAAAACCTTTCATGTCGGCTATTTTGTTCTCATCACACGCCTGTAGCAACTGTTCGGTATCCTCTATGCCCATTTGCCACAGTTGTTGCACTTTTTTGATGCCAAGCCCCGAAATGCCCAACATCTCGACCACGCCTGCAGGTGTTTTCGCAAGTATGTTCGTCAGTTGGTGGAACTGTCCTATGGCGCGTTTAGCGAGCTGAATGTCTTGTTTTTCAAGGTGTTGCACTGCCATGTGGTAGGAGCGAATCTTGAAAGGGTTTTCGCCATGCAGTTCCAACAGTTGCGCATACAGCGTGATTTGGTCGAGGATTTCGGCATTATTCATAGCCCAAAATTACAAAAAAAATGTAACAAAACAGAGGCAAATTGTTGGATTGTGGAGAAATAGTTTTCAATAAATGACTGTTTTCTCGCTGTAAGAGCCCGCTCAAAAATAAGTAGCCCCGTAGGGGCGATATCTTTGTAGCCATGACATAGTTAAGATTATCAAAGCCCCGTAGGGGCGACATCTTAAGATTTCACCCCTACGGGGTTCTTGCTTGTGGAATGGCTTTTCTACAAAGATATCGCCCCTCTGGGGCTAAAAATACACTACCGAAAATTTTGCACAAGCTCTAAATCAAACAAAAAAGATGTAAGAATACATATTCTCACACCTTTTTTGCGTAAATTGTAGGCAAGCCTTACTTAAAACTCACTTCTGTAGCTCCGTAGCCAAATTTTTCCTTGCGAGCATCAGCAAAATAACTGATGTCGGGGTGTCCGCTTAGGCGTTTGTGAATTTCAGTCCGCAATTTGCCACTGCCCACGCCATGGATAAAAATAATGTCCTTCATACCCGTAGCGATAGCATTTTCTAAGGCTTTCTCAAAGGTTGCCACCTGTAGCTCCAGCATCTGGGCATTGTTCATGTGGGCGTGTTCTTTGGTTAGGGCTTCAATGTGCAGGTCTATTTCGCGGGGCGGTTGCTTAACGGTTTGGGCTACATTCACTTTTTGCGTAGTCGTTTTGGTGGGTTGTAGCATAGCCTCTTTTATCTTGTTTGCGTCTAAGGCAGGCAAGGCATCTTTCGCTTGTGGAGCTACCAAAATCTCTTGTTGCACCTCTTGCGCCTGTAGGGGTTGCACCTGCAAAGCCTCGTCCAACTGCATCAAATACGCCTCACGATTGAGCAAAGGCGCGGCAGTTTTGTTTTTGAAAAATGTATTAGCACGAAAACGTATCTTGCGCACCATAGGCTCGCGGGGCGTGTCGTAGCCTGGTCGGAAAAACAAAAATTGGAAAACAAATGTACCCCATTGTTCAAACTCGCCTACCGCAAATTCTTCTATTTTTTGTATGTTGCGTTGAGTCAATACGCCAGCCCGCAAGGCACGATAACGCCCTTCAGCTTCGTGTCCAATAATGAAAGGCATATCAAAGTCTGTATTATTGATAAGGTACAACGCGCCATTTTTGTCGTTCAGCATGGTGTAGGCAGTATAAATGCCTTTTTGTGCCAAAACGGGGGCAGAGTCAGTGCTTGCCTGCGCTTTGGGTGTGCTGATTTTGGAGCCAAAGCGTGCTTGTTCTTCGAGGCTTACTATGGCGATTTCAGAACGGCGCACAGGGATTCTAAAACCGTCTTCTATTTCTACTTCTATCAAACTATTGTCTAATATTTTGGTTATTACGCCTTCCTCACTTCCATGTACGAGGCGAACTCTATCTCCAATATTCATTGTTGGTAATGGTTTTTAATGGTTTTAAATGCAAATATAGAAAAATTTACGCAATTTCGTTTGGGATATTGCAAAAGAAGGGCTAACTTGGCTCTATGTCCCACCGAATATTGATAGTAGATGAGTCGGCGGAGTTGCGCCATTTGTTGAAATTCCCTTTGTTGTACGCGGGTTTCGAAGTCATAGAAGCCCAAGATGCGATGGAGGCTTTGGGCGTGCTTGCCTACCAAAACGTAGCCTTAGTAGTTACGGATTGGGAAATGCCCCAAATGAACGGCTTGGAGTTCGCGCTGAAAGTACGCCAAACGCCTGCATGGGCTTCGTTGCCTATTATAATGCTTTTGAAAGAGAATGAACGACACAAACGCCCCGATTTGCAGTATGTAGGCATTACGGACACGATTATCCGCCCACAAGAATTGGATAGGCTTGTGGAAAAAACGCGCCATATATTGGCGCAACGCATTTAATTTTTTAGTATATCTTTCAAGCAAACGCTTGGCAAGAGGGCGTATATGGGTATTTTCACACCAAACTGTGTGGCGAATGTATTGATAGCCTTGCCTATTTCTTCTTCGCTATAGCGCGAGGAAAAATGACCGAGTACAAGCTTGCCTACTGATGTTTGCGACACCATTTGCATCACTTCTTCCAAACTGCTGTGGCGGTTGGCGCGTGGGTTGGCATTGTCGGCTTCGTATTTGTGTAGGAAAGTTGCCTCGTGTATCAAGACTTCCGAACCCTGCCAACGCCCATCATGCGAAACAGGCGTATCGCCTGAATAACTTAGCAAAATTTGGCGCACTTCTTCAGTCATGGCTTCCTCGCCTATGGTTTGTTTTTGTTGCAAAATTTCTTTGTGCGTCAGGGCGAGAAATTCGGGCTTGAGTTTGCGCTTGGTGCGTATCAGTTGGTAGCTAAGACTTTTTACACCCACTTTACGCACATGGTCGTTGGCTATAGGTTTCACTATCAAGTCCTTGCCTACTTGTATTTCTGTGCCTTCTTCTATGCCTATCCATTCGCTCCCCGAAGTATGCGGGTCGAAGGAGGCTAAGAAGGCAGACAAGGCAGGAAAAGAGCCACAATCTTTCGGATAGTAGATTTTGGGAAAACCATCTCGGCTGTTGAGTTGCACGAGTTGTGTCAAGCCCGTGAGGTGGTCGCGGTCTGGGTGTGTGATAAAAATGTACTTGGCTTTCATTGCCTTTTGCAAGAGATGGGCTATCACGCCATCGCCTGCATCAAACAAAACGCCATAGTCTTCTACAAAATACCATGTAGAAAAAAGCGCGGTAGAATATCCTGTGAGGTTCATAAATTTTTTGTTTTTGTTGGTAATTTTGTTTATCTTTGAGTAAAACTAAAGAGAAATATGTTGGAACAAATATTTTTGGTGGAAGAAGCACCCGAAGGTGGCTATATAGCTAAAGCATTAGGCGAGGCTATATTTACACAAGCAGACGACTTGCCTGCTCTGCGCACTGCTATCAAAGAAGCCGTTTTGTGTCATTTTGAGGACGATAAAATGCCCAAAATGGTAAGGTTGCAGGAGTAAAGCTTTTTTAGACAAGATTAACAGCATTTACAAGTAGTTTTGGCGTTTTTTATGTCCTAAAAAAAGTCCTGTAAATCTTGTAAATCCTGTCATAACGTAACTTCGGAATTAAATTTAGAGCTAAAATATTATAAATCAATTTGTTAAACAAGGAACAATCCACGTTTAACCCTTAGGGTGTAGGGCATACATGGTAGATTACACAAATTTGTGCCAATGCCCTACACCCTAAGGGTTGAACGCTTCGTAAAAGGCTTTTACAAGCTAAAAACACCATTTTA
>RDXI01000010.1:0-4777 GCA_004292795.1 Bacteroidota bacterium | reverse complement strand
GGGCATACATGGTAGATTACACAAATTTGTGCCAATGCCCTACACCCTAAGGGTTGAACGCTTCGTAAAAGGCTTTTACAAGCTAAAAACACCATTTTACGAACTCACGTTATCATACATTAGAAACAATTGCCTCTGCCCTAAACCTTACTCCACGCTCCCCGTTCTTTCCCATCTTACCTGCTTTTCAGGCGAGAGCGAGAAGCCAATGTAGAAAGCCTTGCCTATGATGTGGTCTTGTGGCACGAAGCCCCAAAAGCGCGAGTCGGCTGAATTGTGAAAGTTGTCGCCCAACATAAAGAAATAATCTTGCTGAAAGGTATAATGCCTTGCCTGCACGCCATTGATGTAGAGAATGTTTTGCTTGATGACTACTTTTTGTGGTTTGCCATAAATCTCATAATCCTTTATTACTTGTCCATAAAGCCACACATTGCGCTGTGATAAGGGGATAGTCATACCTTTTTTGGGAATGATGACCGCGCCAAAATTATCCTCATTCCAAACTAAGTGGGGCGTATGCGGATAAATATCGAGTTGGTGTTGGGCAGGCGGTTGATTTTGTATGATAATTTCTTGCACTTCGGGCAGTTTGCCCAACGCGCCTATCTCGTCTTTGGTGGCATCTATCAAATAGCCCGCGCCTTTTTCCACTTTTACGGGTTGGCAGTCTTGCCAATGTTGTTGCTGTAAAAATTTCTCGGATATTTTTTGCGAACTTCGGACAAAATAACGATAACGCCTTTTGCGCACTTTGGGAATAGGCTTGTTATTGACAAAAACCTCGCCTCCCGCAATGAGCAGCGTGTCGCCACCAATAGCCACACAACGCTTTATATAAGGAGTGCGCAACTCGATAGGATAGTTCAACTCACGCGGAAAATTGAACACTACCAAGTCGTTTCGTTGTACGCCTGTGAGGGCAGGCAAGCGCGTAATAGGTAGGCGAGCAGTAGGCAAGTCGAGGTAACTATTCCACGAAGTAAACCAAATTTTTCGAAACGTAAGCGGGAGCTGTAGCCACGTGTTGGGCGTTCTTGCGCCATAGTGCCATTTGCTCACTAAGATAAAATCACCTCGCCAAAGTGTGCCTTCCATCGAAGCCGTTGGAATGGTGTATGCCTCCAAAACGAGCCAACGAAACGCCACCGCCAACAAAAACACCACACACAAATCCTTCGCCACACGCCTCGAAAAGGACTTTTTGGGCGCGATTTGTTTTGTTTCGAGGGGTGTATCTAACACTTCAGTAGAAAAAACTTGGTTTTGCATACTTTTTTTAACAAGCAAACATACAAAAATAATAAGTTTATACCAAAATATTTTAACTTTGCGCAAAGTTTATACTTCACCGTAACGTACCTTTATGTGCGCAAAAATAATATCGATGGTTAATCACAAGGGCGGAGTAGGCAAGACGACCTCAACGCTCAACTTAGGCAAGGCTCTTTCGCTCTATGGCAAAAAGGTCTTGCTGATAGACATTGACCCTCAAGCCAATTTATCACAATCTTCGGGAGTAGAAGACCCGCAGGTAAGCCTCTACAATGCTATGTGTGATAACGCGGCACTGCCCATTGTCAATATAGGTACGAACTTAGACCTTGTGCCAGCCGACCTCGAACTGTCGGAGGCAGAGCTACGCCTACAAGCAGACGTAAACGGGTATTTTATCTTGAAAAAAATCCTCAAGAGCGTACATTCCAAGTACGATTATGTGTTGATTGATTGCCCGCCTTCGTTGGGTATCTTGACGTTGAACGCGCTCATAGCCTCCAATTCGGTCATGGTCATTGTGCAGTCAGAATATTTGGCAGTGAAAGGTTTGCAAACTATTTTCAATCTTATAGACCGTTTGAAAGAAAATTTGAATGCAGAACTCGAAATATTGGGTATGTTGATAACCCAACTGAACCCTACAGTATTCCGAAAAAGCATAGCCAAAACAGTGCGTGATATGTACCCCAAGTATGTACTCAATGCTGTTATTCATCAAAACATTACCTTAGCCGAAGCCTCCTCGACAGGCAAGGACATTTTTACGTATGATGCTACCTGCCAAGGAGCAAAAGACTATGACACCTTGGCAAAAGAAGTGCTTTCAAAATAATAACTCAACAATATATGGGAAAAAAAGGATTTGCCTTCGACGGCTTGCTTTCTCGAGCAGAAGAACAGTTGGAGAAACACGAAGAAGTAGAAAAAGACACTGTGGTCTATATCAAGCGCAACATCGTCATATATGAGGAATTTAAATACCTTGTTCCACCTCTTACGCCTGATGAACTCTACAAACTGGAGATAAGCATCAAGGAAGAAGGCTGTAGAGACCCCTTGGTCGTGTGGCACAGACCAGCCACCGAAGAACAAGAAGAGGAATGGGTATTGGTTGATGGACACAATCGTTATCAAATTTGTGAGCAAAACACCATAGAGTACCACGTGGTAAGTATGGAGTTTGCCGACCAAGAAACGGCAGTGCATTGGATTGTGAACAACCAACTTGGCAAACGCAACGCAACAGAAGAAACCAAAAGCTACCTGCGCGGTATGCAATACAACCGCGAAAAACGAAAAGAAGTGAATTGGCAAAACCTGCGCCAATATGCAGGCACAGAACACGAAGGAACTGCCAACACAGGCAATACGGCAGACCGATTAGCCGAACTGCACAAGGTGTCGGAGAAAACTATCAAACGCGATGAGAAATTCGCACTCGCTATAGATACACTGTGTGGCAAAAATCGTGAACTGAAAGCCAATGTATTACAAAAAAATATCAATGTGCCAAAGCTCAAGCTTATAGACCTTGCTGAAGACAAAAACAACCTCTTGCCTGAATTAGGCGAGGAACTCGCCAACGGACTAAGCTTCTCGCAAGCCTACCACAAGGTATATAACATAGAAATGACTGAAATTATAGACTACGAACAATACAGCCGAGACAAGGTGCTAAAGGGCATCAAAACAAGCATTATACAATCATTGGACACCGCACTAAAGACAGGAGATAAATCGCATATTACAACTTTGAGAAAATATCTCGAAGAATTGGAAAATACTCTTTAATTTTGCATACTTTTTTTCAACTGAATAATTTATTATGGGACGTAAAGCTATTCCTCGTGAGCGCAAAAACAATCCTGAAAAAATGGGGGATTGGACTCAAAAACTTTTTCCGTACTTCCAAAAGAACGGATTAGACCATGTTACTATGGACGAAATTGCCGACTATCTCGGCAAAAGTAAAACTACTTTGTATGATTACTTCCAAACCAAAGAAGAACTTTTGGGTGTAATCATAGACGACAAACTCGAGGCTCTGCGTGGCTTCGCGCCTTTCTTGCAAGACGAGAAACAAGATTTCAAAACGCGCTACATGAATGCCGTTGCTTACTTGTCTGGCGAACTTTCTGACATTACTACAGTCTTTTTGCGTGATGTGCAAAAATTCTTCCCCCAACTTTGGGAAAGAGTGGTTGTATTCATTGACGAAAGCACTGCCGTACTCAAAGAATTTTATACCAAAGGCATCGATGCAGGCATATTCACTTCTTTCAACGTGTCCGTGTTAATCTTGACCGACCAAGTATTCTTCCACTCACTCACAAGCCCCGCCTTGCTCGAGAGATTGAATTTGAGCGTGAATAGTGCGTTCATCGAATACTTGAACTTGCGTTTTGAAGGTTTGCTTAAAACAAAAAAATAAACCTTTTTGTGCATCAAAAAAGAGGCTGTTCTTGTCGGACAGCCTTTTTTGTTTTGGTTCACAGCTCCAATTCCTCTATAGGATTCCAAAAAATGGTTTTGAAGTCCTGCACTTTGTCTTTTTTGATAGTGATGCCTTCAGCTTCCAAGAGTTCTTGCATGAGCGTAGGCGAGCCAAAATGTCCCTTGCCTGTCAGCAAGCCCGCACTGTTCACTACCCTATGCGCAGGCACATCAGGCAAGCTATGCGCCGAATTCATAGCCCAGCCTACCATACGCGCACTGCCCTTCGCACCCAAATATTTCGCAATCGCGCCATAGCTCGTAACGCGCCCTTGTGGTATGAGGCGCACCACCGCATACACATCTTGAAAAAAAATCTGCTCCATGCAATAGTAACCAAATACAAACGTTTTCAGTTTATTGAACCTTAAAAAAAGATACTCTATGAAAGCAATGCTTCGCGCAACCCTCCTTTTGATAGGACTTGTTTGTTTCGCAACACAAACTCACGCCCAAAAATTGGATAAGAAACTTCTTGGCAAGTGGATACTCCAATCTATGGAAATCGACATCTCACAAGCTATTGACTTGCCCGAAAATGCCAAAGCAGAAGCAGAAGAGGCAAATGTGGCTATGCGAGCCGAAAGCGATAAGGTAAGAGGCAAAGCCTTTTTTGAATTTTTGCAAAATGGGGAAATGAATATGTACAACGAGGAAAAAGGCTCGCAAAAAGGTACTTGGAAACTCGAAGGCGACATCATTTACCTGACCAAAGAAGGTGATGCTGATGCACAACCTTTCACGGTTAAGTTCGAAGACGATATGCTTCACTTGCGCATGGAAAACCCCGAAATGAAGGGTATGGCAATGGTTCTTAAATTTCAAAAATAAGAATACCTATAGTTTGCTATAGCTTGTTCAAAAATAACTTTGCTTGGTAGCCCCGTAGGGGCGATATCTTTGTAGCAATGACATGGGTAAGATTATCAAAGCCCCGTAGGGGCGACATCTTAAGATTTCACCCCTACGGGGTTCTGGCTTGTGGAACGGCTTTTCTACAAAGATA
>RDXI01000396.1 GCA_004292795.1 Bacteroidota bacterium | reverse complement strand
GTGCGTTATTCAAAATTATGCACTGGCCAGGAGCTGGTGAAATGCTTACTGTTGGCTTGCTCACAGAGGCGGGCTTGTTCTTTATGGGCGTTGTTCAACCTGCTGCACCACCAGATGCACATTACCATTGGGAAAGAGTGTATCCAATTTTAGACGAAGGAATCAGTGATGATAAAATTCCACATCTTTCTGCTGAAGAAGCTATCAAATTGCAAAGAGCTGCAAGTAGCAATGTGCCACAAGTTGCTCAAAATGCAAATGCGGGCGCGGGAGCCGCTGCTTTAGCAGGTTTGGACAAGATCATGGCTGAATCAGGTTTGAATGTAGATGCTTTCAAAAATTTTGGGAAAGGTGTTCAATCTTTGAATACTACGGCTTCTCAAATGAAAGATTTGGGTACTACCGTTACAGCAAATAACGAATACGCAAAATCTTTGCAAGACGCTACTAAATCATTGGCTACTTTGAACAAATCTTATGCAGATACTACTGTGGCTATGTCAGGTATGGCAAGCGCAAGTTCTGATGCAAAAGCATATCATGAGCAATTACAAAACATCACCAAAAATTTGGGTGCTTTGAACGCTGTTTATGAAATGGAGTTGAAAGACGCAAATAGCCATTTGAAAGCAATGAACAAATTCTACGGTAATTTGACTATTGCTATGGAAAGTATGTCTGATGCAAGCAAAGAATCACAATTGTTCAAAGAACAAATGGTAAAATTGACTACCAACATTACGTCACTGAACAAAATCTATGGCAATATGCTTACTGCCATGAAAGGTTAATTAAGTAAACCTATAATTTACTTAAAAAACATTTAAAAAAACATAGATTATGGCAGGAGGTGGAAAGGAAACCCCAAGGCAAAAAATGGTAGGTATGATGTATCTTGTACTTACCGCCTTGCTTGCGTTGCAAGTAAGTAATTCAGTATTGGATAAATTTGTTTTTATTGATGAAAGTCTTAAGCATAGCATTGAAATTACTAGAACAGGTAACACTAACCTGATTGCAGGAATTGATGCTAATGTTAAGAAAAATGGAAACAGAGCTGACGACATGGCAGTTCTTGCTAGAGCAGGACAAGCCAAAGAGAAAACTACAGCTATGCTCCATGAATTAGATATGATTCGTGCCAAAATCATCGAGGTTACGGGTGGAAATCTTAAAGACGATCAAGGTAAAGACATACCAGGCTCTTATGCAGGTGCTAAAGACTACGACATGGTAATGAACCTTATGATCGGACCAGAAGGTAATAAAACTGGAATCGGCTATGAGATGGAGAAGAAAATGGATAAATATCGCAGTGAAATGCAGGCAATGGTAGATAGCGTTGTTTTAGACGACCTCACTCAACCCGCAAAAGATATTCCACAGTTCAAAAACAATCCAGATCAAAAAGACAAAGACTTTGTTGAGTTGAGTTTTGATCATACACCAATGGTAGCTTCTTTGGCAGTATTAAGCCAAATGCAATCTGAAATTGCTCGTACAGAAAGTAAAGTAATTAGCAGATTGGCAGAAAAAGTAGGCGCAGGTCAGCTAAAATTTGACAAAGTAAT
>RDXI01000395.1 GCA_004292795.1 Bacteroidota bacterium | reverse complement strand
TTTGCCCTCTTTGTCCAGTAGGAAAGTTTGGGGAATGGTTTGGACTGCATATTCTTTCGCGGCGGCAGATTGCCAAAACTGCAAATCGGAAACGTGCAACCACGTTAAGTTGTCTGCCTTGATAGCCTTCAGCCAAGCGTCTTTTTGCTTATCCAACGACACGCCAAAAATCTCGAAGCCTTTGTTTTTGAAGCGGTTATACATACGCACTACGTTTGGATTTTCGGCACGACACGGACCGCACCAAGAAGCCCAAAAATCAATCAAAACCACTTTGCCACGCAGGGAGGAAAGTTTAACGACCTTGCCTTCTGTATCTTCGAGGGCTATTTCAGGAGCTACAGAGCCTTCGCGGGTTTTGGCAGTGGCTTCGTATTGTTGGCGTTGTTGGGCTATGCGTTGCCCGAAGCGTTTGGTATAGCGCGAGGTAGGCAAGTTTTTTTCATAATTCGCAAAAACCTTTTCTATGTAGTCGCGTTCTTGCTCATATTCCATAGCCTCCAAACCCACAAAACCCACGATAGAGGGCTGAATGGTATCAATCATAGCCTTGAGGCGTTGGATAGATTGCTTTTGAATGGCAGAATATTGGTCTTGTATCTTGGCTTTTTCTGCCTCTGTAGTGGCTTTTGCATTGGCTTGTTGCAAATCTACTACTTTGTTTCGAAAGTCTGCAAACAACGCATTATACGTAATGTAGTGCATCGTATCGTCAGAACCTTGTATTTCATAACGATTTTCAGACTCTTGATTAGCAAATAATATTTTGACATTGGGCTGTTTAGGGTTCAGCACAAGCGGAATTTCCAAATTATCGAAAAGCAATAGCTTAAAATATTCGGAATCTTCGAGCTTGAACGTAAACTTAAAATCCTTGCCATTGGCAGTAAGCGAGTCAATGGTTTCGAAGTCTTTGTCTGTAAATTTCTGTAGGGTAACTTTGGTTTTTTGCGCATTGCGGAACGTACCTGTAATGGTAATCGTAACGCCTTTAGGTGCGTCTTTTGTTTCCGCTTCTTCGTTTTTGTTCTTTTGAGGCGTATTGCAACTTACAGCCAAAAACAGCCACACAAAGCAGGCAAGACAACTTAGGTACTTCATAATATCAATCGTTTTTTTTGCAAAGATATAGAACTTGTCTAACATTATCCCAAAATAACCCCAACATCTAACATCTAAAACCCAACATCTAAACCAATTCCTGAAAACGATACTGCACCCCTTCAGGCGTAGCAATAGCTTCAGCAGACATTTCGGCTTGCAGTTTGTCCAATAGTTCCTTCACGCGGTCAGCAGGCAAGGAAAGAGTCTGGCTGATTTTCGCGGTGTCTTTGTCCGCATCAATAGGGGCAGGCAAGTTTTTAAAAATCTCGCCTAACACAAACAAACGTTCATTGGCGCGTTGCACTTTTTTCTTTTGCGCCAATACAAACGGATAGCGACAAAGTGGAATACCCAAAAAGATAGCCGAAAATGCAAAAGGAACAGCCGTAAGCCACAAAAGCACCCAAGAACAAAGAGATGCAATGTATTGTATTCTAATTAATAAAAAATTGCGGCAAGCCTCTATTA
>RDXI01000156.1 GCA_004292795.1 Bacteroidota bacterium | reverse complement strand
ATAACGCTTAAATAGCACTACATAATTCCAAAAAAAACATAACTTTGGCAAACTAAAAACGCCTTTCAATACATGGAAACGCCTCAACTCTATGCCCTGCTTGTGGGCATCAACGATTACCCCTCTATCAACAAACTAAGCGGTTGCGTGGCAGATGCCGAAGCCGTAGAAGGTTTTTTGCGAGGCGTGTATCAAGACTCGCCTGAAAAACTGCACCTCAAAAAACTCCTTGATGCAGAGGCTACCCGCGAGAACATCATCAAAACCTTCCGCGAACACCTGACGCAAGCGAAAGCAGGTGATACAGTCTATTTCCATTTTAGCGGACATGGCTCCCGCGAAGACGCGCCTGTGGAATTTCATAACTTTTTTCCAGAAGGCAAAAATGAAACGTTGGTTTGTTATGATAGTCGCGGTTTTGGCAATCGTGATGCAAGCGAATATTACGACCTTGCCGACAAGGAATTGGCAATTTTAATAGAGGAAGTAGCCCAAAACAACCCGCATATTATCATTTCTTTGGACTCTTGCCATTCAGGAGGTGCTTCTCGAAGTGGAAAAGAACATTTTGCACGCAGTCGCCAAGCAGAAACACAAGGTGCTAAACGTGGTTTAGCTTCTTACCTTGATGGGTACTACGAAAAACAACTACAAGAAACAGGGAAAATTGCTATTCCTACCGCAAGCCATATCATCTTCTCGGCTTGTAATGCTACCGAAGTGGCTTGGGAAACAACAGAAAACAGAGGCTTTTTTACGCAAACGCTCTTAGAGGTTTTGAACGAAACCAGCTTACAAGTAAGTTATGCCGAAATATTTGAGCGTGTGCAAATTCGTATTCGCCAAAAAAAGGGCGACCAAACGCCCCAAGTGGAGGCTTTCGGGCAGGCAAGTATTTGGTGTAAATTCTTGACTGAAGAAAAACTTGCCAACAATTATGAAAACCCTGTAGTATTTTTTGATGCTCCCACAAACACATGGCAACTCAAAGCAGGTGCTTTGCAAGGACTTTTGCCCATAGCTGAAAATGAAACCTTGCCTACCATAAGCATTTATACGCTTGATATGAAGGAAAAGATAGGCACAGCTTCTATAGCAAGTATATTGTTGGAATCTTGCCTATTGATTGATTTAGAAACCTCTTTTGATACTGACCTCGAATTTGAAGAAAATCAAGCCTACAGAGCTGATATAAGTGCTTTGAATATTACCAAAGTAAATTTCTTTCATAACAATTTGCCAGATTTTACGCCTGATAAATTATTGCTCCCACCCGTTTTTAAATGGACAGACCAAATGGAAGGGGCTGACTATTACATAGGAAATTATGAAAATGAGCAAAATGAACAAACAGGCGAATTGAAAATAGCCCACCTTCACACCCAAAAAATCATTCAGAAAGCACGCGAAACCGAGTATTTGCGAGATGTTTTCAGAAAAATAAGCAAGTGGGAAGTATTGCGTGTTTTACAAAATGCAAAAACTGCTTTCAAACAAGAGGACATTACGCTCCGATTGGAAATAGACGAGCTTGTGCAAGGTGCAACAGTCCCACGAACCATCGACATAGGCGAGGATAATAAGATATTTTTAGACATTCTGAAATCTCAACAAGGGATAGGATTTATTGCTATTCCATATCGTTTGTATGCTACTAACAATAGCAGTCGTCCCGTGCATATAGCTGTTCTGCAAATATCGCCCTTGTATGGCATAAGTGAGTTGAACAATGTGGCAGTGCCTGAAAAAAGCTCGGAGGTACTTTTGTTTGAAGGAAAGAAGGGAAAGAGTTGGGGCTTTTTGTCAGAACAAGAAGCACAAGGCGACACAGAATCAGATATTCTTACTAAATTTATTATCAGCACCAAAAGAATAGATGCTGTTTTATTAACCCAAGATAACTTTAGTCTTAATTTACGAGATAGCAATACAAAAAATGCGGATAGAACCCAAATTGGAGGGTTTGACATAGCTTCAAACTACATTGACCCCGACAATGTGTATGATTGGTTTACGAAAGACCTGTATGTGCATCTTTCCAAAGAACAAAGCGAATTAAGCATCAAAAAACCTGAAACCTCTGTCGGTACGTTTAAGTTTGCGGCACCTGTAGGGTTTGCGGCAAAAATCTCTGTAGAAAACATAGACACCAACACGCGGGGCGTGGGCGACACTTCTACAGCGGTTTGGAAACGCCTCGCGCAACAGCCAAACGTAACGCTCTTGCAGGCAGGCAAGGGTAGCAGAAGCACTACAGGCGGGCAGGAAATCATTACGCTTAGCAACGTGCAGGGCAATGTGAGCGAAGACAAACCCTTGAAAATCAAGCTAAAAGATACTTTGCAAGAAGGCGAAATGTACGTTTCGTTTGCGCTTGATGGCGATTTGCTTGTGCCTATTGGTATTTCTGCAACGGACAATCCGCAAGTCATCGAGATTTATAACTTGCCTGAAACCGACCAACAAGCCAACAGCAGAAGCATCGGCAGGGCTATTCGTTTTTGCTTGTCCAAAATTACGTCCAAAATCTTTGGAACAGATGCCAATGCTTGGTTTCAGTTAAGAAAAGTAACTTATACTGAAGAAGGCACTGCCTTGTATGATGTATATGATGCACACAACACAAGCGTCAAACAAGACGTGGCGCAAGCCAACCGTGTGCTTTTGCTCATTCATGGCATCATAGGCAACACTACAGACATGGTAGAGTTTGCGAAACAAGTGGCAGGCAAGACCGCTGACAAGTACGATTGTGTGCTTACCTTCGATTACGAAAACCTAAACACGAGCATAGAAACCATAGCCCACGAACTCAAAACAAGGCTTGAGGCGGTGGGCATCAGCAAGGACAAGAAAATTGACATCATAGCGCACTCTATGGGTGGGCTTGTGTCGCGCTCTATGATAGAAAAAAGCGGAGGCAATGAATTTGTGAACCGCCTTATCATGTGCGGAACGCCCAACGGAGGCTCGAACTTTGGCAAAATAGAACAATTTAGAAAAATAGCCTCTATCGGGGCATTGATTGGGGCTAACTTGTTCGCGCCCTTTAGCGCGGTGGCGTGGCTCGTAAGTGCCTTGAAGGGAGCAAAAGCCGTAACGGGTGGCGGTGCTATCCTTTTCAATACTTTAGGGCAAATGGACAGAAGTTCCGACTTTATCAAAGGGTTAAACAATGGGCGTTCTGGCGATATTCCATACTTCATTTTGGCGGGCAATGTCCAAAACTACCAACCCGAAAATGCAGGGCTTTGGCAAAAAATAGTCAATAAAACCCTCGAGGGCGTGGGAAATGCCGTAAACTTAGGCGAGGCAAACGACATTGCTGTTCTGACTGAAGACATCAAACAAACAGGCAAGAATACAGATGTGAAGATTTTTGATATTCCTTGCCACCATTTGAATTACTTTGTAGAAGAAAACAGCGTAAAAACTTTGTTGGAGATTTTGAAATAAAAGTAGGCGAGTAACTCAAAAGTTGCTCGCCTATTTTGTATATACTACGCCTGTTTTTCTCTCAAGACAAAATACATTTTGATTTGCCCTTTGCCCTTCACCTCTATCTCGCCCCTGTATTCACATTCAAAGTAATCTTTCACTTCCTCGTAGGTGCTTTGTGTGATGTTTACCATACCCACCTCGCCTCCGCTCTCTGCTCGGCTAGCAGTGTTCACCGTATCACCCCAAATATCATACGCAAATTTTTTCGTGCCTACTACCCCTGCCACTACCTCGCCTGTGTTGATACCCAAACGACAACGGAAATAAGGCTCGCCTTTTGCTTCACATTCCGCTCTGTAGGCTTCCATGTATTGTTGCATAGCAAGCCCTGCCCGTACTGCATCTATGGGGTTCGTGTCGTTAGGGGTAGGCAAGCCACCTGCGCACATATACGCGTCACCTATAGTTTTGATTTTTTCGAGGTTGTATTTGTCGATGATAGCATCAAATTTAGAAAAACACTGGTTTAGTTCTGCAATCACTTCTTGCGGAGTCATACCTGCAGTTCGCTTTGTAAACCCTTGAAAATCAGTAAACAATACAGTTGCCTTCTTGTAATGTTGGGCGGTAGCCGAGCCTTTTTCTTTCAATTCTTCGGCTACTTGCATAGGCAAGATATTCAGCAACAAACTATCCGATTTGGCTTGTTCTTTCACTATCATTTCATTGGTTTGGGAGAGCGCGTCACGTTGAGCCATAATCTCTTCCCTACTTTGGTGCAGTTCTTCGTTTTGGGTGTTGATTTCCTCTCGTTGTTCTTGCAACTGAACTACTTGTTTGTTGATTTGATTGTTGAGCTTTTTGGTTTGCGTCAAACTACGATATACAAATACCAACAAAACGACTACTAGACCTAAGACTAGCACTACCGCAATCAAGGTATAGTTAGTCAGTTTTTGCCTTGCTTCAGATGCTTTTTGCTTTTCAGCCTGCACTTGTATCTCTTTCTCTTTTTGGGCTACAGCAAACGACTCTTGCAAACCAGCCATGTGTTTGCTGTTCTCTGTGTTGAAAATGCTGTCTTTCAGTAAACTTGCCTCCTTGTAGGTTTGGTGCGCAGACTTGAAATCGCCAGCTTTTTCGTATAACTCTGCTAAAAATCTCTTACTCTTTGCAAGGTCATCTCTAGCACCTGTTTCTTTGAAAATAGCAACAGTAGGCAAGATTTCTTTCATAGCGTCTGCAAGCCTATTTTCCTCAACATAAACGCTTGCCAAACCATACTTTGCCTTGGCTATACCATTTTTATCTTTGACCTCTTCAGCTATTTGGAGGCTTTTGAGTTGATAGTCTTTTGCTTTTACGAAGTCTTTCTGCTTCCAGTACAGGTTTCCTATATAGTGGTAGGAAGATGCTAAATAAAACTTATTGTGTGTTCTTTCATATATAGCCAATGCCATACCATAATAGCGCAAGGCTTTTTCATACTCTTCTTGTTCATCGTAGGTAGCCCCTATGTTATTGAGTAGGGACGCTTCTAAAGCCTCATTTTTTGTCTTTTTGGCAATGGGCAACCCTCTTGTATAGTATTCACGTGCTTTTTTGTAAAGTTCTTTACTTTCTTTGTTTTCATTGGCTTGGAATGTATAAGTGCCTCCTATGTTATTCAAACAGCTTAGTATTCCTTTCTCATCTTTGATTTCTTCTCTTATTTTGAGTGATTTTTGAAAATACTCCAAGGCTATCGGATAATTATTTTTTTCCATATAAATCCTTCCTAAATTGTTAAGTCCTGTGCCTATTCCTTTCTTGTAATTAATATGCTTGTATATGGTCAAAGCTTTATTTTGATACTCAAAGCCCATGTTTGTATTGCCCTTCTGAACAGAAATTACAGACATAGCGGTTAGAGCGTCTGCTTCGCCCTTTTTGTACTGAATCATACCAGCCTCTTTTTGAGCTACTTCAGCATATTTTAGTGCTTTGTCAGGATTTGAAGCAAATAAAGTGCGCGCTAACTCCATATAAGTATTCACCTTATTAGTATCCTTCGCTGTCTTGAGCACCTTCTCAAGACTGTCTATCTTGGGGTTGGGCTTCTGCGAAAAAGCTACAAAGGGCAGGAATAACAAAAAGAGAGCAAATAAACGCGCCATATACAAATATTTTAGTGGTGCAAAGCTACACACAAAAAAGGTAAAACAAAAATAGGCAAGCAACTTTTCAGCTACTTGCCTGCCCATACTAACAAAGGGGTTGAACGCTTCGTAAAAGGCTTTTACAGGCTAAAAACGCCATTTTAATTCCGAACTCACGTTATCTTAGTGTTAAATTTTTGGCACATTTTACATTTTATTTTAGTATTATTTCCAACTTTACAACCCTTCCACTTCTGCCACCACAAACGTACTGCCTCCTATGACTATCAAATCTTCGGGCTGTGCTATGGCTAAACAGTGCTGCAAGGCTTCGTTTACGTGTGCGTGTGGCGTGCCATGTATGCCCATCTTGCCTGCAAATGCTTGCAAATCAGCTACTTGCATACTGCGCATAGCACTGTAGGCGCAAAAGTGAAAACTTGCCTGCGGTGGATAAAGGGGCAAAATTTTATGCAAATCCTTGTCGGCACTGAAGCCCAAAATGAGGTACAAGCGTGCATGAGGCGTGGCGTTTATTTGTGCCACGACTTGCTTCACACCGTCTTCGTTGTGTCCTGTGTCGCACACTACAGTAGGCGAGTCTTGCAAAATCTGCCACCTGCCTTTTAGCCCTGTTCGCGTAATGACTTGCTCGAAGCCGTTTTTGATGTCTTTTGTGCTGATGTCCCAACCCTGCTGTTTGAGGAGCGCAATGGTCATCAAGACACCGCGTGCATTTTTTTCTTGGTACGCGCCTTTGAGTTCAGGCACGACTTCAGCCTTGCCTACCCCCCACCCTTTCGCTCCCTTGTAATGAAGCACGCCTTGTTGCAACTCTACTTTGAAATAGTCAGGCGCGAAATAAATAGGGGCTTGCTCTTGGTGGGCTTTTTCTATAAAAACTTGGGCAGTTTCGGAGTGGTATTCACTGATGACTACAGGCACTTGTGGCTTGATGATGCCCGCCTTCTCGCCTGCAATCTTGGGCAATGTATCGCCCAAAAAAGCCTGATGGTCGTAGCCTATGTTGGTAATGAGCGACACAAGAGGCGTGATGATGTTCGTGCTGTCTAATCTTCCGCCCATACCCACCTCAATAACGGCTATGTCCACTTTTTGCATAGCAAAATACTGAAAAGCCAATGCTACCGTTATTTCGAAAAAACTTGGCTGTATGTCGGCTATCGTGGTTTTGTGCGTTTCTACAAATTGCACTACAGCGTCTTGCGCTATAGGCAAGCCATTGACGCGAATACGCTCCGAAAAGTCTTTCAAATGAGGCGAGGTATAAAGCCCTACTTTGTAGCCCGCGCATTGGAGTATGGAGGCGAGGGTGTGGCTCGAACTGCCTTTGCCGTTTGTGCCTGCTATGTGTAGGCAAGGGTAGGCAAGATGTGGATTGCCCAAAAGTTCGCACAGGGCAGTGATATTGCCAAGCCCTGCTTTGTAGGCTGGCGCACCTATGCGGTGAAAAGTGGGCAGTTGTGCGTATAGGTAAGCTAAAGTTTCTTCGTAAGTCATCATACGGCAGTAGGCAAGCCCGCAAAGATAGGCAAGAAAAAAAACACACCCAAACCCTTTCGCCTCTCTGCGTTTGGGTAGGCAAGAAAAAAACAGTTTTGTTTCTCAATAGGATAGGGTTTGAAACCCTATCCTATTGAGAAACAAGGTGTTACAAAATAAAATTGGTAATCTATCAAGTAAAATCATATAGAGTCAAAAACTGTATGTAAAATAAATGTTACCAAATTGTTATGAAATTATTGAATTTTGATTATTTTTGCGTATAACGCTTTCTTATCGCTACTTCCATACAATCCATGAATGTCTTTTATCGCAATCCTTTGGCCGATTCGTTGCTGACTATTCAGAACTTCACGAACCCGCAACGAGGCTATTTTTTTTATTTTCGTACTTTGTGTTTGCGTATGCAAACGCGCTTCTCGCAACTGATGCCCCTCGATGATGTGCCTGTGGTTTTTTTGCATGGCAATCCTCACCTCGAAAATTTTGCGATAGTGGCACAAGGGGCAGGTTTAGTCGATTTTGACAGGGCGCGTTTGGGTCCTTATTCGTGGGATATTGTGCGTTTTTTGTGTTCGCTTTCGCTCAAAAGGAGCAAGCGCGATAAGAGTTTCTTGCCAGACCGCGTGCTACAGTATTTTTTAGAAGGCTACAAACGCAGTTTTTCCGCGCCAGACTTGCCCTATAAATCGTTAGGTGATTTTCTGAAGCTCAAAAAGGTAAATTGGGGTTTGACTACTACGGACTATTTGAAAAAAAACATCAAATGGGCGAAAAAACTACGCCAAAATGCCTTGCCTCCCGAAGATGAATGGGTGCAGGGCGTGCTGAATGAATACCTCACAAGCCGAAACGAGCATCATTTGTTACAAACGCACTACCTACAAGAAGCGGGGCAAGCACTTGGTTCTTTGGGCAATCAGCGCGTATTGGTAGTGCTTGCGCCTCATGACGAAACCGCCCATGACAGTCTTTTGTTAGACCTGAAAACGGTTTATCAAGATGCAGACACGCATTTTTTCAAAACTCCTGTAGAGCATCATGGCGAGCGCATGATATTAGCATCTGACCTTTACGCGCCACGTTTGGAGGAAAATATGGGCTTTTTCACGTACCAAAATCAGCAATATTGGGGCAGAAAAGTTCCTACTGAAGCCATCAAACTCAAAGGTTGGCTCTCGGAAGTGCGTCAGGTCGACCTTGCCTACTGTGTGGCTACGCAACTTGGAAGGGCGCACAGGCTTTCGCTGAAAAATAGCTTGCCTGAAGACCTGCTGGCGCATTTAGACGCTCATTTTGGGCAAATCTTGAAAGTGGGGCAACAAATGAACGAAGAAATCATGGAAGCGCACAAGGATTATCTGTTGCGTGTGAGTCAAGAAAAGAATATCGTCTTGCCTCCCCGCGTGGTAAAAGTGCGCAAAAGTGTCAAAACGAATAAAAGCACCAAAAAGAAACAACCACCTCCTAAGAAGTAGTGCCATGCAAATGCCTACGCAAAAAGCTATAGTTACACCAAACCAAGTCGATAGCTTTTTCTTACAAAAAGCTATAGTTACACCAAGTCGATAGCTTTTTCTTACAAAAAGCTATAGTTACACCAAGTCGATAGCTTTTTTGTAATAAAAAGCTATCTTTGCACAAAAAATTTGTGGCTTGAAAAACTCTCTACAATGAAAAAGGCATTTATCTATTGTTTCTCTATGCTCGGCTTGGTGGCTTCTCTCACAAGTTGCGGTGTTTCTGACCCCATCGAGCCTTTGGCAACTCCCGAATTGACAATAGCGTCAAATTATATCAGACTCGATGGCGCACAACACCCGCGCTTCGAAAACCGCGAAAGAGTAAAACTACGCATCTTGGGCAAAGTACCCGGAGGCGTAAGCATTTTTCAAATCACGAAAACTGTAGGCTCTAATGCTCCTGTAATTGTAAGCCCTACCTCCAACGTACAAGCGGGAACGGTGGACATAGACTACACAACAGAGGTGGAAGTGGGCAGAGTATCGGCTACTTCTACCATCAACGAACCCGTAGGAAGCATTACTACTTTGAGTTTCGAAACACGCAATGCACAAGGCACACGCCTTACGATTGCTCAATTCAAGTACGAAGTAGTGGCGCAAGGACAAGGCGGAGGCGGTATTGTACGCAATCTGCAACCTTTGACAACCAGCCTCAACTTGGCTACCCAAACCGTAACAGCAGGCAAGGCTTATTATGCGTCTATGGCGGCAGGTCAGAATGGACTCTTTACCACTGATGATATAAATTACCCTACTTTTTCTGCCAAAAAATACATTGACATCACAGTAGGCACAAGTGACGTTGATGGCGTAGCCCAAACAGGCACTGCGGCAACACGCAACGTGCTTATCTCGCCTAAAGAACGCGCTACTAAAGGTTTTGACAATCCGCTTGGCGCAGACGCTACCGAAACAACATTCAAAGCGACTACTTTCACTGCCTTGACGAGCCTTACCTCCACAGACGTACACAACATAGACCACAGCACAGGCGCGACTAAGTTTGTGGCTTTTGGAAACAGTGTTACCGCCAATACTTCTATCTATAGCTTCGTGAATGGCAACGGTTTGAAAGGTTTTGTGCGCATCGTGAGTATCACGCCAGAGGCGACAGGTTCGGACAAACGCACCATTCGCTTAGATGTTTTGGTACAACGATAATACTTTTTGAAAAAAGAATAAGGTGCGAAATCAATAGGTTTCGCACTTTTTTTTGCCACTTTGCCAAGAAAGGGCTATCTTAGCAACCAAAAAACGTTTATGAAACCACGCATTGGCAACGGATATGATGTGCATCGCCTCGAAGAAGGCAAGCCCTTTTGGATAGGAGGCATACAAGTTCCACACACACATGGCGCAGTAGGACATTCTGATGCTGATGTGCTTATTCATGCGATTTGTGATGCCTTGTTGGGCGCGGCAAACCTGCGCGACATTGGCTATCACTTCTCCGACCAAAGTCCTAAGTACAAAGGCATTGATAGCAAAATATTATTGCGCGAAGTGGCGCGATTGGTACGCGAAAAAGGCTACACCATTGGCAATATCGACTCGGTGCTTGCCTTGCAACGCCCTAAAGTGATGCCTTACCTCGAAGAAATGAAAACTTGTTTGGCAGAAGTATTGCAAATTCCTGTGGACGATATTTCTATCAAAGCCACGACTACCGAAAAATTGGGGTTTGTAGGACGCGAAGAAGGCGTGGAGGCTCATGCTGTAGCATTAATTTTTGGCTAAATGGAAAATAAACTGCCTCAAGAACTCGAGTTCTATCAATCCTACATCTTGTTTCATTGGATAGCCCTGCTTTTGTTTGGTGCTATGGCGGTCATTGGCGCGGTGATGTTCTTCACGCGCTTGCTTCCTTTGCACAAAATCATACAAATTTGTGGTATGGCTTTTATCATTTTCTCGCTCATTCCTTTGCTAAGTGATGAAGTGCGTTTTACCACACCCGAAAAAAATGCGAGCTTTCACATGAACCAAGAAGGTATTATTTGCCTCGACAAAAAACGAACCAATATGCCCGAAATGGGGCGCATTGCTTGGAAGAGCATTGTGAACGAAAAACTACAAGCCGAAAGACCATACAGAAGCTCGCTACGCCTCAAATTTCAGGTGCGAACCGAGCAAGAAAAGCCTATTGACATAAATTTTGATGTTTTTTTGATGGCAAAACACGAAGGCAAGACCATCGACAAATGGGCAAATGAATATTTGCAGGCGAGTCGAAAGCCTTAGCAATAAGCCGTTGTTGGGTAGGCAAGTTTCTTAGCTTGCCTACATCAATTTGTTGCGTTTTTTGACAAAATGCTCTTTTTGGCGTTTTATTCGGTATTTTCGTGGTTGCGCAATTAAAATAATTCTCAATGCACCTTTGTAGCACACCCTTTCTAGGGTGTGTTCATAGCAAT
>RDXI01000155.1 GCA_004292795.1 Bacteroidota bacterium | reverse complement strand
TAGCCCACATAGAAGGCATGAATGGCGTGCTTGATGGACTTATCAACAATGCCGCTATCATGGACTCTTCAGAAGGTATCAGCCAAACACCCATCGAGGTCATTCGAGGCGTGATGGAAACCAATTATTTTGGGGTTTTGCAAGTAACACAAGCCTTTATTCCGCTTTTGGCAAAAAGTGCAGAAGGAGGACGCATCATCAATATGTCGAGTGAAATGGGGCTTTGGGGCAATTTAGATGGGCGATATGCAGGCTACAGGCTCTCCAAAGTAGGGCTAAACAGCATTACGGTTATGCTTGCTGAGGAACTGAAGGCGCAAAACATCAAAGTAAACAGCGTTTGCCCAGGTTGGACGCAAACCGAAATGGGAGGCAAGAACGCCCCGCGAACCGTAACAGAAGGCGCGGATACTGCCGTTTGGCTTGCGCATGAGCCTCAAATTCCTACAGGCAAGTTCTTCAGCGAAAGGCGCGAAAAAAGATTTTTTTAACAGATTTTAGAGCCACATAAAAAAAACGGTAGGCGAGTCGCGCTACCGTTTTTGGTGTTTTGAAGCAAATTTACTACTTAGATGTTTGATTAGTTGCATTTTTACTACTTTGATTATTTCCTGTAGAAAAAGTAATGTTTAAAACCTAAAACGAGTATTGCCATTATAAATCCATACAACTTCAATAGTATCGCGGTATTTTCTTAGATGCGCCTAACGGGTAAAGGTAGGCAAGTTATAAGAGATGGTAAAACTCAATCGTTACTGTATTTAGGGCTTACTGGAAACGAACTTTTCCC
The DNA here is from genome assembly GCA_004292795.1 of Bacteroidota bacterium. Lineage (GTDB taxonomy): Bacteria > Bacteroidota > Bacteroidia > Cytophagales > Microscillaceae > RDXI01. The sequence goes on along the minus strand of RDXI01000155.1, from coordinate 10,184 downwards.
GCCCTTGAGAACACGAATAATATCTTCTACAACCTCCGAAGAACTATAGTAGTACCAATGATTCAAGCTTTTTTCAATCTTGTCACCTAACTTATCAGAGATTTTTGTAACATCAACATCATGCACATCTGCAAGACCGTCGTCTGTATTTTTGCGTCCATATCTGCCTAAACGATTGTTCCAATTTTTGGTTATTTTGGAAGCATCTAAAATATAGTCCTGACGATTGTAATAAATGTGTATGCGTTCTCCCCAATCAATTAACTGACTTAGCAAACGCTCACCTTCAAAGGCTTTGTATTCAATATCGCCTGCTATCAACAAGATTTCTCCAAACAATTCCTGCACGCTGTCAGGATATTCTTCTATAGCCTTAGCCAGCACCTGATGCCCCATAGAATGCACCATCAAGTGTATTTTCTGACCACAGAAAGGATACAACAATTCTCCATTACCTTTGATAGAGAAAAATTTATGGTAAAAAAAGTTCAGCTTTTCCATAGCACGACTCAGCGCATACCCAGAACGGAAAGCATCTTGTTTGTCGCTTCGATAGGTGTACCAAGGTGCAGGAATAAGCATTTCAGGGCTACGGCTCGGCCAACTAAACACCACAATATGTTTGATAGGCGAGCCTTCTGTTATATAACACTTTTCCAAGTCTTTGAAGGTTTTACGCACATCATGCAAATCTGTATTAAACCCATGTACAAAGAAAAGTACATCGGATTTTTTATTCGTTTTCAAAGAATCTTGAATTGCTTTATACAATTCCTTGAAAAATTTAGCAGAGCCGACCAACTCTTCTGATGCCAAATTTGCATATAAATCATCATTGGGTAATTGTGTATCGTCATACAAAGTGAAATCATTTGTAGCATCATACTCTCCAAATCGTAGATTGTCAGAGGCGTGTTCATGCCCCTCATTTCGGATAGTGTCTTTTCCACTTTGAGGGTCTTTGTAAACTTCTCGATTAGTGATTATAAAATTCATACACAAAAAAATAAAAGTTGAGATAAGATGAAACAGTAGTTTTTAGGCACGCGCCTAACAGGTAAGGGCAGGCAAGCCCCATAGAGAACGGTACAAATTGCGAGAGAGAACCCATTTTCAGGGGAAACAAGGCGGTACAACGCTACCCGCGAAGTAGCTGTATAAGAACACAAATAGTGATAACTAAATAACAACACCTACGTGTATAATGCAATGCAATATTTTGTGCTATTTTGATATGGCAAAGCTATAAAAGACCTGTTGAACCTCCAAATGTTTAGGAATTTAGCATTTTAGTAAATATCTGAAAATCAGTGTTTTATGAAAAAGTGAAAATTTAAAAATACCCTTACAAGGGTATAAAATTTTTCCAAAAAACTTTTTCAATGTTCATAATTTGCATATATGGTAATTAAATAAACTTTTTTCAAAATTGAAAGGTAGGTAGGCAAGGCTTCTATCTTGCCTACCCCAACACACAACGCATTTGCTTTTTCGGACAAAAAATGCTACTTTTGCACCTTAAAAACCTTTTTGGCGTATGTTCAAGAACTTCAAAAGCGTAACCAAATGCGCGTATGGGCGTGGTAGCTTTGCAAAATTGGGCGAAATCATAGCCCCACACCGCAACACAGGCGAGGGCTATATGTTGTTTTTAGTAGATGATTATTTCCAAGACAAACCACTCTTGCAACAACTCCCGCTTGAGGCAAATGATGCGGTGGAATTGGTATATTGCGGAGGCGAAGAACCCAAAACCTCGCAAATAGATGAAATTCGAGACCGCTACTTAGCCACGAAAGGCTTGCCTGCTGGCGTGATAGGCATTGGAGGCGGAAGTGCGATGGACTTGGCAAAGGCATTATCTTTGATGTTTACCAACGAAGGCTCGTCTGTGCAGTATCAGGGCTTGAATTTAGTAAAAAAAGCGGGCATTTATCATGCAGGTGTGCCTACTATTTCGGGAACAGGCGCGGAAGTTTCGATGACTGCCGTATTGACGGGACCCACTAAAAAATTGGGCTTAAAATGCGATTGGACTGTGTTCGACCAAATTGTGCTTGACCCTGAACTTACTGCCTCTGTGCCTCGCAATCCTTGGTTTTATACGGGTATGGATTGCTATATTCACTGCATAGAATCGATGACAGGCAGACTCAAAAATACCTTTAGCGAAGCCTACGGCTACAAAGCTCTTGACCTTTGCAGGGAAGTTTATTTGGGCGACAAGAGCGGACAAACACCCGAAAATGACGAGAAATTGATGGTCGCGTCTTATTTTGGAGGCTTGAGTCTTACCTACTCCGAGGTGGGCGTTTGTCATGCACTTTCCTACGGACTTTCCTACGTATTTGGCACAAGACATGGCATTGCAAACTGCATTGTTTTCAATCAATTAGCGGACTATTATCCCGAAGGGGTAGCCGAGTTCAAAGAAATGGTGCGCTATCACGATATTTTTATTCCCCAACATTTGTCGAAAGATTGGAAGCCCGAAGAAGTGGAGAAAATGATTGATATTTCGTGGGCTTTGACGCACATGTGGAATCACGCTATAGGCGAGGATTGGCAACAGCGCATCAGTCGCGACACTTTGCGCGAATTGTTTATGCGTATGTAGGCAAGTCTTGCCTGCCAAAAGAAATAAAAAAACACTGCTGTTGGGCAGTCAGAAATAAAAAAAACACTGCCTAAAAGCAGTGTTTTTTGCATTATAGAGTTTAAGTCCGCTTATCGCATACTCAAATCACGGCGATTTTGCATTTCGGTTGCTTTTTGCACCATATCAGAAATGATAAGCAGGGCATTTTTGGAGTCGTTGAAACGCACAACCATCTTGCCTGTAGCTATATCATTTTTGAAAGGAGTCATAGTCATGGTTACATCTTTCAATTTTTCAACGAATACTTTGGCTTCTTTATCTTTGGAAACTTCTGGCATGTTGTTGAAAACACGTTGCAAATCGAGGTACATAGTATAAACATTGCCAGAGATTTTAGAAGCGTCTAAGCCACCTTTACCGCTTGCCAAAGCGTCTTTGGTTTTGACAGCAGGTGTTACATAGATAGCATTGTTTTTTTCTACCACAAAACCCGCTTGTGCGTCTTCGTCATCACTATAGGATTTCATTTGATAAACGCCATTGCCTTTGTCAATCAATGTTTTCTCGCTTATGGCTTTCTTGAGAAGTTTTTTCATGTTCTCTTTTTTGTTCACACCAACGCCTACCACCAATTCCAATGAACCAACAGAGCCTCTCATAACTTTGTTTACATCAAAGTTGCCAACAGCCACGACAAAATTTCCATCAAAAGTATCGAACAAATCTTTAGGCTTCATCTCTACTTCTTTCGCGCTCATTTCCATGCCTTCCATAGCGTTCTTGTCGTCTTTCAACAAGTTGAAGATGTTGTTCATGTCTAAGCTCATGCTGAAGAAGCCTGTGGGCTTGTCTATAGGCACGGTACGCGCCAATTTCTCGCCTCCTGTTTTCATCAACTTGCCATATTTTTTTGCCATGTCTTTGTCCATGTGAGAAGCTACTTCCATGATAGCTTCGCCTTTTTCGAACTTGATGCCTGCGTAAGCCGTGCCTTTCATGTTCATGAGTTCTTTCAAAAGAGGATAGCTTTCTGTCATACGGTCAATCTCTGCATCCATGCCTGCTTTTTGCAATTTTTGGAGAGCGTTGATGTCATACCAAACACTTACATCATAGCCTGCCGATTCTGATGCGATAAACGCGGGTTCTTGTAGGCTTTCAGCCGCTGAGGTATTGAACACTTGTAGGAAAGTTTTTTTGAACTCATCATCAGACATAGGTTGCGCTTGAGATGCTTGTTCTTTCTTCTTCCTTGCCTCCATTTTCTTGCGCAAGCGGTCTCTTTTGGCTCTGGGGCTTTCTTCCTCTTCTTCAGCATCATCGAGGCTTCCAGACTTGCCTTCTTCCTCTTCTTCTATGTCATCGAAGTCATAACTTCTTTGTTTAGGTACAAGCGAACTGATGGCTTGGTTGCCCATGATGAGGGCGGTTTTGCCTTTGTAGCCGATAGCTATAGGAGCTAAGGGAGAAAGCATTGCTAACTGAACGTCACCTTCTTTTTTAAATTCGATTACTTTGAGTTCGTCTTTAAAAAGTTTTTTGAATTTTTCAGCGTCTTTCAATACAAAAGAAACAGCATAGTAAGAACCTTTTTCAGCCTCTTTCAAGAACATATAGGCTTTTTGGTCGGTGTCTATGGCATCAATGGCTTGTGTGAGCAATGCCATGGCGCGTTTGTCTTTGGTCAGTTCTTTTGCCAAGTTGCCTTTGAGCAAATCTTTGACGCTATAGCTTTTGGCTTGGAGTTGCTTGAGGTCAAGACCTACTACTGCGCTTGCATCTTTGGGGATTTTCACGTGAGCGGCACTCATACCACTTCCTTTCTTGCCTCCACAACTTGCGAGGGCTAAGGTGGCTATGAAAAAGAGAGCCACTATGTAAATTTTTTTCATAATTATTGTTTAGTTGAAAACCTTTTGAAGGTTTGCAAATTTAGGTAAACTTACTGTAATTTACAAATAAAAATGCAAAAACAGGGCTTGTTTTTTGATACTACGACCAAAAAAAGCTAATTTTGAAGGAACAAATGAGGCATCAATTTTGTACTGCTTTTGTAAATATTTTAGGTCTTATTCGCTCAAAACAACGATATATATGCACGCTCCTCCTCATCTTTCTACCGAAGAAGCCGTAGAATGGCTACTTGCGCGTTGCTGGAATATACGACTTGGCAATGCTAAATTAGCAATAGAGCTTACGCAAGAGGCTCTTTTGCGCTCCGAAGAACGGCAATACATCTTGGGTATAGGGCGTAGCACGGCTTTTTTGGCATTTTTCAAATTCTCACAAAACCGCATCGAGGAAGCTATCCCTTTGATAGACAAGTCTTTAGATTTGTTTGACTCTATACAAAACGAATACGAAAAGAGCATTGCCTACGTGTTGCGTGGTGGGTGTTATTTGCAAATAGGCAATTATGAAAGTGGCTTTGATGATATGCTCAAAGGGCTGGAGTATGGGCGCAAGCACAATCATTCGCAAGCGTTGGGCGTGGGCAATTATACATTGGGCAATTACTACATGGAAAGTGGCAATCTTGAGCTTGCCTCCCAACACTACGAAGAAGCTTACCTTGCCTTCGAAAACATGAAGGACAAAGGAGGCATTGCCAGCACTATAGCAGGTATGGGCAATATCGCGTCTTCGATGGGCGATTATCAAAATGCCCTTGCCTACCATTACGAAAGTTTGGAAAGAGGACGAGAAGTCAATAACCCACAAATAGAAGCGCGAAATCTACACGATATAGGCGTGATACATGGCGAGATGGAGGAGTACGAAAAAGCTATAGAGTACCTCAATCAAAGCCTCGCCATTAGAAAAGAAGCCCGCATCACACAAGGCATTATCAGTTGCTACATCAGTCTTGGCAAAGTCTATAGTGCTATAGATTGGCACGACCTCGCGGTGGAAAAATTGCAGGAAAGCATTTCGATTGCGCAAGAAATAGGAGCTTTGCCTAAAATAGTGAAAGCCTATAAGGTTTTGGCAGATGTTTACAAAAGAAATAAACAGCCTTGGGAAGCCTTGCAAACCCTCGAAAAATACATAGAACTCAAAAGTATGGTGGCAGGCGATGAGAGCAACGCCAAACTAAGAGCCGTACAAGCCCTACACGAAGTAGAGCAGGAAAGGCAAGAAATAGAAATACACAAACTGCGCAACATAGAACTAAAAGAAGCCTATCAAAAAATAGAAAACCAAACCGAACACATCATAGAGAGCATCAAATACGCCAAACGCATACAAGAAGCCTTGCTACCTCCGCGCCAAGACTTGCAACGCTATGCGGATAAAGCCTTTATTTTTTATCGCCCCAAAGACATTGTGAGCGGTGATTTTTATTGGTATGGCAGTTATGGTAGTCAAATGATTTTGGCGGCAGTGGATTGCACAGGGCATGGCGTGCCGGGCGCGTTTATGGTGGTGATGGGCATTTCGCTTCTCGAAGAAATTGTGAATGAACAAGGCATTTTAGAACCGACTGAAATCTTGACGCGCCTCGACCAAAAAATCAGGCAAGCCCTCAAACAAGACCAAACTGATGCACGCTCACAAGACGGCATGGACTTGGCAGTGGTGCGCTTTTGTGGCAATTCGAACAAAATTTCTTTTGCAGGGGCGCGTAATTCGCTCTTTTATGTGCGTGCAGGCGAGATACACGAAGTCAAAGGCTCGATGTTTCCCATAGGCAGTTCGCAATATGTAGGCGAGAAAAGCTATCCGCAATTTGAAATGACGATAGAAAACCAAGACGTTTTTTATATGTCCACTGACGGCTTCCGCGACCAATTCGGAGGCGAGGAAAACAGGAAATATACCAAGCCACGCTTTCGCCAATTCCTACAATCTATCAGCCATTTGGAAATGAATGAACAAGAAAATGCCCTTGCACAAGAATTTGATGCGTGGAAAAGGCATTATACCCAAACAGATGATGTGCTGGTAGTGGGTTTCAAGGGGCATTAACATACATTAACACAGTTTTGTGTAACAGCACAGGCAAAACAAAGACTAAACTGTTAGAAAAATATTCTACCGCTATGCTTCAGAAAATTTACCTTTCTATACTTGCCTGCCTACTCGCTATGGGCAACTTGCCTGCCCAAAACGCACAGGTAGGCGAGCCTGTAATTACCAACTACGACCCCCACGAATACACCAAGTTTGTGGATAACATGGCTTTCTTGGACAACCTCGCCAAACAGTCTGTGAAAGGAGGGTTGAGTTCGGGCTGGAGCATAGCCCAGACCAGTAACGGGAAGATGTATTTTGGTACTACAGCTGGCGTTTTGGAGTTTGATGGGTACAAATGGGACATGATTTTTTTGGTAAATTCGACCAATAAAGGTTTGGTAGGGGCGCGAAGCCTATGTTATGACAAAAACATAGACCGTTTGTATGTAGGAGCGCATAATGACTTTGGCTATTTGGAAAAGAGCAAAAACGGAAAAATGACGTTTATCTCCTTGTATGAAAAATTCAAAGAAAAAATAAAAAAAGCGGTAGGCAAGGACATAGCCGAGATATGGTCTGTCCGCATACACAAAGGCGAAGTGTATTTTCACAGTCGTTTCGCCCTTATGATATACAACGGCAAAGATATTCGGGTAATACCCACCCAAGAAAGTTATCACCGCTTGTTTTCAGTGCAACAAAAACTTTACCTACGCCAAGAAGGTATAGGGTTGTGTCGTTTGGAAAATGACAAACTTACGCCTTTGGCGTTTGGAGAAATGTTTGCCAACTCGCCTAACTTTCAAATTTCGGGTATGATACCTTATTACAAAGGCGGTATGCTCATAGGCACGCGCCGAGAAGGGCTGTTTGTGTATGGCGAATATGGCTCGACCAAAGAAGAAGTTTTTTCGAAACAAGGCATCTCACCTGAAGTAGATAATCGCCTGAAAGAAGCACAAATTTATCATATTCGACAATTAGCAGATGGCAAAATAGCCATTGGCACACTGCGCGAGGGTTTGTTTATTTTAGACAAAGACTTGCAGATATTGCACCACTTCAACGAGGAAAAAGGATTGCAGGGAAGTAGCGTTTTGTATATTTTTCAAGATAAAATCAACAATATTTGGGTTATTACCTTCAAAGGAATTGCCAAAATAGAACTAAACAGTCCTCTCACTCGTTGGGACGAAAGACAGAACATGAACACGCGCCTGCACTCGCTTATTGAGTACAAAGGTGATATGTATGCGAGTTTATCAATTAGTGGGCGATACTTTTGTGCCTATCTTACAAGTAACAGGCAGGGTAATTTACATCTATTTTGGCAGGTCTGTTGATGATGAGCGCGTACTGTATTGTTTCAACACCATAAATAACATGACGGAACTGTTGTGCGAAGAGGATAAAATAACCGTCAAACGCACTGTAGAATTTCCGCCTGAAATACAAAGTTGGGACAATACAACTGCAGACGCTCATAACAATCTTTGGACTGCCATTCCTGAAGATAGCACAGGCAAGTTTATCCGCCTATACTCTATCAGGGAACATAAAATTATCAAATATTTCTACAGGAAAGATTTTCCTAAACTGCCTGCGTATCACCCCAACCAACGTATGCGGGTAGAAATGCACACCGATTTTGATAAACAAATATTGTGTAATGTCAATGGATATAACTACAGGTATGACGAAAAGCAGGAAAGATTTGTGCCTGTGCCTTATTATTTGCGCAAATACAACTTGCCTGATTCGGCTTATTATCAATTTTCTGGTAATATAAAAAAGCGTGATTACATGGTTTCCATGACCAAAGATTTTGCTTGGCGATTTTTGGTAGTCCCTCAAAGCGATGGAAGCTATAAGATTGACTCTATTCCTAATAAGTATTTCAATGAAAATGGGTATAGCGTATTACTCCACGACCACAACAAACGCGCAATGTGGTTTTCGGGGCAGGACGCACTTTACAAGTACAATGCCAACATAAAATCGACCTACAACCGTAACTTTCCTACCTATTTGAGGGCAGTGTATCCCTTGTATAATCCAGACTCTTTGTCTGTGCATGAAATATTCGGGGCTAATCCCAACAGTTATTGGCAACTTCCCTACCAACAAAACAAACTTCGTTTTGAGTTTTCGGCAGTAGATTTTAGTAGCAAGGGCGACATACAATACCGCTACTTCTTAGAAGGCAATGATGCGCAATGGTCGGGCTGGACTGCCGAAAGCTACAAAGAATATACGAACTTGCCTGAAGGCGTTTATACCTTCCATGTGCAGGCTATCAATCATTATGGTTTTGTGGGGCAACCTGCCTCTTTTACTTTCACTATCCTTGCGCCTTGGTATAGGACGTGGTGGGCATATACGCTGTACGCGGTTGTGGCAGGCTTGTTGTTGTATGCCTTAATTTACTTGAATTTGAGGCGTTTGCGCCAATACAACGAATACCTGACGCGTCTTGTGCGAGAACGTACCAAAGAAATAGAAGAACAAAACCAAGAAATATTGGCACAAGCAGAAGAGTTGCGCCAATTCAATGATGAAATATTAGCCCACAAGGAAGAGATAGAGGCACAGCGCGACTTATTGGAAAAGCAAAACCACGAAGTAATGGACAGCATTACTTACGGAAGTCGTATCCAAAACGCTATTTTGCCTTTCCGCGATAGGATAGAGAAAACCTTAGACGAGCATTTTGTGCTTTTTCAACCGCGTGATGTGGTTTCAGGCGATTTTTATTGGTTTCATGACACAAACCCCGAAGACCGCAAGGTAGGCAAGGCTATCATAGCCGTTGCAGACTGTACGGGACATGGCGTGCCGGGCGCGTTTATGAGTATGATTGGCAACCAAATTTTGTATGAGTTGGTTATCCAAAAACATTGTGAAGACTCGGACATCATTTTGAATATGTTGCACAAAGAAGTACGCCGTACCTTGCGCCAATACGAAACCGAAAACCGCGATGGTATGGATATAGGCATGGTAGTGTGGGACAAGGAAAAGCATTTATTGGAGTTTTCGGGTGCGAAAAATACGTTGGTGTATTTCTTGCAAGGCGAAATGCAGACCATACGAGGCGACAAAATATCCATAGGAGGCGAACAGCGCGAGCAAGAACGCATCTTCACGAAGAACATCATCAACTTGCCTACCAATGGCGAAAAGCTGACGTTTTACTTGTATTCTGATGGTTTCCAAGACCAATTCGGAGGGGCAAATAACAAAAAATTCAGCCCACAACGTATGCGCGACTTGTTCCAACAAATTCATACCTTGCCCATGGCAGAACAAGAATATACCTTGCTTCATACCATTACGCAATGGCGCAACGAAGGGCAGGAAAGGCAAACAGACGATATATTGGTGTGGGGAACGCGCCTGTAATGTTTTCTTGCGGTTATGTTTTTTTAGGCAAGAGGCTCATAAAAAACTCATAGGCATACTAAACCCGCTTTTTGGAGGTTATAATAGTATGAAATACATCTTGCCTACGCTGTTTTTTGCTTGGATAGCTTGCCTGCCTGCGCAAGCCCAAGACTTACTTATTCCATTTGTGAAAAATGGAAAATGGGGCTATTGCAACGCCCAAAAGGAAATTGTAATTCCATGC
>RDXI01000154.1 GCA_004292795.1 Bacteroidota bacterium | reverse complement strand
ATTAGTGATGTAGTGAGGCAGGTCTTGGTAGGCAAGGAAAAAGCCAATCCGAAAAAAGTGCATCTCATTCCGCATGGTTTTCGCTTCGAAGAGTTTGGCAATGTTTCGGCAGACCGCGTGCAGGTGTTGAAGGATAAATACAAACTTGCCTCCTCGCCTACAGTGGGCGTGATAGCGCGACATATTCATTGGAAAGGCATTCAATACATTATCCCCGCTTTTGGCAAATTGTTGGAAAAATACCCACAAGCACACCTCTTGCTCGCCAATGCACAGGGCGACTATAAGCCCGAACTGCAACGACTGCTTGATGCCTTGCCTGCCCACAGCTACACCGAAATAGCCTTCGAGCAAGATTTGTATGCCTTGTATCAAGTATTGGACGTGTATGTCCACACGCCTATCAATGAGGATTTAGAAGCCTTCGGGCAAACCTACATCGAGGCTCTTGTGGCGGGTATTCCTTCGGTCTTTACGTTGTCGGGCATTGCCCACGATTTTATTCAACACGAACAAAACGCGTTGGTTGTGCCATACCAAAACAGCGAAGCCATTGCTGAAGCCCTCAAACGCATTTTGGGAGATGATGCCTTGCGACAACGCCTGATAGCCAACGGACAGGCAAGTGTGCGTCCTCGCTTCGAACTCTCGCAAATGATAGGTGCGTTAGAGAAATTGTACGCCTAAAAAATACCTATCCATAAGTTGTCCACATACTTACGCACAAGTTATCCACATTGTAAGCCTTGCCTGCTTGTAAATATTACGTAGGTTTGGAATTAGATGTATAGCTAAAAAATTGTAAATCAATTTGTTAAACAGTACAAAGTCTTCACTTTCAGCATATACCATCAACGATTGCATATAAGGACTTATCCTATCAGATAGAGGTTTTTTTGTAATTTTGCGCTATGACAAAAAACTACCACGAAGGCAAGACCTTCAAACATGAGGACTATATCCAGCGACCTTTCCTACAAGGCGAATATGAAAATTGTACTTTTTCGAGTTGTATGTTTGCCAATGTGGATATTGCTAACATAGAATTTACGGATTGTGTGTTCGAAAATTGCCATTTGAGTATGGCAAAGTTGAAAAATACGGCTTTCAGAAACATCATTTTCAAAGATTGCAAAATGTTGGGCTTGCGCTTCGACGACTGCAATCCTTTCCTGCTTGCCTTCAGCTTCGAACATTGCACCTTGAATTTTTCTTCGTTCTATAAATTGAAACTCAAAGGCACAAAATTTCAAGATTGTAAACTACAAGAGGCAGATTTTACAGAAACCGACCTTACCAAAGCTGTTTTTGCCGATTGTGATTTGAAAAAAGCCGTTTTTGACCATACCATTTTGGAACAAGCAGACTTGCGGACAGCGTCAAATTTTTCTATTGACCCTGAAATCAACCGCTTGCAGAAGGCAAGATTTTCTGCCCAAAACATAGCGGGACTCTTGGATAAGTACAACATCAAAATATCAGATTGAGTTGTTAAAAATGTGTTAGGCGTAGGTTTTATGCGTAAAATACAGCAATTTTGCAAAAAATAAAGACATGAAAAATAAAAAGTTGTTATTTTGTATTATTTTTATAGTATCATCTGTTTTCTGTACTACTTTACAAGCACAAGACAACTATGTGAAAGGGTATATAATTTTAGTAAATGGAGATACTGTACGCGGTAGCATTGAATACCAAAATTGGCTAAAGTCTCCCAAGGAAATCTCTTTCAGGAGGAATAACCATGTATATGTTCAAAAACACTCAGCAACATCAATACAAAAATTTTATATTGAGGAGCAAAACGAGTATTATGAAAGCTTCGCAGGCAATATAAACGCCTTGCGTAACGATTCCAGACATATAAAGGAATATAGTTCATATAGCAATTTTTTAAACTCAAAAAAACGTTTTAAGGCAGACACCATTTTTTTAAGAGTATTGGTGTCTTCAGCGGATTACACGCTTTATTCTTTTTGTGAATATGTCGATCAAGAGAGTTTTTTTCTCAAATCGCCACAGGGGGGGATTGAAGAACTATTATTTCAAAGCTTTGCTATCATAAACGAAGGTAAAAAAACTATTATGTCTTTTGAGGGATATAAACAACTTATCCAACAACGAATGAACGATTGTAAAAACATTAATATTAATATTAGTTACCGAACTAAACAATTAGTAAATTTAATAAAAACATATTTGAATTGTAAAAAACAAACTATCATATATGAGTACAAAAGCACGAAAAACAAAAGCTATACAGATATTGGTATTATTGGTGGAGCTACCTTCAATCAAGTTTCTATACGTGATGATTGGAAAACGCATAATATTTCACCGAGTGTTATGCCAACAATAGGCTTTTATTTTGAGAAACCTTTTTCTCGAAACTACCAACATTGGAGCTTCTATAGTGATATAATGTTCAAACAGTTGTATCAAAAAGAGGTAAATAATCCTCTTTCTAGTGCTATTGTTAGCGCAACACACTTGAAACTTAACATATTGGGACGATACAAATTCACACCCTCACAACCAATCTCAATATATTTGGGAGGAGGTGGATTATTATGTAGTTTATTGAAAGGCAAGATATTGAGTTTATACCCTTACGACAAACGGGGCTGGAATAATTTCGTAGCAGGAGCTTGTTTAGTAGGAGGAATACAAGCTAAAAAACTTAGCGTAGAACTTCGTTATGAAACATTTACAGACCTTTTGCTTGGTACATTTATGAAAACCCGACTTAACAGTCTTTCCATTTTGTTAGCATATCGTTTAAAAAAGCAGTAAAAAACAAGTATTTTACACAATAAGTAGTCTTAAAATATACAAACCTCTGCCCACAACATAGCGGGACTCTTGGATAAGTACAACATCAAAATAGAATCTTAGTAGTACAAACCATTTTATTGTGTAATTTTGTGGCGCAATATATGAAAAAGTCCACTGCCACGCCTTATGTGCAGGAAATGAACCCTGCTTTTGATATGAAGCCATTGCCACGCACAAGGCGGATTTGGCTTTGCTTGCCTCCCGAATATGCCACGTCGAGGCGTGCTTATCCTGTTATCTATATGCAAGATGGGCAAAATCTATTTGACAGTGCGACTGCTTTTGCAGGCGAGTGGGGCATCGACAAGCACATGGCAACTCTATCAGACGAACAAAATGCTATTATTGTGGGCATAGACAACGGAAGCGACCATCGCCTTGCAGAATACACGCCCATTCCGCACCCCACGCATGGCGGAGGCGAGGCGAAAAGTTATTTGGATTTCATAGCGCATACGCTCAAACCTTATATAGACTCGCACTACCGAACCAAGCCAGAACGCGAACATACGTGTCTTTGGGGAAGCTCATTAGGCGGGATTTTGGCTTTTTGGGGCGCAGTAACACACCCTCACGTTTTTGGCAAAATTGGTGCTTTCTCGCCTTCGTTTTGGATTGTGCCAGATTGGGTATTCCACATCGAACAAGCGCACTATCAGCCCGAACCCAAAGTATATATTTTGGGTGGCACACGCGAAAGCAAGTATATGGTCAAACATTGCCAAACTGCCGCGAAAGTCTTGCGTAGCAAAGGCTTTTCAAGAAAAAATGTCAAACTTACCATAGTCGAGGGAGGCATACACAACGAGCATTTTTGGGGCGTTCAGTTCCCCGAAGCTTATGAATATTTGATGCTTTCCTAAACAATTCAATCAACTAAAAAACGAATACAATGGATTTTGTGCAAGGCGAGGTTTTATTGGTCGATAAGCCTTTAGAATGGACTTCTTTTGATGTGGTAAATAAATTGCGCTATGCCATCTCGAAAAAAGTAGGACAAAAACTCAAAGTAGGACACGCGGGAACGCTTGACCCACTTGCTACAGGCTTGCTCATTGTTTGCTCTGGCAAAATGACCAAACAAATTGACTCCCTGCAAGCACAAGCCAAAGAATACACAGGCACGCTGAAATTGGGCGAAACCACGCCTTCGTATGATGCCGAAACGCAACCCGATGCGGTCTTGCCTACTGCGCACATCACGCCTGAAGCGATACACCTTGCCACACAGCAGTTTGTAGGCAAGATAGACCAAATTCCGCCTATGTTTTCTGCCCTGAAGGTGGAAGGCAAGACGCTGTACGAGCAGGCAAGGAAGGGCAAAGTCATAGAGCTTGCGCCCCGCCCTGTAGAAATTACGCTTTTCGAAATTACCAAAATAGAAATGCCTTTTGTGGAGTTTCGCGTGTGCTGTAGCAAAGGCACATACATCAGAAGCCTTGCCCACGACTTCGGAAAAGCCTTGCAGTCAGGCGCGTATCTTACCTCCTTAAGGCGCACTAAAAGTGGCGATTTCAGCATCGAAAACGCCCACACTGTAGAGGAATGGGTGGAATTGATAAAGAACAGCTAATAAAAAAAACTGCCTCGTTTTGGGGCAGTTTTTTTTGTGATAGCATCTAACACTATTTGTTTTCTTCTTTTTTCTCGCGGTCTTTCATAGGCGGAAGTTTGATATTGTCTTTTTCTCCTATGCCCGACAAGATTTCTACGTTCAAGCCATCAGAAACGCCTGTCTTAACCAATTTCTTCTTAAATTCTTGTTTTTTCGCGCCTTCAATTTCCACAAAAACGCTGTCTTTGCCTTTCTCGCCTTTGCCAAATTGAAGCATACTTTCTTTGATAGCCAACACATTTTTCTTCTTCTCCAACAAGATGTCGGCACTCGCGCTGTAGCCTGCGCGTAAGTTGTCGCCTGCTTCGAGCAAAAGTTTGGCACGAATATCAAACTTGATAGCTCCTTCTTTCTCAACACCTTTGGGCGATACATATTCGAGGCGGGCTTTGTATTTCTTGCCTTCTATTGCGCCAATGTTCAGCTCCATTTCTGTATCGGGTTGTAGCTTGCCTACCTCCGACTCGTCTATCTTGCCTTCGAACACAAGGCTGTTCATGTCCGCAATAATGGCAACGGTAGTACCTTCGTTGAAGTTGTTGCGTTCAATAACCGAGCTACCCACTTTCACAGGCACATCAAGCACAGTGCCATCTAAAGTCGCATAAATTTCGTTTGCCACTGCGCCAGAGTTTTGCAAAACGCCTTGATTCACGAGGCGCAAGTTTTGGTTAGCTGTTTCGTAGGTTTCTTTGCGTGCATTGTAATCAAACACAAAGCGGTTGTATTCTTGTTGCGAAACAACTTTTTGGTCATAAAGTTGTTTTTGGCGGTCAAGTTCTATTTTCGCATTGTCCATAGCAATTTTCGCGCTCTCTACTTGGTTACGCGCTGAGTTCATAGACATCAAGTCATTATTCTTGCCTGTAATGCTTTGCACGAGCTTCACACGCGCCAAGAGCTGACCTGCACGCACTTGCTGACCTGCCTCCACAAACAAGGCTTCGATAACGCCTGATGCTTGTGGTTTGATTTGTACTTCGCGCCTTGGCACTATAGAGCCTGTGGCTACAGTCTTGCGACTAATGTCGGTACGGAAAGGCTTTTCTGTTTTATAAATGACAGGGTCAGTTTTGCCTTTTTGGTAGAAGTACATACCCAACCAAACAGATAAGAAAGCGAACAAGCCAAGCGAAAGCCAAAAAATGATTTTACGGAACATATATGATTTGAGTAATATGTAATACAAGGTACTATATTATTCGCATCACTTTCTGTTTTATTACACGCCCTCACAAAAAAAAAGGAAATAAATGCAAAATATTGATTTATAACGTTTTGCAAGGCGCATTTTAACAAATGCCATCATCTCTGAAACCGCTCAAATAACAGTTTTACGGCTTCGGTAGGCAAGAGCGTATTGTCTTGTATGCCTTGTTCTATGGTAGGCAAGGCATTTTTCACTCCTGCGTGTTGGTAAAAGGTTTGCGCGAGGGCGTGATGTATGCTTTCGTGTAGCCACGCTAATTGTTGTTGGGCGCGTTGCTTCGAAAAAAAGTCATTGTTTTTGGTGTGCGCTGTGTAGGCATCAATCGTTTGCCACACTTCAGCAATGCCTTCTTGTGCCAAAGCGGAGGTAAGCAACACAGGCGTAGTCCAGCCGTTGGGATTGGGCGGAAAAAGATGCAAGGCATTTTCGTATTCCCTTGAGGCGCGTTTGGCTTGGTTTTTATTTTCGCCATCTGCTTTTGTTATCACAAGTGCGTCAGCCATTTCCATAATCCCGCGCTTCATACCTTGCAGTTCATCGCCTGCCCCTGCCAACATAAGCAACAGAAAAAAATCGACCATACTCCGCACCAACGTTTCGGACTGCCCCACGCCTACAGTTTCCACCAAGATAACCTCGAAACCGCCTGCTTCGCACAAAAGCATGGTTTCGCGTGTGCGCCTTGCTACTCCGCCAAGCGTGGCACTCGAAGGCGAGGGGCGTATGTAGGCGTGTGGGTGAATGGCTAACTGCTCCATGCGCGTTTTGTCGCCCAAAATACTTCCTCTGTTGCGCTGACTGCTGGGGTCAATGGCTAAAACGGCTACATGCGCGCCTTTGTCGGCTATATGCACGCCAAAACTCTCGATAAAGGTACTCTTGCCTACTCCCGGCACGCCTGTTATGCCCACACGAACAGACTTGCCTGTGTGGGGCAACAAAGCAGTCAAGACTTCTTGCGCAAGGGCTTCGTCTTCAGGCAAGGAGCTTTCTATCAAAGTAATCGCTTGACTCAACATAATGCGATTGTGGGCTAAAATGCCCTCTATGTACGTTTGGGCGGTATGGCGTGGACGTGGCATTGTTTACAAATTCGAAAAAACAGTGAGAAAAATTAACTCAATTCTTTATATAATGCTATCAACATATCGGCAATCTTGCCTAACGCTAACCACTCGTCAGGTAAATAATGCCATTTGTAAGTTGTTTGCATACTTTCTACGCCTATCGTCAGGGTATAATATACGCCATCAAGGACGATTGCGCCAACTTTATCAATTTTTGGCGGAACAACAAGCCCACGAATACGCGCCAAGATAGGTGCTATAACTTCTAAACCTATTTCCCCTTTTGCATATACCATAGTAGGCGCGATTTCCTTTCCTACGTATTTTAGACTTTCTACAGGGTTCAATAATTTGATGCTATCCAAAGTCTTTAGCCAAGTTGTGTGATACCAATGTACTTGCTCACCTTTTATTTCAAGTTGCAAAAATATAGGGTTATCAAATGTGGGTTCTACCAAAAGCTCTATGCGAGGCAGATAGCTATTTTGTATTTGCCCTTTCCTCACATATTCTTGTGCTTTTTGGCTTACATTGTTCCATATTGTTCTTTCAAGGCTTTCCATATAGCGTTTATTTTATTTTCAATCTGCATTGACAATAATAACCTGATGCGCTTCGTCAAGCGTAGGCGGTTCGAGTTTGGCAAAAAAACGGGCTATTACATTGTCTTTGATTTGCACTTCGCGCTGTCGGTTTTGGGCAAGGGCTTTTTCCAAACTGCAATGCACATACACCACAATAACGCGGGCTTTATAAACTGTAAACAAGTCAATCAAACCTTGCCTACGTTGGCGGTTGATGTTGGTAGCATTCCAAACAAATGATTTTTTAGCACGCAAATATTTTTTTGCTTCCTCTTGCGACTCTTGCAACACCTTGCCTTGATTGTCTTTGAAGTCCAAATCTAACCGCTCACGAATGGCATCAAGCGACACCATAGGCAAGTCTGGCACGTTTTGCCGAATCCAAGTATCCTTGCCTGCACCTGGGATACCACACATCAAATACACATCACCATAGCAATCATCAAAAATTGGGCTATCAGGATAGACAGGTTCGTCTTTGTGGAAATACAAAAAACGGGTATGAGGCGAGGCAAACTCGCGTGGCTTGCCCCAACATTGCAATTCTTCGCAATAAGACCGAAAAAGCTCGTTTTTAGTCAAAAGTTCCGCCTTATCGTGGCAAATGCGCCCTCGAGCATCTGCTTCGGCTACTATAGCGAGCAGGCGCGTATTGAGCATCAAGCTTGCCTGCACGATAGCCTTTTCAGGGTTTTGCTTTTCCAAAAACCAAAGCGGAAGCCCATGATAGCGCACCAATTTACAAATTTGCTCCTGCAAAGGGTAGGCAAGATGGAGAGCCATCAACACCTCACGCGCCATACCTTCGCCCATTTTGGCGTGTCCTGCCGAAGTAATGCGCCCTGTGGGTTCTATGACCGTACAAGCGGGTTTGGCTATGTCGTGCAGTAGGCAAGCCGCAAACAAAATCTGTTGTTCTTCCGCAGTGCATTGTGCGTAGGCAGGCAAGGCAAGCAGTTCTTCTACGACCATGCGCGTATGAATCCAAACATCACCTTCTGCGTGGTGAATAGCATCTTGTGGGCAATCTTTCAGATTGCGAATCCAATCATATTCTTGGTGCAATTTCGCCCAATCGTATTGGGCAGGCTTCAGGAGTAGCATAACAATCTCAAAGATAGCCTTTTTATGAGAGCCTTACAAAAAAACTGTAAAATAGTTTTTTGTAAGAAAAGCCATTCAAAAAAAACTATTCTATAGTTTTTTTGTAGGCAAGATAAAAAACTTGCCTACCCTATGCGGGGCAGGCAAGCCTCAAAATGGTTTAGACTGTTTCGTGCAAGAGCGCGAACAAGGCAAGCATTTTCAAATCCTCTGCATCAAATTTGTACCAGTCGCCTTGTGTGCGTTTTTCGTGGAAGTATGCTTGCAGATAACGCTCGAACAGCAACGCCTCGCGTGCATTGCGCGTAGC
>RDXI01000394.1 GCA_004292795.1 Bacteroidota bacterium | reverse complement strand
ACAAAAACGTACATTGCCCCTATCAAAAGCAGGCAAGCCAACAAAATAACCCAAACATATTGAAATCTGAACACATAGCGCATAATAATAGTATTTTAAGTCCTTGCACAAGTTTTCTCAACCCTTCCACCCCTCAACCTTTCTACCCTTCCACCCCTCAACCCTTATACCCTTCTACCTTTCCACCCATCAACCCCTCCACCCCTTACGGTTTCCACTCTGCCACCACAAGCGTATCGATGCGGGTAGGCGAGATGCGAAGTTGTTTAA
This sequence comes from Bacteroidota bacterium, assembly GCA_004292795.1. Lineage (GTDB taxonomy): Bacteria > Bacteroidota > Bacteroidia > Cytophagales > Microscillaceae > RDXI01. Next base: position 1,314 of record RDXI01000394.1, on the reverse strand, counting down.
TTTGCCAAAGGTTTATATTTTTATGTTGCTTTTTTAGCATAGTCGAATGAATTTGGCTAAATAATTGCAATGTCTTATGAGTATAAAAATAGTGCCTCAATACATATCCAAAGTGGTTTTCAGACAAGCCAATCTCCTTTGCCTGAAACAGTTGTGGAGCGTTGCGAGCATCTTTCCACCATAGTTGTAGCATTTCCGTTGTTTGCGAGGGCTTTACAGGCTCGGCAAACATACCATAACGAAAAAGCGGGTACAAATCCGTCATTAACACGAAAGGCACCAAGAACCAGACGAGCAGAACCAACACTGCAAACTTCTTTAGCATATAAAAAGCCCAAAATTCGTGTTTTTTTTTGTTTTATTTGTTATTTTTCCCAAAATTTGGGGTTCAATACGGAAATGAAGAATAGATTTTACCATATCGCAATACTTTTCAGTGTGTACCTAACCACTATGCTTTGTCCTTGTCGTGCTTTAGCGCAACAAGATGATGGAGATATAGGGCAATATGTGCAAAAACTTCAACAAGGCATTACCAAGACCGAAAAACTCGCGCTTCTCCAAAAACTCGCTACTGAACTCGCGCCTATCTCGCCTGCTGAAGCTATAGAATATGCGTCCAATGGTTTGAGCATAGCCCAAGAACAACGCAATGCGCAAGCAGAAGCCGTTTTTTATCTGCAATTAGGCATAGCGAATTATTATGGCGAAACTATAGGCAAGTCTGCCCAACACCTCCAAAAAGTTACACAAATGAAAGAAGCCTTGCCTGCCCTACAGGTGCAAGCGTGGCAATATCTCGCGCTTTGTGCAAGACACGAAGACGATAAAAGATTGACAAACAAATACTTAGACAATGCCCACCGCGAAGCGGAAAAATTGGGTGATAAAAACCTATTGGCGCAAAACGCCCTTTTTCGGGCAGAGAGCGAAAACTCTGCACAAGCCTTGCCTCATTACCAAAACGCACTCGCACTCTACGAAGCCACGAGAAACGAAATAGGCTATGCCAAGACTGCACAAGCGTTGGGCGATTTTTATACAGAGCAAATGAACAACCCGCTAACGGCTTTGTATTATTACCAAAAGGCGTTGAGTATTGCAGACCGCCTCTCCGAAAAACGTATTTTGACCAATACGTTGAACGCTATGGGCTATGTCTATTTGCACAGGCAACAAGATGCGCGTATGGCGTTGCGCTATTACTTCCAAACGTTTGTGATTGCGCAAGAATATGATTTTATCCAAAATGGAAGCAAATTGGCGCAAGCCCTCAAAGGTATCAATGTTTGTTATCAGCAGTTGGCGCGTACT
>RDXI01000153.1 GCA_004292795.1 Bacteroidota bacterium | reverse complement strand
TGTCGCCCCGCTGGGGCTTTGAAAGACTTAAACCGTTGTGCTACAAAGATGTCGCCCCGCTGGGGCTTGTATGCAACCTTTTTATTTCCGAACTCACGTGGGACTATTATTTTGATGCGTTTAATTTAGCGTAACTTTGGGAAAGTTACTTTTATCAAAAAAAGTGCGTAACTTTGGGAAAGTTACTTTTGTATGGAACGTTTAGAAGACTCTCTCAAATACCGCCAATGGCGTAGCACATTGGAAGCCAACCAAATTCAACTACACCACGTAGAAGAACTTTCGGTTACGCGCAAACCCAATGGCGAAATATTATTTGCCAAGCTCAAAGTCCACGCCACGAACCCACAAGGCGAAAAGCTATTGCCGATTGTGCTATTGCGTGGGCATTTTGTGTCGGTGCTTACCTGCCTCACAAGCGCGGAAACAGGCAAGCAATATTTGCTCCTTGTGAAGCAACACCGCATAGCCAATGGCGCGGTTTCGTATGAACACCCTGCGGGTATGTGCGACAGCGAAACAGACGCACTCGCAGTAGCAGTGAAGGAGGTAAAAGAGGAAACAGGTTTGGCTATCTTGCCTTCGCAACTGACGCAAATGAACGAAGAAATGTTGTTTACTTCAGCAGGCTTGCTCGACGAAGGAGGCTATTTCTTTAGCTGTGAACTGACCTTGCCTGATGCCGAGATAGACCAATTCCGCGACAAAAAGAGCGGAGAAACAAGCGAAAACGAACACATCAACACCTTTATTTGCCCCATCGAAGAGGCATTGCCGTTGATGAACAGTGTCGTGTCGCAGTTGAGCGTCTTTTTGTATTGGAGGTCGAAGGGAAAGATATAACACTGAAAAGGGGCTATTCGAGAGAGTAGCCTCTGTTTTGTGCCATATTCCAGCCTTGCCTACCCACGCGAAACGGCTATTTTCAAAAAAATTTGCCTATTCGCAAACTTCATAGTAAATTGCGCCCAAGAGAAAAGAGTGAGAGAGTGAATGAGTGAGGGAGTGAATGAGTGCTGTTTTACCTAAAACCCTGAAACCCGTTTTACCTGAAAACCCGAAACCCGTTTTACCCGAAACCCGTTTACCTAAAACCCTTTCCACCCTTCCCCCTTTCTACCCCTCCACCCTTCCCCCTTTCCACCCCTCTACCCTTCCCCCTTTCTACCCTTCTACCCCTAATAATATGAGTTTAGAAATAAAAATTCCCAACGTAGCCGAGTCCATCACAGAAGTAGTGATAGCCAAATGGCTCAAAAAAGATGGCGAAGCCGTAAAAGCAAATGATGCTCTTTGCGAAGTTGAAACAGACAAAGCAAGCCAAGAACTGTATGCAGAAAAAGATGGCATACTCCAAATCATAACCCAAGAAGGCGAAACAGTAGCCGTAGGCGCGGTAATAGCCAAGATAAACGGAGCGGGCGCAGGCGCAACCGCTACCAAAACAGAACCCACCCCACAACCTACAGAAACCAAAAAAGACGCACCCACTGCCACAGGCGAAGTGCGTAATATACTCCTCACGAACATGGGCGCGGAGTCTGTCAAAGAAGCCGTAGTAGGCTCGTGGCTCAAAAAAGATGGCGACTTCGTGAAACGTGATGAGGCTATTTGCGAACTCGAAACGGACAAGGCAAGCCAAGAATTGCCCGCTGAAGTATCAGGCATTTTGCGCATAGTGGCACAAGCAGGGGCGACTGTGCAGGTAGGCGAGCTTCTTTGCAAGATAGAAGCAGCCACAGGCGAGCCAGCAGGCAAGACTGAAAGCAAACCCGTAGCCGATACCCAAGCCGAAAGCAACAACGACTATGCGAAAGGACATCCCTCGCCTGCCGCGTCTAAGATTTTGGCAGAGAAAGGCATCAGCACGCAAGACGTGAGCGGAACAGGCAAGGACGGCAGAATTACGAAAGAAGATGCGCAAAACGCACAAAAAGCCTCGCCTGCCCCACAAACTGTTGCCAAAACTGAAACCAAAACAGAAAGTGCGCCCGCTATCATCATAGGAGGACGCGAACAACGCAGAGTGCGCATGACGCAAATGCGCAAAACCATTTCGCGCCGACTCGTGGCAGTGAAGAATGAAACGGCTATGCTCACGACCTTCAACGAAGTGAACATGAAGCCTATCATGGACTTGCGCAAAAAATACAAAGAGGAATTTCAAACTTCGCATGGCGTGGGCTTGGGCTTTATGTCCTTCTTCACACGCGCCTCCGCACTTGCCTTGCAGAAATTCCCTGAAGTAAATGCTATGATTGATGCGGGAGATATTGTCTATAATGATTTTGTAGATATTTCTGTAGCCGTATCCGCGCCCAAAGGCTTGGTTGTGCCTGTGTTGCGCAATGTAGAAGCAATGGGCTTTGCCGATATTGAAAAAGGCATTTTGGCACTTGCGAACAAAGCCAAAAACAATTCGCTCTCTATCGAAGAAATGCAAGGAGGCACATTTACCATTACCAACGGAGGCATTTTTGGCTCTATGATGTCCACGCCTATCATCAACGCGCCACAATCGGCTATTTTGGGTATGCACAATATCGTAGAACGCCCTATGGCGGTGAATGGTCAAGTGGTTATCTTGCCTATGATGTACGTTGCCCTTTCCTACGACCACCGCATCATTGATGGACGCGAGGCTGTAGGCTTCTTGGTAGCCATCAAAAAATACTTGGAAGAACCCGAAAGAATGTTGTTTGGTATATAATCCTATAAGATTTTTGCTTTTGTAGGGAACTTTAGAGCCTGTTCATTTTTTTTGGTAGTGCATTTTTAGCCCCAGCGGGGTGATATCTTAAGATGTCGCCCCGCTGGGGCTTTTATGGTAGTTAGGAATATGTTTCTACAAAGATTGCGCCCCTCTGGGGCTACTGTTTTTTGTAACACACAACTATAGGTTAGCTCAAGACACCATAAAAAATGTTCAAAAAATAAATTTTGAATAAAAACTAAAATTGCATTATATTTGCAAGGTATAGAATACAGTCCTATTTCACCACCATAAAATCCTATTTTGTATATGGAACTCTTGTATGAACAACCATTTGGGCGTATCACCTACGAACCCGAAAATGAAATGATATATTTGGAGCTGATTGGCGAGATAAACAAAGAAGATTACAAAATCATATTCAACGCTACAGCCGACCTTGGCGTGGAACGCAAAATAAAACGCCTATTGGTCAATCAAGCCACCATGCAAAAATCGAGCATGGAGTCCAAAGCATGGCTTGTAACGAACTGGATTCCGCGTGTGCGCAAAGCCTTCAATGACGACATGAGAGCCTCTATCATACTCTCGAACAACCTATTTACCAAAATAGGCGGAGAATACATAGCCTCTGCAGTCCGCAAAATTAGCGGTTTCAACTTACGCACTTTTACCAACCCCGATGACGCGAGAGCGTGGGTATTGGGCGATTAGGCACGCAGGAAGCCCTATTTGAAAAATATTTTTCTGAAAAACGTTGGATTTCAGGATTTTTTTGTATATTTGGGGCGATAAAACTTATATCCGTATGGAAAACAAAGGCAATGAACTCCGTAAATTGGACAATAGCGATTTCATACCCGAATATTTCTATTTGCTACCCGAAGCCAAGCAAAACGAGTATATTCAACGGAAATTGGACAATGAAATAGACCTTGATAGGACAAAACAAGAGAAAGTTTTGCAAAGCAAAGTAGCCGAGCATGATATGTCTGTCGCACAGGCGCATATCCAAGCCTTAGATTCGAACCGTAAATTTTACACCGTAACACAAAAATTTGAAATGGGTTCGGGCAAAGTGGAGGTAAGCATCAGAGGCGGGGACACGAAATTTATCGTGCCTATTGTGGTGTCGGTGGGTGCTATCATTATGGGCATTCTGTTCTTGTTGTGATTTTTTATGAAATAAAATGCAAACTGCCTCAAAAAGTAGGCGAGTTTGGTAGGCAAGTTCCGAATAGGGGCTTGCCTATGCTGTTTGCAGGGCTTGCAACTGTAGCCTCAATTCGTCTATCTCTTTCTGCAGTGTAGCAAAATGCTTGTTGTTTTCTTGTTGCATACTGTACAGTTTTTCGCTGACGCGGGTGTGCATTTTCAGCGAGCCTTTGAATTCTTTTTCTTGGCGTATCAGTTCCGCCTCCAATGCCTGTATGCGTTGTTTTTGGGTTTCGGTTTCTTTGTCTTTGCGGGCTTTGGGCTTTTCGTCCAGAAAGAAGTACAAGATAGACTCATCAAAAATATCTGCCAACCTCTGCAACAACACAACCGTAGGAACAGTCAAGCCTCGCTCTATTTTGCTGTAGGCACTTTTGGTAAAGCCAAGTTGTCGGCTTACTTCCTCTTGGGTGAAGTGATGCGTTTGGCGTAATTCCTTGATTTTCAAGGCTACTGCTTCGACGATAGCTTCCTTTTTTTCGTCCATAGCACAAGGTTTCTTTATACGCCACAAAAATAGCGTAATAAAACACAAAAAGCGCAAAAAGTGTCGACCTATTTATTTGGTTTCTATTTCTGCCCGCCCTAACTTTGCACCGCGATACAACAACGGTGCGCAACGCTGTTTTTTTTGCATAACCAACTACTACGATTACCAATATGTTCTCACGATGTACGTATTTGTCGACTCCCAACACACACTACAGCATCAATGGGCAGTACGTTACTATTCACAGCCTCCCTGCCAATGTTTCTACTATCACCATAACTGCTATTGCAGGCGCGGGGAGCGTAATATACGTAGTCAATGTATTTGGAGGTGTTAGGTGTCACATGTTGCAAAGACCTTCTGCTTCTGTTGAGCCAATAGAGAATATAACCGAAATACGGCTATATCCTAACCCTGCGCAAGGCACATTTACCCTTGAGTTGGGTACAGAAAATGCAGAAAATGCCTATGTCGCTATCCTCAATACACAAGGAAAACAAGTTGGCACTGCCCGCTTGGCACACAGAAGCAACGATATTCGCATCTCGCACCTGCCTGCAGGTTTGTATTTCTTGCACATCACAACAGGAAATGAACGCAAAGTATTGAAATTAGTTGTTAAGTAATCTTTAACCTAACCTATCTACCTGCTACATAGTTGGTAGATAGGATTTCTTATTGTTTTATGAAAAAAAGTATTTTTTGTTTTCTATTTTTTGTTGTGCTATCCACTGTACAAGCGCAAGAAAGGTATATTAAATGTGTGTTTTCAACAACTATAAGTAATATAAAAGTGCAAAAATGGAAAAAAAGTAATTGGACACAACCTTTTGAGTTTAATGGAACATATTTTTTGCAAAAAAAATGGGGTATAGGGATATCTTGCCACAATGCACAGCTTTTTGCGAAAATACACCCATCTTACCAACATCCTGACTTTCCTATAGACATATACGCCTATGTTGTGCCGAGGTATTTGATGGTTAGAACATTCACTTTCTTGGATTTGCCCATTGTCTATAGGTTGTTACATAAACGGCACAGCATACATTGGAGAGTGGGTTTTTCTTTTAGAAGAGATACCAGAACAGAAATACAAAAAGACCTCGAAGATTATTTTTCAACAAATTATAATTATGTTGAATTTGATTTAGGCTACTGCGCCTCCCTTGCCTACCAATTTCGCGTATATCGCAACTTTGGGCTATCTGCTGATGTGGTCTTGCGCCAAAGCAAAGACATTCCTACTACGCTTTCCTACGGCGTGGGGCTTACCTACAGTATTTTCAACAAGAAAAAAGAAAAATAAGGCAGTTTAGGCTTCATAAAACTCTATAGGCAAGCCATCGGGGTCTGCTATGAAGAAAAAACGCTTTTGCGTAAATTCATCGACTCGGATAGCTTCGCAATCTATGCCTTGCCTGCCCAATTCGAGGTGTGTTTCTGTGATGTTATCCACCTCGAAAGCCACATGACGCAACCCTACAGCCTCTGGTCTGGAAGGGCGTTTGGGCGGATTGGGAAATGAAAAAAGCTCGATTTGATACGTGCCGTTTATGGCTAAGTCCAATTTGTACGAGTCGCGCTCTGCTCGATAGGCTTCGGCTTTGATAGGCAAGCCCAATACTTGTGTATAGAAGTGCTTGGACTTGGCATAATCCGCGCAAATGATGGCTATGTGATGGATTTTATTGATTTTCATACAAAGCTACTTCCTAAGAAAACACATACAAGAAAATGCCCGCAAAGGGCGCGATAAGCAAAAGATTGTCGAAACGGTCTAAGAAACCGCCATGCCCTGGGAGGTTTTGCGCGGAGTCTTTTACTTGTAGGCTTCGCTTCAGCATAGATTCTATGAGGTCGCCTTGTGTACCTACTACCACGACCAACAAGCCCACCACTGCCCACTGCCACCAAAGCAAATCGGGCAAATAAACCGACAACAGCCATACCATCAGGATACTGTTCGCCAAACCTGCGGCTGTGCCTTCCCACGATTTTTTGGGTGAAATGCGCTCAAATAGTTTGTGTTTGCCGTATTTTTGCCCTACGAAGTAAGCGGTAATATCGTTTATCCAAATCAAAAAGAACATACCCATAATGACTTGATAGCTGTACGCGCCTTGTGAGAAAACCGCGATGTGCATAGCCGCGAAAGGCATCGCCACATAGACCACGCCTAAGAGCGTAAGGGCGATATTTTCGAAAGGCAAACTTTCATTTTTGTCGTATAGTTTCAGAATGAACGTCCCCGCAAAAGCAGGATACAACCCAAAGAAAAACAAGGGCGAAATAACGCCTACCTCGACCAAAAACGTGAGGCAATACAACGCCACGCCCATCGCCATGCCGTAATATTTCAAAGGTCGTTTGCCCGACTGCAACAGCAAATCGTAGAACTCCCACAAGCACATCACACACACGACCAAAAACACGAACCCATACGTCCATGCATTGTATAACATTCCTCCCATCAGGAGAAAAAAGCCTGAAAAGCCAAAAATAAGGCGGTTGCGTAGGTTGTCAGCAGATTTTTTGGAGGAGTCGGTCATGCGTTATTTCGAGTCAAGCGTTGCGCAAGTTCCTGCTTTTCTGCCTCAAAGTCGAGGTATGTAGGCAAGGCTTCTATAGCGGTCTGCAATGTTAGCAAAAATTTTTGATAACTTTCATTTTGTTGCAAAGGGCGATGCGCCAAAGAGGTTTGGACTTTGTGTATTTTTTGCAAAAGTTGGGTAGTTTCAGGGCGAAAAAAGGTATCTGAAAATTTTTCCCAAATGTATTGCTCGCCTGCTTCGTTGGGGTGCAAGAGGTCGGAGGCATAGAATCGATAATCGCGCAAATCGTCCATCAAAAGCTCATAAGCAGGAAAGTAAGCCACTTGTGGACTCGAAGCAGTGAGTTCGTAGGTAGCCAAGCGCAATACTGCCTTGCCTACTGCATTGAGTTCGAGGGTGTCTTTCAAATGGCGCACAGGGCTAACAGTCAAGATTATTTGCAAGCTCGGATTAACCGCATACAAACTTGCCTGCAAAGCGCGAAAACTTGCTACTATTTCGGCTACTTGCAACAAACGCTTTTCGAACAAATGTGCGGGTTGTTTGTGGCAGTTCGCCACTGTGGTCTGTGCGGAGGCAAGTTGATACACCCAAGCCGTTCCTAAGGTAATGCACAAAAATTGGGCTTTTGTCAGTTTTTCGTAGGCAAGTTGCATTTGTTGCTGTAGCGTGCAGGCAAGTTCTTCTTGCGAGGTTGCCCAATATTGCGAATGGGCGAAGTAGTGCAACCAAATATCTTCGCGCTTTGTGTATAGGTCAGCAGGCAAGTCTTTTTGCTCGATGGCGAGGCGCAACACATCGAACAGCGTCAAGGGATTGAAAATCACGCCTAAAGGATTGACCAAAACAGGAAATTTGCCTTGTTTGAGTCGCGCTCCTATGCGTTCCGCAAAACACGAGCCTACGCACACGATAGGCGTTTGATGCGTAATAGGCAAGGCAGAAGGCGCGGGGGAAAGTTCGGTGCGGAAGGTCATGGGTGGAAGGGTGGAGAGGTAGAAGGGTAGAAGGCTTGAGGGGTGGAAGGGTTGAGGGGTAGAAGGGTGGAAAGGTAGAAAGGTAAGGAAGGTGTTAAATGTTGAATGTTCCCTGTTAAATGAAAAAATGTTAAATGTTCCTTGTTAAATGAAATGGTGTAAAGTTTGAGGAGATTTTTCAAAAATACAAAAAAGTGCGTATATTTACGCGCTTTATGAGTATTGGGTTCGAAATGCAGGATTTTTTACAACACATTTATTATGTCTAAATTATACCTTTTCTTGTGCTTTCTTTGGGTGGGCAATGCCTTTGCGCAAATGCCTTTGGATAGCCTTGCTTTGTCGGAACAAGCGGAATTTACCAACCTCGAAGAAGCCACTGCCAACCCCGAAAAGGTGTATAGACTGAACCTTAGCCAAGCCAATCTCACTGCCTTTCCTGCCAATTTGGAGCAGTTCAAGAATTTGCAGGTCTTGCACTTAGGCACGCATACGAACAGCGAAGGCTATTTTGAAAAAGGCAACAACAAAATCAAACAAATACCCGAAAGCATCAGCAAACTCAAAAACTTACAGCATCTTTCCCTAAGCGATAACCTGATAGAAGCCTTGCCTGAAGCGATATGCGACTTGCCTAATTTGGAATATACACAACAAACTGCGCCTACTGCCTACGGGTTTGGACAAGCTGAAAAAACTAAAAATATTGTTGTTGTATGAGAATCAAATTATTGCCTTGCCTATAAGTTTGGGCAAAATGCCGAACTTGCAAGAGCTTTCCTTGCGCAACAATCAACTCAAAGAATTTCCTACTTTCCTTTGTAACTTGGCTACTTTGCAGGAATTGAGCGTGTCGGATAACCAAATCCAAAACTTGCCTGCTGAAATCAGTAATCTGAAGTCGCTCAAAACGCTTCACGTGGGGGGAAATGCACTAAAACGCTTGCCTACCACTGTAGGCGAGCTTATCAATCTGCAATCGCTCAATGCAAGCAACAATCAACTTACCTACTTGCCTGAGTCTATCGGAAATTTGGCTCTTTTGACTGACCTCGACCTATCCGAAAACCAACTGAAAGCCTTGCCTGCCACTATCACAAATTTGGCGGGTTTGGAAGAAATACGCCTTGCGAGCAATCAATTAAAGGCTTTGCCTGATAATTTGAGCGGTTGGGTGGGCTTGAAACAGTTGATACTTTCGCAAAATCAATTCTCGCAACTAACGGACTCTATAGGCAAGCTACTTGCCTTAGAAACGATACAACTTTCGCAAAACCAACTTAAAACCTTGCCTGAAGCTATAGGCGAGTTGGTGGCATTGCAAAGTTTTTCGGCAGACCAAAACCTGCTAACAACCTTGCCCGAAAGTTTGGGTAAATTGCCTGTTTTGCGCTCTGTTTCTGTGGAAAGGAACAAAATTTCGTCCTTGCCTGCCTCCTTCGAAGCCTCGCATAGTTTGCGCAATGTTTTTCTTTCGCAAAATCCATTGAAAAAAATTTCTATCGAATGGTTGAGCAAAATAGAAAGGACAGAGTTGGTGATGCTTCCGCATTTGGAGAAGGATATGCGCGAGCAATACATCAACAAAAACGGCAATACGTTGTTTGAGTTGTTGAAACCGCATTATCAGCCCAAACCACTTTTGTATGCTCGCCTGCTGAACTATGGCGCGTGGTGGCAGAAGGAAAACAAGCAATACGCCAAAGCCCTTGCTATGGTAGAGGAGGCACAAAAAACCTTGCTCAAAGTAGAGAAAGACTCAGCTAAAATGTTGGTGCGCAAGCCCGAACTACAGAACGAAATCAACGATACGCGCTACAAAATAGATACGAACTTGAAGGCTATCCGAGCTATCAAAGACAACCTCGACCTACAAGGACGCATTACGCTTTATACGCAAATTGGCGCGTTGCTTTTTATCTTTTTCGCAAGTGGGATAGTCTATCTTTCCTACCGCAATGCCCAAGAACAAAAGGCAAAGAACAAAATCATAGAAGCCGAAAGAGCCAAATCCGAAAAATTATTGCTCAACATCTTGCCGAAAGACGTAGCGCAAGAGCTGAAAGAGAAAGGCGAAACGCAGGTAAGGCTATTTCCTCACGCCACTATCTTGTTTGCAGATGTGCGTGGTTTCTCGAAATACGCCGCCAAAGTTACGCCCCAAATGCTTGTGAATGAATTGAATACGATGTTTACGCAAATGGACACCTACGCAATGGAGCATAAAATAGAGCGCGTCAAAACCATTGGCGACTGCTACATGGCGGTGGGCGGTTGTCCCGAAGCGAACCAATCGAACCCTGTAGATGTGTGCCTTGCCTCCCTAAAAATACAACACTGGATGCTGGAAGAAGAAGCCAACCGCGAGGGCAATTTTTGGCAAATTCGCTTAGGTATTCACACAGGCGAGTTGGTGGCGGGTGTGGTAGGCAAGGTCAAATTCGCGTTTGATGTGTGGGGTGGCGCGGTAAACATAGCTTCGCGCATGGAAAGCGGAGGCGAGGTAGGCAAGGTAAACATTACGGCTGTAACCTACGAATTTGTGAAAGATTTTTTCGATTGTAGCTACAGAGGCGAGATAGAAGCCAAAAATATCGGCTTGATGAAAACCTATTTTGTGAACAGAATAAAGCCCGAACTTTCGGCAGATGCAGAGGGACGCAT
>RDXI01000152.1 GCA_004292795.1 Bacteroidota bacterium | reverse complement strand
GTGTTGGATTTGCGCGAAGCCGATTTGCGCTTTTTCCCACGCGAGATTGCCTCATTGCCCAATCTCGAAGAGTTGTATTTGTCCGAAAACGAGTTTCAATTTTTGCCTGATGAGGTAGGCGAGCTATCTCGCCTGCGTGTGCTGTCTTTGAGTTTCAACCCGCTTACGACCTTGCCTGAAAGTTTTAAAAAACTTGCGAATTTGGAAGTATTGGAGCTAAGCGGTGTGCCGAAAATGGATTTTCAACGCTTCTTTGCACTCTTGCCTGCCCTCACGAAAATACAAAAATTAGACTTGTCACACAACGCACTCCGCGAAATAGGTTCGGAATTATGCAAACTTTCTTCTCTCGAACACCTAAATTTGCGCAACAATCAACTTACCTACGTTTGTGCTTCTTTGGGCAATATGCAAAATTTGGAACGCCTCGACCTTGCTCGCAATCAACTGCAAATGATGGCAGAAGATTTGCCCAAGCTCCAAAAACTCCGCGAACTGAACCTTAGCTATAACAAGCTCTCCGAAGAGGAACGCAAGCGTATTCAAACCACTTTGCCCAATGTTAGCGTAGCATATTGATTTATTGATTTATTGATTTATTGACTTATTGACTTATTGACTTATTGACTTATTGACTTATTGACTTATTGACTTATTGACTTATTGACTTATTGACTTATTGAATAACTCAATAAGTCAATAACTTAATAACTTAATAACTCACTCATTCACTCACTCACTCCCATGTCTAAATTTCTACTTACCTGCTTTTTTTGTTTGTGTTTTGCTTCCTTCAGCCACGCACAACTCACTGCCAAAGATACCGAGCCAAAGGCTATGGAATTGTTGAACAAGTTTTTGGAGGCATTGCTGATAGAAGATGCTGATGCTTCGGCGAAGGCGTTGTTGCCCCTTGTGCATAAGAGTTTGATGAATGACAATGGGGACGACCTCACACGTGACTTGCGTAGCTTTAGCTTCAAAAAAGCGCATGGCAACGCTAGGTTTTATCAAAGCCCTGTGCGTGTTACGCGGGTTCGAAAAACCGACAGTAGAACGGCTATTGGCTATGGCGACTCGGCAGAAAAAGGGCGTATCGAGGATTATTTTATAGCCAAAAAACAAGGCGTTAATGGTATGCCCGCGCCTGTGCAGATATTCTTTCCTGCCAATGGAGGCGAGCCAAAAATAGCATACATGGGCAGTTTGTAAATGAAATATCTTATTTTTTATGTTGTCTGCCTTGCTTTGTTGGGTGGCTTGTGTGTGTTTCATTTGGTTTGGGGCGCAGTACACATTCCTGTAGGCGAGGTTTGGCAAATTTTGTGGGGCAAAGCTCCCGAAAGTACGCATCACGACATTATTTGGCAAATTCGACTACCTCGCGCTGTGGCGGGCATTTTGGCGGGGTGTAGTTTGGCAGTGTCGGGGCTTTTGATGCAAACCTTTTTCCAAAATCCGTTAGCAGAGCCTTCTGTCTTGGGCTTGTCTTCTGGGGCAAGTTTGGGCGTGGCTATTTTGCGTTTGGGCGGAGGCGTGAGTATGTTGGCTATGACACAAAACATTTGGGGAACGGCTATCTCGGCTATGTTGGGCGCGAGTTTGGTCATGTTGCTCATGTTGGGTGTGGCTACGAAGGTAAAATCGCCCAATACCTTGCTTTTGGTGGGTATTATGGTAGGCAATTTTGCGTATGCGTTCATTAGTTTATTGCAACATTTCAGCAGTCCCGAAGCGGTTATGGATTTTTGGCGTTGGAGTATGGGCAGTGTGGCGAGTGTTACATGGGAACAAAACGTAGTTTTTGCGTGGATAGTTTTTGTAAGTTTGGGCGCAAGCCTAATGTTGAGCTATAGCTTGAATGGTTGGCTTTTGGGCGAACAATATGCTCGAAGTATGGGCATCGCGGTTAGGCAAGTTCGGTTGTTGTTGATTGTGTGGGTAAGTTTATTGGCAGGCGTTACGACTGCTTTTTGTGGGGCTATAGGCTTTTTGGGCTTGGCTATTCCCGCGCCTGTGCTGGCTATTTTGCGGACTTCGCGCCACGAGATTTTGCTTCCTGCCGTAGCATTGGCGGGTGCGGTTGTGTTGTTGTTCTGTGATGCAGTGGCGAAACTTCCCGCGCAAGGGGCTATTCCGCTCAATGTGATGACCGCCTTGATAGGCTCGCCTGTGATTGTGTGGGTGATTTTGGGGAGGAGGTGAAAAGTTTTTTGTATTGATAACTTATTTTTTTTTTGCGTGTGCGAGGCTGTCCTGATAGGGTAGCCCTCAATGCTATTAAGCTAACAAACAGAAGACAGGATTAACAAGATTTACAGAATTTTTTCTTTTCTTTAGTGCGTCAAAAACAACAAAAACAAGCCCAATTTACCTGTAAATCCTGTTAATCTTGTCTAAAATTCCTTAGCTTAATAGCGTTGGGGTAGTCTTTTTTGTTGTTGGGTAGGCAAGGCAGGTTTTAACAAAATTTTAATCAGGGGTTATACCCATTTGGGCTATCTTTGCATCAAAAACAAGCTATAAAATTCGAGATTTTGTAAAAAAGATGTAACTTAGCACACCAATTCAAGAAAAAACAGCTAAAGTATTGTGACACAATTTTTTAAACCTGCGTTATGACTACAGAAATGGAACTTGCCTATACAGAAGCCGAAAAAACCCGAATATTCCAGCGCGACTTTGAACCGTTGCTTACCTCTGCCTACAACTTTGCTTTTCGCCTCACGCTTGACGAAGATGACGCAAAAGACCTTGTGCAGGATAGCTATTTGCGGGTGTTTCGTTTCATGGACTCGTACAAAGTGGGAACTAATGCAAAGGCGTGGTTGTTTAGGATAGTAAAAAACACCTTCATCAACGAATATCGAAGGAAGACCAAAGAACCCAACAAAATAGATTACCAAGACCTCGAACAAACCTACAACGCGGAGGAAGCCGAAAACAAGCCTACTACCGATTTGCGTGTTGATGTCTTGCAAGGCAAAATAGGGGACGAGGTAGCCAACGCGCTGAACTCGTTGGCAGTTGATTTTCGTACTGTGATTGTGTTATGCGACCTTGAAGGCTTTACGTATGAGGAAATGGCGAAAATCTTAGATATTCCCATTGGCACTGTGCGCTCTCGCCTACACCGCGCCCGCTACATTTTGAAAGAAAAACTAACAGAATACGCCCGTCAAGAGGGTTATATCCGCAATTAGTATGGAACAAAACGACAAGCATTGCACAGGTTGCCTTACCTGCCAAGAGTGGGCGCAGTTGGTATTGGACAAAGAAGCCAATCCTGAACAAATGGAATACGTCAAACAGCATTTAGCTACTTGCGAATGTTGCGCTGATTGTTTTGAAACGGATAAGTTTCTCCGCGAAACTATCAAATGTAAGTGCGGGAAAGACCTCCCCTCCAATCTCCTCGACCAAATACGAGAAAAAATTTATGCAAGTTATTGAGAAAGTTAAGAGATGAGAGTTGAGAGATGAAAAGTTAAGAGTTATTGTTGTCTTTATGATATGCTAACTTTCCCTCCACCTTTCCACCCCTCCACCCTTCTACCTTTCCACCCTTCCTTTATGGCTCTTATCAAAACTGTTCGTGGTTTTACGCCTGAGATAGGCGAGGAAACCTTTTTAGCTGACAATGCTACTGTAGTGGGGCAGGTCAAAATGGGCAAACACTGTAGCGTGTGGTTCAATGCTGTGGTGCGCGGTGATGTCAGCCCAATAACCATTGGCGACTATAGCAACGTGCAAGATGGCGTAGTCATTCATGCTACCTACAACCGCAACGAAACTCGCATAGGCAATCGCGTTTCTATAGCCCACAATGCTATAGTACATGGTTGCACGATTGAAGACAATGTGCTGATAGGAATGGGGGCAATTATTATGGACGGAGTAGTGGTCAAAAGTGGCTCGGTGATAGCGGCGGGGGCAGTCGTGTTGCAAAATACTATCGTAGAAAATGGCGAAATTTGGGCGGGTAATCCTGCCAAATTTCTCAAAAAAACAGGCGAGTTCATGCAAAGCGAAATAGAGCGTATCTCGAATGCGTACCCTATGTATGCGAGCTGGTTTAAGGAATAAACTTGCATACTATCTTTGTTATGCTTAAGTTTGTGAAAAATTATATCCAAAGCCATGTGGGGTAAAGCGACTTTCGACTTTTTGCAACAAGATTTTTTTTGGAGGCAAGCTATCTTGTTCTCCATTGTCCTGTTTTTTGCTGATTTCTTTATGGTCTTGTCGAATTGCAGAACGCATTTGTACTCGATACCCAACTTTGGGCTGTTGCTCGATACTTTCGTTGCTTGTGTCATCAAAGCGGGCATACTGTATGTGTGTTTGCATGGTTTTATGGCAAAGGCACCCACCAAGCAATCACTTATGCAACTATGGGCGGTAGCGGTGGGCTTTGGTGTTGTTTTTTTGATAACACAGCAAATACTGAACTTGTGCATTACGCTTGTATTCTCGCCTGCCTATTTCAGGGAAATATTTTGGCGTTTGTTCTATTTCAAACACCTATTTTTGTTTTTGATTCCTTTCGCCTTGATAGCTTTTCCGCTTGCCTACCATTTCCAAAACGAAGTGGTATATGTACGCCAAGAGGACAAACGCAATAATGGGAGAACGGTTGTCGTTGGATTTATTGTGCTTATTACTTTTTATTTGAATAGAAATAGTCCGTATATTGACCTATACCTCCCGCATATTTTTTGCCTTTTGTTTATGCTTTATATTGCCTTGTTTTTCAAACCCTCAAAATAACAGAACCCAAAATAGATTAGTATATGTTCAAAATTGCCCTGCCGTTTCAGCTATGGTTGTTTTTAGCCTTCTTTAGCTTGCCTACGTATGCACAAACGCCTCAAGCGGTGGCATATTATCAAAAAGCCTTCGACCTTTTTGAGCAAGACAAACCCAATGAAGCCCTGCTCGAACTGAACAAGGCGATTGTGGAAAGTCCTTTGTATGAGGAGGCTATTTTGCTACGCGCCCGCTATTTTGCGGATATAGACGAACAGCAAAAAGCTATGCAAGACTTGTCGCTTTTGGTGCGCCTCGCGCCTCAAAGTGTGCCGTACTTGCTGGAGCGTGGCACTTACCTACAAAATATACAACAATTTGACGAAGCCGAAACCGACTTTTTGACAGCTCTCGAAAAGGATACAATCAATCCAGAGGTTTTGAACGCCCTTGCGAGTTTGTATCATACAGCAGAATTGCCTCAAGATGCCCTTGTCTATCTGCAAAAAATATTGAAACTCAACCCGAAAGATTATCAAGCGCACTACACGAGGGCGTGGGTGTATCAAGAAACAAAACAATACGATTTGGCATTGGCTGATGCGAAGTTTTGCAAAGAAGCCAAAAAAGACGATTACAATGTACTTCGTTTGGAGGCGATTTGCTACATCAAAAAAGAAAAGTATGACGAAGCCCTGAAAGTTTTTGAGGTTTTTCGAGAGAAGAAAATCAAACTTTTTGAGGAAGATTTTTTGTATTGGGGCATTGCTTATTATGGAAAAAAGGACTACAAAAACGCGCTTTTTTATTTTTTTTTGCCTGAAAAGCCTTCTTTTACGGATTTGTATTATTTTTTAGGCAAGACGTATTTTCAACTGAATGACCACAAAAATGCGTTGCAAAAACTTGACTCTGCGATTGTGTTGCTGAAAAAACTTGATGAGTCTGGTTCTGAAACGGAATTAGCCTCGCCTGTGTATTATGACCGCGCCATTGTGCGCCAAAAGGCAGGCAAGACAAAGGAGGCGAGTGCAGACCTCTTGCAAGCCTGCTACCTCACGCCTGAAATAGTAGCCCAAAAAGACTATGAAGGCAATGTTATTCCACTTTTGGCTGATGCGATTGCTTTGCTCAAACCCAAAAAGGCAACGATAGACAGCGTAAGACTCAAAGGCTATCAAGACCGCGCCGAGTCCTTCGCACTGACAGGCGAAACGAACAGGGCTTGGGCGGAAATTCAAAAGTGCGACCAAATAGACAGTTTGCAGGCAAGGAACGCGGTTTTGCGTGCCAAAGTCGCGCTTATTTTAGGCAAGAACAAAGACGCACTTGCCTACTTAGACAAGGCAGAACGTAGCCCCAAAGGAAAGGCAGACGAAGAAATTGCGTATTTTCGCGCCCTTGCCTACCAAGAGTTAGGCGAGTTTGTGAAGGCAAAGGAACACATCGAGAAGGCTATCAAAATCAATCAATACGAAGCCTCTTATTATAGCACTTGGGCAAATATAGAATATGACGCGGCAAACCCCAAAAAAGCCCTCGAAGCTATAGAAAAAGCCCTCAAAATGCAACCGCAAAACCTCAATTTTGTGATAGAACACGCCATTTATGCGCAAGCAGACGGCAAATATGAGGACGCTATCAAGGATTGTAACAAGGTGATTGAGCAGGAAAGCGACAATGCGGAAGCGTATTATCAACGTGGGCTTGCCTACCGCGCCACCAAACGCTACAAAGAAGCCCTTGCCGACTTCCAAAAAGCCGAGCAATATTTCCATGATGAGCCAGAATTGAAGGAGCTTATCAGAGAAATGAAAGGGAAATAGCACAAAATAAAAATCACGCTATAAAAATCTGTTATTTTGCAGACATTTATAGCGTGATTTCTTTTTTCAATATCACAGATGATTAGTCGGGTAGGGTAGCTTTTTTAGATTTTCCGCCACAATTTCCACAACCATCACAATTACAATTACAAGAACTGCAACACTCACCACAATCCACACAATCGCCACAGCTACAGCCATCACACCCGCCACAATCACAATCGCAACTCCCACAGTCGGCTTTTGCCAAATTAGCTTGCTCCCACGTTTGCAGGGCATCTTGGGGCAGTTCGGCAAAGGCAGGTTTGTTTTGTTTGATTTGCGCATCAATGTTTTGGATAGCCTTTCGGAGCATCAGCGCGAAGGCAGGCGAGGCTATTTCGCTGTTTTGCAGGCGAGTCAAGGTGTCGTAGATGTGTATTTTCATACGGTTGTATTCTGTATGAAAGCTATAGTAAGCCTCGCCCCATTTTTCAGTAGGAGCTTCTAAGATAGGATTGTATTCTTTTCGCGCCCAATCTTTTTCCGCATCAATCAAATGGTCAGCCGTTGCGATTAACTCGCCATTGAGCCTAAAAAGCTCGACAAGCTCCGCCAAGTCTGTAGGCAAGCACGAAGTCAAACCGCCCAATGCCTCGACCAAACTTTGAGAAAGCAAACCCGAATACTGCCTTACCTGCTCGAAGTCGGTAGAATTGGTTTGCGTCAGCCAAAGATAATGCGCTATTACGTCTTGCGTTTGGGTAGGCAAGGCAGGCAAGATGCGATTAACTTTACGTTGCAAGACATTTTTTAACCAACGCTTGTAGAATCGAGGGCGGTCTGTCGCCCAGTCCGTAACTTTCACCCACCCCAACACGATAGAGAGCTTGCCTGCCAACGTGAAAGCAGGGTGTTTTTGGGCAGTTTTCGTACCCAAATAAGCCTTCGCGGGGCAAAGAGTGCGTATTTCCTCGCCTCCTTGTAGGAAAGGACGCAAGGCGAGCATCACCAATGTTAGCTCGTGATTGAGCAAAAAACTATAGCCCACATGGTCTTCGCGCCTCAAAGAAGCGCAAATACTGCAATACGTTTCTTGGTACTGCGCTTTGTGGGCGGGGTTCGTATGGCAAACCTTAGGTTTTAGATGTCCAAGCATACTACAAATTTTTTTACAACGTTATGCAATTTAGCGCAAAATAACAAATTTTACGTATCTTGTTCGTATGAAAGAATTTCACATCATCAACGGTCCCAACCTAAATTTATTGGGCAAACGCGAGCCTTCTATCTATGGAACAGCTACTTTTGAGGATTTCTTGCAAGCCCTACAAGCGCAATTTGCCGACATAGCGCATATTGAGTATTTCCAATCCAATCACGAAGGCGCGTTGATTGACAAAATACAAGAAGTAGGCTTTTCGTGTGACGGCATTGTGCTAAATGCAGGAGGCTACACGCATACTTCGATAGCCCTGCGAGATGCCATAAGTGCCATTATCTCGCCTGTAGTGGAGGTGCATATTTCGAATGTCTATGCACGCGAGGAGTTTAGGCATCATAGTTATTTGTCTGCCGTTTGCAAGGGCGTTATAGCAGGCATGGGCTTGCATGGCTATACTTTTGCACTCCAATACTTACATTTGCATCATAAACTCTTGCCTGCCAAATAGACGAAAATAGGAGAGAAAGCAAAACCGCTGTCAGAAAGTCAGCTATGACAATGCAAACATAGTCTAAAAAATAATACGTTTCGCCTAATACTTGCCCAAAAGTGCCAATTTATGTATGAAAGTGTGGTTTGATTGTACGCAAGATTTGGTAGTAGTGGGCTATTTGGCTATTTTTGTGCATTCCTCAATTTTTATGCGATATTTTTTAGACCTTGCCTACAAAGGCACAGCTTATCATGGGTGGCAAAGCCAAGACAATGCTACTTCCGTACAAGCGTGTGTAGCCAAAGCATTGAGCGTTGTTTTACGAACCGACACACCCGTCATGGGCAGTGGTAGAACCGACACAGGCGTACATGCTGAACAGCAAATAGCGCACTTTGACAGTTCAGAAGTGTTGGATTCGTACACTTTTGTAGCCAAAGTAAATGCTTTGCTTCCCTACGACATAGCCATCACAAGTAGCCGACACTGCACACGCCAGATTTGATGCCATTGAGAGAAGCTATCAATACCGCATCACAACTTACAAAAGCCCATTTTTGAGAGAGCTTGCCTACCACTACCGCCCCGCAGTGGATATAGAAAAAATGAATGAGTCGGCAAGCAAATTATTGCTTTACCAAGACTTTCAGGCATTTAGCAAAACAGGCAGTAGCAACAAGCATTTTCTTTGTCATCTGAAACGTGCCGAGTGGTTGCCCACTCCCGAAGGCTACACTTTCCACATCACCGCGAACCGTTTTTTGTATGGAATGGTGCGAGCTTTGGTAGGCACTCTGTTAGAAGTAGGGGTAGGCAAGTTGTCTGTAGCGGACTTTGAGGGCATTTTACAAAGCAAAAACCGCTTAGCACGGTGTAGTTGTGCCTTGACTGTGCCAAGTGGAATATCTATTTTTTCCGATATTTCTTCGTAAGACATTTCTTTGAAATAGCGCAAATCGACCAAACGTTGGTATTTGGGCGGGAGTTTGCTCACAAGCATTTGCATAGCTTCTGCCTTTTGGCTTTTGATAGCATTTTCTTGCGGGTCAGGGCTACTATCTTTGATTTCCATGCTGATGTCATCGCCTGATTCGTCTTTGAACGAAGTGCTGATGCTCATGGTTTCGAGGCGTTTTCGCCTGATAAAGTCAATACAGTTATTGGTGGCTATTCTGAACAGCCACGTGCTAAAAGTGTATTCTTTTTTGAATTTATCTAATCCACGAAAAGCCTTTGCAAATGCTTCTAACGTAAGGTCTTCCGCGTCATCACTATTTTTTACCATTTTGAGCATAGTATGATAGAGAGGCTTGCGGTATCGAGCCATAAGTTCAGCATAAGCGCGTTGGTCGCCTGTTTCGCGTGCAATATCAATGAGGGCGAAGTCTTGTAAGGCTTTGTCAGAAAATTGTTTATCGTCTTCAGGTAGTAGTTCTTCCATCTTAGAAATGAAGGTTTCTATATGTAAAGTTAGGCAAGGGAAACATAAAATCAAAATGTAGGGTGCGTTTTTTTATTTTCGCGCTCCTAATATCTTGATAGTCAAGCTATAACGCATAGATGTTTTATTTTTTGTTTTCCTTGTTTGTTTTTTTAGGCACAAAAAAACCTCACATCTTGGTTGTGAGGGGTAGGCAAGCCTTTTATTTTTTGTCATCTTTCTTGGGGGTAGGCGAGTTGTCATCACCTTTTCCTTCAGGGTTTTGCTTTTGCTCTCCCAATCCCAAAATGGTCAGCACTTCTTCGGTGTAGTCGTGTCGTTCTTCGATATACAAGATGGCTAAAGCCTCCGAATTGTTGAGAATGACCTGCAATTTTTCTTTTCGCGCCAATTTCTGCAAGGCTTTGTGCAGTTCTTCTTGTGCGGGTTTGATGAGTTCGGCTTGCCTCGTAAAGAGTTGCCCCTTGTGTCCGAATATTTTGCGTTGATAATCTCGCGCCTCCAAGTCTGCCTTTTCAATTTCTTTCAGGCGTTCCTCCTTCATGTCTGTAGTAAGCAAGATTTCTTCAGCTTGGTAGGCTTTGCGCAACTTTTCTACTTGGGAAAACTTTTTCTGTACGTCCTCTTCCCATTTTTTAGCCGCTTCGTCTATGTTTTGCTGTGCTTTTTGGTACGAAGGCATCTTAGAAAGCACAAAGTCAGCATCAACATAGCCAAACTTTTGGCTATAGGTAGGCAAGGCAACCGCGCAGAGCAGTATCAAAAATAAATATCGCATGAATAAAAAAAAATAGTGGTTTATTCGTAAAAGTCTATCATTGTCCAAAGGTATGTTTAAATCCGCTTTTAGTTGATTTTTGCCCTGTTTGCCCCGAACCTACATTGAGCAAGTAATGTAGTTGGAAGCCTGTAAACAAGTAATAATCCCTGTTGGTATTCGTTCCACGTTTTTCGTCTTTTCGTCCATAACCGTTCATGGTTGTGTATGTATTGCCATTACGGTCTTTGTAGCTAACGATTTGCCCTCCTCTATCTACAAACGATTTGATAGCCTCTTCACGTGATTTTTGATTGAAGGCATTGACTTTTTCCAAAGAGCGATTAGACATGAGCATCGCCATGCGTGCATTTTCATCATTGCCAAAATCAGCATAATCAGGATATGCTCCGCTTATATCATCTAAATAATCTGTAAAAGTGATACGCCCCGCAATCTCAAAACTAAAGTCAATGCGTCTATTGATTTTATAACGCATACCAATAGCCAAAGGTACAACAGGTTGCCACAAAGCATATATTTTTCTATAACCTTCGCGCCCTTGCCCTTCCGTTCCTAAAGGGCGCAGTTCTGTCCATGCATTGCCTTCGTTGATAGGTTTGCGGGCTTCAGGATTATTTCTGAAAGTCCCTATACCAAACGAAATATAAGGAGAGAAAAAACGGCGGGCATAAAATTTTCCTTTATTGGGATATAGTTCATATACTGCACTTAGGCTATACTCACGTATGCGGTTTCGAAAATGCAGATTGCGCATAGCGCGATATTGGTCTAAATTGTCAGTAAAATCTGCTGAAGTAAAATCGTCCCCGCTCAAAGTCGTAGCCAAGAAATTGAATTTAGCAAACCAATGATGGCTCAATTTACGCATGATATAAACGCCAAAAGAAGGCTTTGTACGACTTAGGTCTGTACTAAACACACGGCTACTTGGGGCTATATCTCCAAAATAGTGTGAAGAAAACATTTGACCTCCCAATGTCCAATAATAGCGTGGGTTTATGCGAGGCGGTACTGCCGAAACGCCTGATATGCGTGGCGTAGAACGTTCCAAACCCACTACTTTTTTGTCATCACCCTCTTGCACCCCTGAAACTACAGGGAATTTAACTGAAAAACTAAGTCTTTGACGATGCTTTCTGTTGCCACCTCCTATACCATCTCTTTTCAAAATACGGTCAGCGTGTACCTCGACTATCACATGGTCAAATTCTGCACTCGTTGTGATAGCACGGACATTTTTGTACTTAAATTTTACACTTTCTTGATACCAACTTTCAATATTCTTCAAATATTCCTCTGCACCAAAACTGATTTTACGCGTTTCGGGCATAATATCATTATAGACTTTAGTATTCTCACTTTCGAAATAGTCTGTAGTTTTGAAGCGGTCATTGATATAGTTATTGCCAATGATGTTGAGTGTTACCGCATAATCTTCTATAAAATGTTTGGCACGTTCTTTCAGCCATTGACGCTCTATGTCATCATCGGGAAGTTGGAAAATTTGGTTTTGCTCCTCGCTTAGTTCTCTTATAGGACAGTCTTGCTTTTTATGTTTGGTTATTCTGTAGATTTTCGCACCATCTAACACCAATTTAGGGCGGTCTTGCTTAATAGCAAAGTGAATGTATATATCAAGCGAGTCTGTATTGGTGTGGAGTTGATTGTTAAATTTGTAGATGCCTTGGAGAGTTTTAGCAGTTTCGACCTTAACTACAAAAAAACGCATTTCATCGTGGGTTTCGGTTTGTGGGCAGGGAGGGCGCACATTGAAAGAGCAATCGAATACAACACCTTTAGGATACCAAGCATACGCCTTTTCGAGGTATTCTCGTATGCGCAATGAGTCTATTTCCTTTTCTTTTTCTTGGGCTATATCGTTGTACAGATGAACTGAAGGGCTATAAAAGTAGTTGTTGATGGCTTCATTGATGCCTTCATCACGATACTTTCTTAGGTTTTCGTCCCCTGTAGTTATCAAATTCAAGTCTGCAAAAAACTGTTTAGCACAGTTTCCTGCCTCACGCACCATCTTTTGTCTGTCGTCATCTGAAACGGTTTGTGCAACCGTATGAGCTGATGAGCATACACCCATAAGCGTCCATAAAACCCATAAAAATACTCTATTTTGCCCCTTCATGTGCAGAAACTATAAGGAATAACTGTTTTCGAGGGGCAAATTAAGCAAAAAATATATAAATACGAAAAAAAAAAGTATAGGTTGCACTTTTTTTAATAAAATATAACAACCTCTACAAGCTTCGTACATAAGTAGCTACCTGTTCCATCAGCCACATGGGTGTTGAAGTTGCGCCACAAATGCCTACTGTTTCTATCCCTTCGAGCCAAGTATTGTCTATCTCTGTTTCGCTGGCTATGAAATAACTTTTGGGATTAAACTTTTGGCAAACTGAGTACAAGGCTTTACCATTGGAGCTTTTTTTGCCACTCACAAACAGTATAACATCATATTGTTGGGAAAATTTTTCGAGTTGCGGTTCACGATTGGAAACTTGCCTACAGATGCTGTCATTGGCATCAAGCGTAGTGAGGTTTCCTGCCTCTTGCATTTTTCCTTCAATTAGCCCTTTCATCTTGTAGAAGCCTTCGGTGCTTTTGGTTGTTTGGCTAAAGAACGTAACAGGGCGCGAAAAATCAATTTTGGCTAAGTCAGCCTCGCCTCCTATGATAACCGCTTCTTTGTTGGTTTGTCCTGTAAGCCCTATTACTTCTGCATGACCTTCTTTGCCATAAATCACGATTTGACCATTCTCGCCTACCGATTGGTCATACGCATTTTTTACGCGGTTCTGAAGTTTTAAAACTACAGGGCAAGAAGCATCTATCAACTCGATGTTATTTTGCAAGGCAAGTTGATATGTTTCGGGTGGTTCGCCATGGGCGCGTATCAAAACCTTGCAGTCGCGGAGTTCTTGTAGGTCGCTATGATTGATAATTTTCAGTCCTTTGTTGGTGAGGCGTTGCACTTCCATATCGTTATGCACAATGTCGCCAAGGCAGTAGAGCGTATTCGAATCGTTGAGTTCGTCTTCTGCCATTTGGATAGCATACTCTACCCCAAAGCAATAGCCTGAATTTTTATCTATGGTAACTTGTATCATGGAATGAATGAGTGAATGAGTGAATGAGTGAATGAGTAGTTTGTCCTTTAATTTTCGCTATTGCCTAACTTGATGCCCAACACCAAAATATCGTCCCGTTGTACGGTGTCGCGCATATAATTGTAAAGATATTTTATCAAGAGTTGTTTTTGGGTGTACATATCGTTTCGGTGAATGTCTTGCAAAAGTTGGATAAAGGCTTTCTCGCCTATCCTTTTGCGTTTCAGGTCGTTTTGGTCTATATAACCATCTGTGCTAAGATAAAGTTGCGAACCATTGTTCAAAATGAGCGTAATATTTTGAAAATCGATGTCTTCGCGCTGAAGCCCGCCGATAGATTTGCGCACACCTTGCAATACTTTTACTTCATGCTCGCCTTCTTGGACATAATAAGCGTTTTGTTTTGCACCTGCGAAAACGATATGATGTGTACCATCTTGTTGGGGCGTGGTAATAGTGAAAGACATATCCATGCCATAATTATTGTCTGTTTCCTTTTGGCGCAAAACCGTTGTAATTTCCTCATGCAAGCGGTTCAAGACTTCCGAAGGGCTGTGAATATCCCACACACGCACAATCTTGTCCAACAAATTGTGGGTTATCATAGTCATAAAAGCACCCGGCACGCCATGCCCTGTGCAGTCAATCACTGCCACAAAAACGCTATCTTCTATTTTGTGCAACCAATAAATATCGCCTGATACTACATCTCTTGGGCGATAAATCACAAAGTAATCTTTTAAAAGGTCGTCACGCTTTTGTTGGTAGGGTACAATCGCTTTTTGAATAGCTTTGGCGGCGCGAATACTGTTTTGGATTTGTTCGTTTTGGGTAGCAAGCTCTTGGTTTTTGACTTCTATAGCATCACGTTGTGCCATAATTTCTTCTTGTGTTTGGTGTAATTCTTCGTTTTGTGTTACAACTTCTTGATGCAATCTATGCAATTCTTCAGTGCGTTCTTGCACTTTCCTTTCCAATACTTCGTTTGCATCTCGTTCTTGTTTGTATAATCTACGGCGTAAAATTCTGTAGCGGTCAGCCAACGCAAGCGAAAACAACAACCCTTGAAAACCCAACCCAAAACGCCCCGCATGAACTGTAAATAAATTGTAGGGCAACACAGACATTTGCATAAGTGAATACACCAAAACTCCAGTAACCATACTCACAAAAGCGTAGGTAAGGAAATGTGAGGCGGGTATATTCTTATACATGGCATAAATAGAAACTCCTATTACCACCGAAACTGTAAAAGGCATCAACAACAATAAGCCACGCACTGCAAAAGTATAACCCAAAATAAGAAATATGATAGCATCTAACACTGCTAAAGCCTTGATGCCTTGTAGCCACCAATGTCCCCAAGCGAGTTCTTTCTTTGTATTTAAAAAGTTTTGTATAAAAACGCAGAGCGAAAATATAGTAGCTCCACCCGTTAATATCAACGTTGGCTCAATCAACAAGGGCGCACTAAAAAAGAGATATTGGAAAGTATGCCCGATAGTTCCCGCCGTGAAGAGCGTAACCACAAGCATATACACCGAATAATAAATGTAGGCTTTGTCATACAATACCAAAAATATGAATAAATTGTACAGCGCAAAGGCTATCATCATACCATAAAAAACTCCTAAAAAGGCTTCTTCGTAGGCAGTATCTGTAAAAAAGGCAATAATTTCTTGGAAATTAAAGGGGATTTGTAAAATCCCGTTGGTCTTCACGCGAATGTAGAACGTATGCACATCTGTACTATGAAAAACCAAACGGAAAGCATTTATTTTAGTTTTGATACTTTTTTCTTTGAAAAGCACCCTATCCCCACTATGCTCTACGTGCCACTTTCCTTGCTTGTCTTGGTAGTAGAAATCAACATAGTCTAAAGAAGGATAAGGCAGTTCAGCCACCCAAGTTGTCTTTTCAAATTGTGTGTGTTTGATGTCAAACTTAAACCAAAATGCCGAAGGGCTTTGATGAAAGTTAGCTTGGTTGGTAGGCAAGATAGAACTGTTTTTGTTGAATTGTGTTATCACTTGCGCAATATCCATACTCGCAGTTTTGTCCTCATAATACGCTACCTTGCCTGCCAAATGTTCCTTCATATTGGGCATAGTCAGGTCAATAACAGTATTGTCTTGCCCTTGCACAGCAGAGGACAAGAAAAAACAAACCATACAATAGAAAAAACTATACCTCATACAGGATTGGTTAGCGTAGTGATTGGCGCAGTTGCTCGATAAAGGCTTCTTCGACTTTGTGAATATTCATAATAACTTCATTGCTCATACCATATTCTATCATTTTTCGCACCGCGTTCTCAACAACTTGTTGCATTACTTGTTGTGTTACTTGTTGCGTTACTTGTTGTGTTACTTTTTCAGTAACTTCGGCTGTAACTTCAGCTGTAACTT
>RDXI01000151.1 GCA_004292795.1 Bacteroidota bacterium | reverse complement strand
AAGCTATCTTTTTTGCTACTACAGCTTTTCTACTGAAAAAGCTATCTTTTTTGCTACTACAGCTTTTCTACTGAAAAAGCTATCTTTTTTGCTACTACAACGTGAGTTCGGAAATAAAAAGGTTGCGCACAAGCCCCAGCGGGGCGACATCTTTGTAGCACAACGGTTTAAGTCTTCCAAAGCCCCAGCGGGGCGACATCTATGCACTATCAAGATGTCGCCCCGCTGGGGCTTGTAAGTGGGTTGTTATAGGGCTACAAAGATATAGCCCCGCTGGGGCAAGCCTATTCAATCCATTGATTTACAATGTTTTATATTTAAATCTAATTCCGAACTCACGTTACTACAGCTTTTTGAGAAAAAAGCTACGCACTTCATACCTATAGCTTTTTCTACTGAAAAAGCTATCTTTGCGACAAAGTGGTTTTGTATGAAAGTTTTTTTGTTTCATTTGCTTTGGCGTGTTGGCGCGTTGGTGTTGGCTTGTTTGGGCTTTGCGTTTGCCGTTGTCTTGCAACAAATGATTGTGATAATAGCCTCTGGATTGCTGTTGTGCATTGTTATTTACAGCGTGCAACATTATGTAGTGCGTACCAATCGCAAACTTACCCGCTTTTTTGAGTCCATTCAATATGACGATTTCAACATCAAATTTCAGATAGACAGCAAATTAGGCAAGAGCTTCGACGAACTCAATATGCAGTTGAACCAAATCCTGCAAGCCTTTCGGGAGGCAAGGGCAGAGAAAGAAGCAACCTTACATTATCTGAACAACATTGTGCAACACATCAACGTAGGCATTTTTGCCATAGATGCGCGAGGAAGCGTCCAACTTATGAACCAAGCCGCCTTGCGCCTATTGGGAATTTACAACCTCAAACACATAGACGAACTGCAAGCCAAACACCCCGAACTGCACCAAAAATTGACACGCGAAACCTCGCAAGAAAACCTGCTTTATGAAGGCTCGCCTGAAAAACAGCTACTCATTCGCACAAGTGCCTTGACTTTGCAAGGAAAAACCATACGCCTGTTTTCGCTCCAAAACATCATAGACGAACTACAACAAAAAGAATTGGAGGCTTGGCAAAACCTCACGAAAATTTTGCGCCACGAAATCATGAACTCTGTCGCGCCCATTGTGTCGCTCATTGGCACAATGAAAGATATTTTGGAACATGACGTGCAAGAAAAAAGCCCTGCTACCGAAGACCTAAGCGAAGCCCTCGAAACTGTAGAAAGCAGAGGGCGCGGTGTGATGAATTTTGTGAATGCGTACCGAGAATTTACCAATATTCCGAAGCCACAAATGCAAGAAATAACAGTAGGCAAGCTCATAGAAAGGGTAGGCAAGCTGTTCGAAGCGCAAGCCCAAGCCGAAAACGTGCAGTTTCTCACACAAGTCGAGCAAGATTTTTTGCTCTATGCAGACAACGACCAACTCGAACAAGTCTTGATAAATCTTATCAAAAATGCCTTCGAAGCCACTGAAAAAACAACAGACCGCAAAGTGTCTGTGCGCGTGTATCAGGCACAAAACAAACACTTCATAGCCATACAAGACAATGGCGTAGGCATCGAAACAGAAGCTATAGAGAAAATTTTTATGCCTTTTTATTCCACCAAACCCAAAGGTTCAGGCATAGGTTTAAGCCTTTCCTACCAAATCATACGCCTGCATCAAGGCACTATCAAAGTACAATCCGCGCTCCACGAAGGTAGCACATTTTCAATTATTTTCTAAGCAGTCCCTTCCACCCCTCCACCTTTCAACCCTTCAACCCTTCCACCCTTCCACCCCCCAAAATATGCCCGTACTTGGTGTTATTCCTGCCCGTTATGCTTCCCAACGCTTGCCTGCCAAACCTTTGGCGGACATTGGAGGCAAGACTATGATTCAGCGCGTGTATGCGCAAGCCTCGCTCTGTCCCGACCTCGACAAAGTTGTCGTAGCTACTGACGACTCTCGTATTTATGACCATGTGCTTGCCTTCGGAGGCGAGGCTGTGATGACCTTGCCTACCCACCCAAGCGGAACAGACCGTTGCGCAGAGGTAGCCGAGCAGTTGGCAGGCGAGTTTGATATTGTCTTGAATATTCAAGGTGATGAGCCTTTCCTAAACCCTGTGCAGTTGAGCGAATTGGTGCAAATGTTTGCGTATCCCGATACGCAAATCGCTACTTTAGGCAAGAAAATAGAAACTTTAGCCGAATTGTTGGACGAAAAAGAGGCAAAAATAGCCCTCGACGACACACAACGCGCCTTGTACTTTAGCCGTAGCCCTGTGCCTTACCTGAAAGGCATAGCACAAGAAGCGTGGTTAGCGCATGGCACGTTCTACAAACACATTGGTTTGTATGGCTTCAGGTCGGAAGTCTTGAAGCAAATCCCCGCCTTGCCTGTGTCTGCGCTGGAGCGTGCCGAAGGCTTGGAGCAACTCCGTTGGCTAAGTCATTTTGTAGTAAGGGTAGGATTTACGCATTTCGAAACCTTTGCTATAGATACTCCTGCCGATTTGGAAGAAGCAAAAAAATATTTGTAACAAAACGCTCTCGAAAATATACCTTCGAGAGCGTTGTTTTTTATGAAAATTTATGTTATTCACAAGGGATAATTACGTTCATAGCCCTACACACTGCTTGCTATAGCGTCCAAAATGGTTTGATAATCCACTTCGCCCAAACCATCGCCTGCCTTCGAAGGGTATTGAATGGTATTTTCCCAATGGTTCGCCATGTCTGTCCACGCGTATGCATCAGGCGCGTAGAGGATAAGGCGTTTGGCAGAGCGTATCATATATTGCCCGTCCCAAAGGTCGGTCAAATCATCAAAATTAGCGGGAACATTCGTAGGATAGTAGTTCGGTCTATCTGTAGCGGCGCGTTCAAGCGGGTGCGCAGTCGCATCTGTCCACATCACAATTATTTGGCGTTTTTTGTCGCCTGTCGTGTTCCATTTGGAGCGAATAGCCAGCGCGATTGCCTCCAAACCACTTTCAGGCTCCTCGCCTCCGCCTTCTGCCTTCAGGTCATTCACAAACTTTTGGAAGGCTTCGGTTTCTTGAGGCAAGGTATAAAAAGGCGACTCAAGCATCGATTGGTCTTCGTCATAATAATAATCACGAAACGCCACCACGCGCAAACGAAGCGTGTCGATGGTTTTGTCTTTTTGCGCCATAGTAGCCAACAAGTCTTCATAAAAGCGAAGCGCGTTGCTCTTTACTTTGTCAATGATGGGCGACATACTGCCCGTAACATCAATGCACAATACAATATCTACCGTATATTTTAGTCCTTGCATATGGAGAAAAGGGAGAAGGGAGGTAAGAGGAGGGAGAATAGGAGAATAGGGGTAACAAATAAATACAGCATTTAATCACTCATTCACTCCCTCACTCTTTCTATGCAAAAATACGTATTTTTAGCGTTATATTTGCGCAATTTTGCAAGTTTATTCTATTCCATATCCATGAAAATTAAACAAGGAATGTTGTTTGGGTTGTTGTCGCTCTTGCCTATGTTGGCGCAAGCGCAAGAATCAATCTCGCCTAAAGGTATGCGCTACAAGATATTAGAGCGCAAAGCAGGTACAGAAACGGCACAAATAGGCGACTATATTTCGTTGCGCCTCTATACCTTCAATCACAAAGACTCGCTTTTGAACAAGCAAAGCGTGGAAGACGTGCCTGTAGAAGCAGGTACAAGCCCCATAGATGTGCGTGATGTTATCCCCTTTTTGTCAGTGGGCGATAGCGTGCTTTGCTTGGTCAAAACAGATACGTTTGCGCGTTATGCGGGGCGACACTTGCCTCCCTTCTTGCCTACAGGCACAGACATGAAGCACTATATGCGCATCACGAAAATTGAAAAAACGAAAAACCTCCGCGAGGCAGAAACCAAAACCATAGACGACTACGCCAAAACCAATGGTTTGAAAACCATTAAATTGCCTTCAGGTTTGCAGTATGTAGTAACACAACAAGGCACAGGCGCGAAGCCCCAACAAGGCGAACAAATCAAAGTGCATTACAAAGGCACATTGCTTGACGGCAAACCATTCGACAGTTCGTATGACCGCGGGCAACCGTTTAACTTTACCTTAGGCATTGGCAACGTCATCAGAGGTTGGGACGAAGGACTCGCGTTGTTGAATATGGGTTCGAAGGCTGTTTTGCTCGTACCTTCACATCTTGCCTACGGCAAGCGCGGGGCAGGCGAGGCTATCCCTGCCAATGCTATTTTGCGTTTTGATGTGGAATTGGTGGAAACACCTTCGGAGAAAAAGGTAATAGAAGACTATGCCAAAGCCAATAAACTACAAACCACTGCCACGCCTTCGGGCTTGCAATACGCCATCACCTTTCAAGGCACAGGACAACTACCCAAAACAGGGCAAACCGTAGTCGTGCATTATCGCGGTTCATTGTTGAATGGACAAGAATTTGATAGCTCTTATAGCCGAAACCAACCTTTCGAGTTCACGCTGGGCGTAGGGCAAGTTATCAAAGGCTGGGACGAAGGCATCGCCTTGATGAAAGTAGGCACAAGAGCCACCCTGCTTATTCCTTCTGCCCTTGCCTACGGTAGCAGAGGCGCGGGAGCAAACATTCCACCCGACAGCGTTTTGCGCTTTGATGTGGAATTGATAAATGTGAAATAATACTAAAATAAGATTTAAAATGCGTATTAACCACAAGGACACAAGGTCACGAAGCTTACTTTTACCTTTTTTTCTTGTGTCCTTGTGGTAAAGTTTTGTACGCAAGTTAAGAATTATTTTAGTATAAAGTTATACCAATTTAAGTTGTGTGCTATCACTTCACCCCAACGGAGCAACATCTTTGTAGCCCCAAAAACAATCTATAACACAAGCCCCAACAGAGCGACATCTTAGATGTAGATGTTGCCTCGTTGGGGTTACTATTTTTGATAATGCACAAATTGCATTATTACAAGTGTATATAACAAAAGGCTGTAGCGCACCCTTTCTAGGGTGCGGGGTATCGATTGCTATGAACACACCCTAGAAAGGGTGTGCTACAAGGGTGCAAGTTAAGAATTATTTTAGTATTATAAGTACATCAAACAAATAGACAAGTTTATCAAACAAACAGGCAAGTTCATCAAACAAATAGACAAGTTCATCAAACAAACAGGCAAGTTCATCAAACAAACAGGCAAGTTCATCAAACAAACAGGCAAGTTCATCAAACAAACAGGCAAGCTCATCAAACAAACAGGCAAGCTCATCAAACAAACAGGCAAGTTCATCAAACAAATAGACAAGTTCATCAAACAAACAGGCAAGTTCACCAAACAAACAGGCAAGTTCATCAAACAAACAGGCAAGTTCATCAAACAAATAGGCAAGTTTATTAAACTCTCACTACTCATCTCTTATCTCTTATCTATTATCTCTCTTATGACCAAATACTTTTCTGTAGGCTTTTTACTATTTCTTCTCGCCTGCCAAACCACCGAAAAAAAAACAGCTTCGTTAGTAGGCAAGGAAAAAGACGCGCCTTTCAAGATACATTACGCACAAAACTTTTCAGTGCGCTACTTTGACACACACAAAGAACTAACAGTGCAACTTGCCTCCCAAGACGCACAAACCGCCCAAAAATACGCCCTCATCAGGCGAGGACAGCCCGCCCCCAAAGGATTTTCGAAGGCACAAATCATAGAAACTCCTGTGCGCAGTTGCGTTTTGAGTTCGCACACACACATAGCTTGCCTACAAGCACTCGGTTTGGAGGATAAATTAGTAGGACTAACCGAAGCAACTTACCTACCCGACAGCAGTTTGTTGCAAAAATTGCAAGACAAAAAAGTGCTGGAAGTAGGCAAGGACGGAAATTGGCAGACCGAACTGTTGTTTTCGCTCAAGCCCGATTTGCTCATGCTCAACTCAAGCGATGCCTCGAAACTCAACTTGCCTACCCACACCCAAAAAGTCGTGAATTTGGATTGGCAAGAAACCCACCCCGTAGGCAGGGCAGAATGGCTGTTTTTTGTCAGTTTGTTTTTTGAAGCAGAAGAAAAAGCCTTGCCTATAGTGGCAAAAATCAGGCAAGACTACGAAACCCTACGCGAAGTAGTAGGCAAGGCGGGACTCACCCCACAGCGCGTTGTGCTTGATGTGCCATACAAAGGCACATGGTATATGCCCGCAGGCAAGAGCTACATGGCAACCTTGCTG
This sequence comes from Bacteroidota bacterium, assembly GCA_004292795.1. Taxonomy (GTDB): domain Bacteria; phylum Bacteroidota; class Bacteroidia; order Cytophagales; family Microscillaceae; genus RDXI01. The sequence goes on along the minus strand of RDXI01000151.1, from coordinate 2,609 downwards.
AAAGATGCAGGCGCAACGTATGGCTGGCAAAAAAGCGAAGGCGTAGGAAGTTTGCCCTTAGATTTTGAGGCAGTGTATGCAGAAGCGCAAAAAGCTACTTTTTGGTTGAATGTATTGCTTTGCAAGTCGCAAGCAGACATCATAGCCTTAGACTCGCGTTTGGCGAATATTCCCGCACTGAAGGCAGGCAAGGTTTACAATTATCACAAACGAGCTTGGAAAAATGGCACAAATCCGTACTTCATGCACAGCATTTTGCAACCGCATTTGCTCTTAGCCGACTTGGTAAAAATCCTGCACCCCGATTTCGCACCCAATCAAGCGCATAATTTGTATTATTATGCACAAGTCAAGTAGGCATTTGATTTATCAAATGCTTAGACTTAGACACAAACCGCATTTAATAAATCAAATGCTTAGACACAAACCGCATTTGATAAATCAAATGCCTACAAAATCACACACGTTTTTCTCCAAACTTTCTTATCTTTGTCAAAAAAAGTATGTACACTACCCTTTCTCTTTCTTTACAAAACCACATAGCCACCATTACGCTCAATCAGCCAGACCGCGCCAACGCCATGAGCAAGGCTTTTTGGCAAGAATTGCCCCAAATGATGCGCGAATTAGACGAAAACACAGATTGTCGTGTTGTCATTGTGCAAGGGGCAGGCAAGCATTTTAGCGCGGGCATAGACCTCGCTTTGTTGGCAGAAATTCAACAAATGATGACCTCGAAAGAGGACGCAGGCAGAGCAAGAGAGCGGTTGCGCCGTATGATTTTAGGTATGCAAGATACTTTTACCGCCATCGAGCAGTGCAGAAAACCCGTTTTGGCAATGGTGCATGGCGCGTGCATTGGTGGAGCTATCGACCTTATCACAGCTTGCGATATGCGCTATGCGACTGATGATGCACGTTTTTGTGTCAAAGAAATAGACTTGGGCATTGTGGCAGATGTAGGTACATTGCAACGCCTTTCGCGCATAGTGTCAGAAGGCATAGCCCGCGAACTCGCCTTCACAGGCAAGACCATTTCGGGCAAAGAAGCACAAGACATTCGTTTGGTAAACCGTTCTTTTGATTCTTACGAAGCATTGCAAACGGCAGTATTGGAAACAGCTACGCAAATAGCCAAAAAATCGCCCTTAGCCACACGAGGCACGAAAGAAATTTTGAACTACTCGCGTGACCACAATGTAACGGACAGCCTGAACTATGTAGCCACTTGGAACTCGGCTATGCTCTTTTCGCAAGATGCTGTAGAGGCTACGATGGCTTCCATGCAAAAACGAGAGGCTAACTTTTTGGGATAAAAATTTACATGAGAACAAAAAAAACAGCTTGCCATTGGCAAGCTGTTTTGGTATATGACCGAAAAGCAATTACGCTTGTTTTTCTATTTGTTGAAACATCATAGAAGTTTTAGCTTTCTCTACTTTCTTAGGTGATTTGGATTGGAGGTTGAACAAAGAACCGCTTTCCCAAATACACGCGCCCAAAAGCCACACGATAAAAGCCATAGGGAACAAGATGCTGTATTGCAAGAACTTCACTTCGTGTCCTAAGTGCATGAACTCGCCTATGATGTATGCCGCTTTTGCAATCGTCATGATGATGTAAAGCATTACTTTCACACCATGCGAAAGAATAGAATCGGGAACTGCTAATGCCACTACGAACTCAAGGGCAGTGATGCCAAGCAAAATCCAAAAAGTACGCCAGATAGCGGCGGTTTGGGGTTTAGGAATTTCTCCTGTCTGTATATGATGCGTATGAGCCATAAGAATTTACAAATGAAGGGTGAAAGGTAAGAGATAGAAGAATGTACTACTTAGATAAGATAAAACGCGGTAAACACGAATACCCAAACCAAATCTACAAAGTGCCAATACAAGCCTACTTTTTCCACCATTTCATAAGGTTCTGCACCTTCGTCAATGTGGCGGTTGGGGCGGTCATACATACCGATTGAGCAGTTGTAGAATATCAAAATGTTGATAACTACGCCACTGAATACGTGGAAGCCATGAAAGCCTGTGATGAAAAAGAACAAATTGGCAAAAGGAACGGGACCATATTCGTTGCGGATAAGGTTCGCGCCATGAATAACATTGCCATACGCATCTACCAAACCTGCGCCATGATGTGCACCATTGATAAAGTGCGTCCATTCCCACGCTTGGCTACCCAAGAACGTAGCACCACCCAAGATAGTCCAAAGCATCCATTTCTCTACATCTTTGCGGTCGCGGCGGTGTCCTGCTTCTACAGCAAGCACCATTGTAACGCTACTCATGATGAGGATAAACGTCATAATACCCACAAATACAAGGGGGGCGGTCAAGTCATGAAAGAAGGGAACTGACGCAAACACCTTATCAGGCAAAGGCCAATACTCTAACGAAAACTTGAATGTTTCGCCATGTATCGCGGGGTCGTAAGCGTTGTGGCTGTATCGGATAAATCCGTAAGTGATGAGGAGGGCAGAAAATGTGAACGCATCAGAAACTAGGAAAAACCACATCATAAGTTTTCCCCAGCTCGCTTTGAGTGGTTGATTACCGCCATTCCAATCAATGCCTTGTTTTGATTCTGCAGTTGAAACG
>RDXI01000150.1 GCA_004292795.1 Bacteroidota bacterium | reverse complement strand
TGTAGTTGGCACGCGCAAAGTACGAAAGAAAGTTAAAATCTGTTCCTGATGAAGAACCGCCTGCAATTACCGCACCACTCGCTATTTTTTGCAAATCATCTGTAGGGAAATTGCGACCATCGATAGAAGAGAAGCGAGAGTTACTTTCTTGGTAACTCATACCCAACAAACCATCTATTGTGTGAACACTATTGAACGTTTTATTATAGTTCAAAGTATTGGTAAAAGTATAGTTTGATATTAAAGAGGTGGTATAAGTGCCTATACCTTCTGGCGCACCTGTATTTCCAGAGGTCGTTCTACCATTGTATGTTTCCTCTTCTAGGTACAATAAATCAACGCCCAATTCGCTTCTGAATGAAAGTTCAGGTATGATTTTGTACGCGCCATAAAGCGTTGTCAGGTTACGGTAAGAAATAGCTGTATTGCGAGCATCCGTCAATTCTGCCAATGCATTGTAATACAATGTTCCCATGTTAGGACGACCATTGTCCAAATAAGGACGTTGTGTAGGAGGCATAGCCACTAATTGCAGTTGGTTATTGAATTGGTTATCTGCCGCGGCGCGGAAGTTCTTGCTGCGTGCAATCATTAAATTTCCGCCAACAGTCAATTTATCTGTGATTTTGTTATCCAAAGATATACGTGCACTCAAACGATTAAACTTATTGCCTACAATAATACCACCTTGGTCTGTATAGCTACCGCCTACATAGAATTGTGTCTTTTCGTTTCCACCTGTAGCGTTTATATCCAATTGTTGGAAGCCAGAACGTTGAAACGCATAATCTTCCCAGTTATATTCAATAGAGGGATCACGCCAAGAACTGAGTATGTTTCCATCAAATTCTTCATCTATTTCTTCCTCAGTAAAGCCAGAGTTTCTACCTGCTTCACGGAACAATTCGAGGTATTCAGCACGATTCAAAAACCCTCTTTTGCGAGTAGGTTCACCAAAACCTGTAGAATAGCCAACGTTAATATTTGTTTTGCCAGCTTTGCCTCGTTTAGTTGTAATTACCACTACGCCATTGGAAGCACGCGCTCCATAAATAGCCGCCGCAGAAGCATCTTTCAACACATCAATACTCTCAATGTCATTCACGTTGATATCTGCAAGAGGGTTCACAGGCTCGTCATTCGAGTTCACAGAAGAAGCGGTAATCATAATACCATCTACCACATACAAGGGTTGGTTACTTGCAGATAGCGAAGACGAACCACGAACACGAATGTTAAATCCTTGTCCCACTTTACCACTGCCCGATGTTATTTGAACACCTGTAGTACGACCTTGCAAGGCAGATTCAAAACTTGGTGCAGGGATATTTTTGATATCTTCTGCTTTTACCCCTACGATTGAACCTGTGATTTCACGTTTTTCTTGAGTGCCATACCCAATTACTACAATCTCATTCAAAGTAGAAGCATCGGTTTCTAATGAAACATCTACAGTTGTTTGAGAACCTACCGTAATTTCTTGTGGTTTGTAGCCCAATAGCTGGAAAACAAGAACAGAACCGCTACCTGCGGTGATTGTGTATTTACCGTCTACGTCAGTGACGGTGCCTGTAGTTGTACCTTTGATGAGTACACTTGCGCCTGGTATGCCTTCTTGATTGCTGGCATCTGTTACCCTGCCTGTAATGGTTTGTGCTTGCGCAGTGGCAAGCCCAAACACAAACACAAGCAAGATGCTTAGTAAGCTTTGCTTCATGGTGTTGTTAATGGGGGTTAGTAATATAAAACATTGCGCTAAAATTTGGGAAATCCAAAAATTTCGCGAGCAATATTAGCTCTTTTTATACAATTAACAAAACTCTTTAACAAATAATGTGCGTTTTGAATTGAAAAGAAGACTTTTTGAAAAGTCTTTACTCGAAAAACATAAAAACAAAATATAGCTTTTTGTAATATTTTCAAAAAAAAATAAAAATAAAGTTTTTTTGCTTTCGGCACGCAAATGAATCTTTGCACTACAATCAAGCCATGCAAAATTTATCAACAAAAATAGAGACTGCCCTTTTCGGGCAGCCTCTATTTGACTCATAAATTCAATTCAATATTAATTGCCACCAAAAGTGTAAATAGGCAATTTCAAACTGGTAAGTTCCAATGCAGGCACAGGATAATGAGGTATCGTGCCAGGAGTGAAGTAATTGGGGACAATTTGAAGCGTACTTGTATCGATATATCCCATACGGCGGTTATCCAAAAAACCAATACCAGCCATAGAGTTCATCAATTCTATAGAACGCTCATACAACACATACGCAAGCAAATTAGTTTCTGAACCTGTAAGGGCAGGCAACTTTCCACGACCTTGACGTGTAATATTGATACGTGTGGCGGCTTCTGTAGTTGACCCACTTGTGCGAATAAGAGCCTCTGCATATAACAAATCGTTTTCTGCTTTCAAAGCCAAGTGGCAAGGACCAGCATCAATATCTACAGTAGCTGTATAGCGATTATGGAAATATTGTGAAAAGAAATAACGTCCACGACCAGCAATGAAAGGTGGATCACCTCTTACCCAATCTGTAGTAAAGCGTTCATCTTGTATCACTGCGCCATTGTGGTCAAGCGAATCCAAATCAGTATTGCCCCAAACCATAGGTTGTCCTGTGGGTGCTACATTTTGCAAACCATTGGTACTCATGAGGCTTACGATACGTTGGTCTATTCTTGACCAGAAAGTATCATCACTTACACCTGCATTGAGCAACCAGCGTGCATTTGTAACGTAGTTATTCGCGTTTGCGTTTACGATGAAGTCAAAATCCAAACCATTTTGCGTGTACGTTTTTACCTTGTTCCAATCTACTGAAGCACTTTCAGCTGGTGTGCGGGGATGGTAGGCAAGAATACGCGCTGCCATCGTTCTTGCTATTTGAGCTAATTGTGCATTGTTATAAGTTCGCCCATTAAACACTTTTACCACAAATGTATTGGCATTGCAAGTAGCGATACAAGCATCTAACTTAGCAATCGCGGCATCGCGTACTTGTGACGCAGGAGTTAATGATATGTTCGCATTTAAAGGGGTTCTTTCATCAAATATAAAAGCCTTGTCAAAAAACAAAGACAAATACCCCAATGAAACTCCTTGTAAATACTCACAAACAGCCTTTACTGAGTTTGTAATTTTCCTTGTTCCATCTTTATCCAAAGTTTTGCCTTCTACATTAATAAGCACCAAAGGCTCACGCGCACTCCCCAATGCCGAATTCAAATTGCGCCAAAGGTTCAAATTAGTATCGCCTGCATTTGAATAAGCTACAGAGTTGTTGTAAGCGGCGCGGGGTTGCGTTCCCAAATCGCGCATACCAAAGTTACCCCAAGAAGACGACATATAATCGCCTGTAATATCAAGCGTAGACAAGCCAACTCCGTCCATGGCGTTATATAAACTCAATGCTCCTCCAAAGGGAATATTAGCTACAGAACCTGCATCAGCCACAACAGTCGAGAGTGCTGGGTTATTAAGATTTTTTACATCTAATTCGCCCTTACAACCCTGCAGGGCTACAGCACTTGAAAAAGCAAGTGCGAAAGCTACATTTTTAATTATTTTTTTCATTGTTTTTTTAGAAAGAGAAAGTTACAAAGCCTGATACTGTTCTGAATTGAGGATAGCCAAAAGCATCAAAACCAAACAAGGTTCTGTCAAAGTTGTTAGCCGCGCCAGGAGCAGCTGGAGGGTCAGAAGAAACTTCAGGATCAACACCAGAGTATTTGGTAATCATAAACAAGTTACGCCCTACCACACCTACACGGATTTCGCGGAACACTTTTGCCCATTCGCCCATTTTCATCAAATTTTCTTGGCTAAATCTGTAGCTGACATTTAATTCTCTCAGTTTGATATAAGAGCCTTTTTCGATGAAATAATCAGTAGGTACACTGCTTAAGTTAGATACTGAGCCATAGTAAGCAGAATGCTTGCCTCCATCTACGAAGTTGTGGCGCAATTCGCGGATAGCCCATTGCTTGCTCAAATTATATACATCACCACCTGATTTCCAATCAAATAAGAAAAAAACTGAAAGCCCTTTCCACGTGAAAGTAGAGTTCAAAGCAAGGTTGAAGTTAGGATTAGAATCACCTATTTTCCAAAACAAACTTCTATCTTCAGGGTTTGTCATTCTTACAGGTGCTTCTGCAGAAGTACCTACAGCACTAGCAAGCACCATCAAGCCATCTGAATTTTGTGTATATAGGTTTGCATCTACAGGTTGTCCGTTTGATGCAAGTACATACTGCATATCATCAGGTGTGCGTGCATAACGCTGTCCATACATAATACCCAAGTTCTCTCCTTCACGCAAAAAGAAAGGGGGGGAGCTTGCGTCTGAGTTATTACCAGGTCCAAAGCGTTGAGCAGGGATATCTAATCTTGTAACTTTTTGACGGATACGGCTAAACACCAAACCTGCGCTCCATTGAATATCTTTTGTTTCAAGAATGGTAGCGTTCAAAGCCGCTTCTATAACATTGCCTGTTAGCTCACCTGCATTTTGCCATTGATTTTGAAAACCTAAACCTTGCAATGTAGTAAGAGGTACTAACAATATTTGGTCATCAGTTACGGTGCGTGCATAGTTGAAAGTAGCACTATAACGCTTCAAGAACTGTATATCTGTGCCTATTTCCAATTCAGCAGAAACAGAAGGACGAAGATTTGTATTTCCTAAATTTTGTTTTAAAAGTGCGCCTCCAGAAATTGTATATGTTTCATATTGTGCATCAAATGTACTTGGACGTTGTCCAGAAGTACCATAAGAAGTACGTATTTTCCATTCGTTGATAGCTTCAATTGCAAAATCTTGTGAAATACGATAAGCCCCTGAAACACGATAGAATACTTTAGAACGGCTATTGGCACCAAAAAGAGAAGATTTATCTTGACGTACCAAGAAATCCAATATATAGCGGTCTTTGTAATCCAAAGAACCTGCAGCAAATATATTGTGTGCCACACGCTCCTCTACTACAGAGCTTAAAGCACTCTGTGCTGGATCACCAGCTCCCAAGTTAATCAAACCAGGAGAAGGGAAGCCTTGTGCACGAGCTTCAATCAAGCGATAATCACTTTTCTCACGCAAGAAGCTCAAGCGGAAAGTAGTGTTCAAATCGCCAAATTTCTTTTTAGTGATAGCATTTAACCAAAAGTTTTGCGAAAAACGAGCAGTAGCTGTTTCTGTAAGACGACCACCAATAGTACCCGAAGGGCTGTTAGGCAAATATCCCACAGGAAAAGTGTTTCTTCTACGGAAATTTTCACTGTCAATCCCATACACAGCACTGAAAGTAAGCCAATCAGTTGCATCATAACGCACTTCTGTTCCACCTATAACACGATTAAGTTCATCTCTTATTTTGTTATTTGCCATTCTATACAAAGGATTGATTTCCAATGCTCCAGCTTGTGCAACACGCGCCGCGTCCCAACGATAAGGAGAGCCATCAAAAGGATTGACTGCTTCCAAGTCAGCGTTAGGGGGCATAAAAGTAAGCGCGAAAAAGGGTCCATTTTGACCATTTTGCACAAAATCATCATCAGAATTGATGTATGCACTCGAAAGCGACATACTGATTTTTTTAGACAATTGGTGATCGAGGTTTACTCTAAAGTTTCTGCGTTGGTAGCCATCATTTACTTTGATAACGCCAGAACGATTCATATTTTGGAAAGATACCAAAAACCCAGTTTTATCAGTCTTACCTTCCACTGCCAAGTAGTTTGTCATAAAATTACCAGGTGTAAAGAATTTCCTTTGTTGGTTGGTATATTTAGGGAAATCATTATCCACCAACCCATCAGGGGCTGGACCTGTGATACGTCCTTCTGCATTAAACAGAGAAGCATTCTTAGTTGCCAAAGGATAATCTTTGATAACCGAACTGCTACCGAACTCATTGCGAAAAGTTACTTTAGTTTCGCCTGATTTTAAGCCTTGACCTTTACGTGTAATGATTTGCAACACACCATTGCCTGCGCGTGAACCATACAAAGAAGCACCAGATGCACCTTTAACCGCCTCTATTTTGTAGATGTCTTCTGCATTGATATCGCCAATAGAACCATCTGTGATAACCCCATCAACCAATACAAGAGGTGCGTTGTTTGCTGTCAGCTGAGTAGCACCACGAAAACGGATAGAGGGCGCACCCGAAGGACCTGCACCTTGTACTACTGTTACACCCGCAATCTTACCTTGTAATGCCTGACCTGCATCTACGCCTGGCACCTGTTGGATAAGTTTTTGGTCAATAGTGGCAATACCAAAAGGTACTTTCTCTTTTGCCATACCATCAGCAGTACCTGTTACAACCACTTCCCCCAACATTTTTTGGTCGGTTTTAAGCTGTACATCTATGGTATTAGATGCGGTTACAGCCATCTCTTGTGTAACATAGCCTATGCCTTGAAAAACAAGCGTCGCACCATCATTTGCGCTGATGTTGTATTTACCATCAGCATCTGTAGTAGTGCCTTGTGTAGTGCCTTTTATAAGCACCGAGATTCCAGGTACAGTTTCACCTTTTTCATCAGTAACTGTGCCTGATATGGTTCTTTGTTGCGCGATTGCGGAAAAAGACATTCCCAGCAACAACAAAACCATATAGAGTAGTTTTGCTCTCATGAATTTTAATTGGATTAAATTGGTTAGAAAAATACAAACTTTGCGTTTTGACAAAATTTATATGCAATATTAAACCTTTTAATAAAACTAACAAAACTTTTTTCATGAAAGGTTTTTTGGAAGTATTGCCTGCTATCTAAATTAGTAAAGCTACAAAAAGAAACTTATTTATAAATAAAAATTAAAATATAAAACTATAAAGTAAAAAAAGTTTTATAATTAGTATTTTGTTATTTAATTGTTACCATTGTGTTAATACAAATTTTGTTTTGATGTTTTTTTCACATTCATTTTGCTTGTTAAAATTTGAAATTATAGGTTACGGAAGGCAAGATAGGAAACAAGGCGAGCAGTTTGGGTGTAAACGCAATGGCGTTGTCATCTTCATCGCGTTCCTCTTCGTAGTAGATAAAAAACGGATTCCTACGGCTGTAGGCGTTGTAAATACTGAAGGTAAGGTCGCTCTCGCGGTTTGGTTTGCGTGGTTTCATCTTCCACACAAGCCCCAAATCTAAACGGTGGGTAGGAGGCATTTGATAGTCGTTGCGATTGGTAAAAATGGGTACGGCGGTAATGTCTGTATTGGGCAAGAAGTCTTGGAATGAATACCTGCCTGTAGCCAATGAAACAAAATTGCCTGTGCCATATACCCACGTCCCACTCAACACCACACGAGGCGAAAGTTTGTGCATGACCACTACCGAAATATCGTGTCTGCGGTCATATCTTGGGTGAAAGGGCTTGCCATTATTCAAATCTGCAAATTCGCGCCACGTCCACGAAAGCGTGTAGCCTATCCAGCCTGTAGTTTTGCCTTGTTTTTTTTCTATGTAGCCCTCAAAGCCATACGCCCAACCTCTGCCTCTGATAAACTCGCCTTCGAGGTTCGGATTGGCGAAGACTTGCGCTCCGTCCCGAAAATCTACAGCGTTGTGCAACCATTTGTAATAGGTTTCGACAGAAAAGAAATATTTTTCTTTGAAAAGGGCTTGATGCAGTCCCAACGCCACTTGGTCGGAAGTTTGTGGCTTGATATTGCGCGTGCTTGGATACCATATATCGGTAGGCAAGGACGAATTGCTCAACGTAACAAGGTGCAAGTATTGATACATACGCGCATAGCTTGCCTTCAATGCCGTACCCTTGCCTACTTTGTAGCTCAATGCCCAGCGCGGTTCGATGCCCCAATGCGTCTTGCCTTTTGCCAAAAAGTTAGAACCTCTCACGCCTAACAACATTTCGAGGCGCGAGCTGAATTTGATATTATCCGCAAAATAAACAGCCGTTTCGCCTCCTTCGAGCAGTTGCCCTATTTTGATGTCTGTAAAGTCCGTTGAAATGCCAAAGTTGCCTACCGAAAAGCGGTGATAGATGCCTGTGAAGCCAAATTGTATCTGATGTTGGGCATTGGGTGTATATTCCCAATCTTGCGCAAAACCTTGGTCGAAAATGCTCGAACCCAAGCTAAGGCTGTTTTCGCCAAATTGGTTATTGATTCTATAGTTATAACCTGATAAGTAATACGCATTGTTTACGCTCAAATTTTTGTTGAAATGATGCCTCCAGCCCAGTGTCAGGCTACGATTGCCCCAGCCAAACCTTGCCCCGAAATCTTGCCCCTTGAATTTGAAAAAATCGTCCCCATAATAGCCTGTGAGCGAAATTTCATCTTTCTTGCCTACCAAATAATCTACACGCACATTGCCATCATAAAAAAAGTAGTCGGGAATTTGGTCAAAATTAGGATTATTTTTATTCAAATTGTTTACTAAGCGTGTGAAAACATCAACATAAGTACGCCTGCCCGAAAGCGTGATAGTGGCGCGGTCTTTTACTATAGGAGTCTTAACCGTTAGGCGAGAAGAAATAAGCCCGATGCCTCCCTCTACGCCCCAAGTTTGATAGTCGCCCGGTTTCATCTGCACATCAAGCACAGAGGAGAGTCTGCCTCCGTAGCGAGCAGGAAAGCCTGCCTTGTAGAGTTCTACTTCTTGCACTGCATCAGAATTGAAAACGCTGAAAAAACCAAACAAATGATTAGGATTGTAAACAGGGGCTTTATCAACCAAAATAAGGTTTTGGTCGACTCCTCCACCGCGCACATAAAAACCCGCGTTGCCCTCGCCTCCTGACTTCACACCGGGCTTCAGTTGCAAAACTTTGATANTGTCTATTTCGCCAAAAATGGCAGGCAAGAGCTTCGCTTCTTTGCTCGTGAGGCGTTCCATGCTCATGTTGTTGCGGTTTACTTTGTTCATCGCATCATCTTTGTTCGCACTTACCACTACTTCCGCTAAATTGTTTTGGGTGCTTTGCAAGGTAAGGTTCAGGCGCGTATCTTGGCTTATTTGCAAACTAAAAGTAGAGTCGCGGTAGCCGATAAAGCTTACGCGGAAATCATACTTGCCTGCTTCGAGGCGGAGTTGATACTCGCCTGCTTCGTTGGTAATGTTGCCTATGTTCGAGGCGGGTATGCCCATTGTCGCGCCAATAAGTGGCTCTTGTGTATTTCGGTCTTGTATTTTGCCTTGTAGCAGGAAAGTTGGCTGGGCGATGAGTTGCTGACTGAACAACAAAAACAGGGTAAGTAGTGAAAACTTACTTTTTAAGATATTCATAGAGGTTGGTTATAGGGCTGTTATCAATGCCTTATAAACACCAATTCCTTGTCATTAGTTTAAAAGAAATTTCAAAATGTTGTATGGTTATATGGTTGTATGGTTGTATGGTTGTATGGTTGTATGGTTGTATGGTTTTTTTTTTCATTCACTCACCAATTCACTCACTCACTCATTCACTCTCTCATTCACTCTTCTCTCTCTTTTTCTTCGGTGGGTGCAAAACGCCAAAGCCATGTGTTACTGCCTTGCCGAGTCCGATGAAGGGAGGCAAGTAAAGCTCGGTGCTGAACTGCACATCGAAGGCAGAAAAAGGCATCAACTTGTACACGTGCTTGCCTAATGCTGTAAAATCTTGGATTTGTACCGAAAAACGTTCTTGCCTGCCTTCGTTGATTTGCCAATCTACGCCTTTGGCAAACGAAATGATATGCCCCGCTAAAATGCGCTCCAAAAACGCTAACTTCTCGCGCAAATTAGGCAAGGCTTCATAGGCTTCGAGGTTTTCTTCTTGGGCAAAGGGCAACCAATCGCGCAGAAAATAGGTGTATCGCTTGCCTGCTTCGCCCCAGCGCAAATGGCACTCCTTCAGGTCGAGGCGGTGGATACGAAGCGTAAGAGGCGCGTCGTGCAGGGTTATCTCGATGGTAGGCTCGTCTTCAAACAGCCGATTGGCTTCGTCGACAGCATCACCCAAAAACAAGATACCTGCCTTGCCTGCCCGCCGTTTGTATTGTATGAGTGGATAGCGGTGTTCGCGCACCTCGTGTTGGTGAAAAAGCGTATGTTCCCACCCCACCAACTTAGCCACTGCCCCACGAAACGCGCCCACTTCGCGCAGGGTAATAGGTGCATCAAATACCAAAAAAAGCCAACGAAGCATAGAGGGAAGGAGTGAGGGAGTGAATGAGTGAATGGGCAAAGGTAAAAAATAATTCAATAATTCAATGCTCAATAATTCAATAAATCAATAAATCATCTTATCTTTGCCCTTGCCTGCCTGTGTATGTGGGCGTGTGTTCTTTGACAAGAAGGAAAATAGGCGAATGTGTGCCTTGCCTACTCACTCATTCACCCTATCACTCATTCACTCCCACGTAGGAGTCATAGCCCCTTTTAGTGAGGATTGCGACAGTTCTTCTACCGCATACAGCAGATTTAAAGGATGTAGGAGTCATAGCCCCTTTTAGTGAGGATTGCGACATTGTTGGTTAGGCCATTATACCACATATTCATTGGTAGGAGTCATAGCCCCTTTTAGTGAGGATTGCGACAATAAATGTTGTTATAGTCTTTCCTTTAACAAAAGTAGGAGTCATAGCCCCTTTTAGTGAGGATTGCGACATTATTTTACCTTCATCATCTGGTGAAATTGTATCCGTAGGAGTCATAGCCCCTTTTAGTGAGGATTGCTACAACGTACAGTGACTTGAAAGAACTTATCTTTCACGGTAGGAGTCATAGCCCCTTTTAGTGAGGATTGCGACAGTTGCCATGTATGCTAAATCATTATGATTTGGATCAGTAGGAGTCATAGCCCCTTTTAGTGAGGATTGCGACTGTAGTAGTGAGTATGCAACGAGTCTAATTTTCGTGTGTAGGAGTCATAGCCCCTTTTAGTGAGGATTGCGACATTTCTTCGAAGTACTCAAGAAGTCGTTTGCGTTTGTAGGAGTCATAGCCCCTTTTAGTGAGGATTGCGACATCTTCTTGCTCTTGTACTTCATTCTCAAAATAAGCGTAGGAGTCATAGCCCATTTTAGTGAGGATTGCGACGCATAATGATGCCTTGTCTAAAATTTGTTGAACGTTGTAGGAGTCATAGCCCCTTTTAGTGAGGATTGCGACAGATACGATAAACCTATATCATATACACAAGTTTTCGTAGGAGTCATAGCCCCTTTTAGTGAGGATTGCGACCAATTCAGAACGACAGAATTGAGGAACGTATCATAGCGTAAGAGTCATAGCCCCTTTTAGTGAGGATTGCGACTATAGGTCTACCTGGCTTCCATTTTGATGTATTGTAAGAGTCATAGCCCCTTTTAGTGAGGATTGCGACAGTCATAAAAAACAGGGGTTTAGGGTTTAATTTTTGTAAGAGTCATAGCCCCTTTTAGTGAGGATTGCGACATCATCCCGTCTTTTTGGTCTTGATAAGACTTCGCTTGTAAGAGTCATAGCCCCTTTTAGTGAGGATTGCGACTCAAGCCCGCAAGGTTTTTAGGACTTTGCGGGTTTTGTTTTTTCGGGTAGGCAAGAAAAAAGCGTTTTGTTCGTTATGCTTGAAATACGTATGGTTATGACAACCCAAACCTTGAACTTCAAAACCCACATCAAGCCCGAAGGCACGATAGAATTACACGATTTGCCCTTTGCAGTGGGGCAAGAGGTAAGCATTACGGTATCGGCTACTGTAGCAGAAACAAAAGAGGCGCGTTTGGCGCGTATTCAAAAAACCTTTGGCACGCTTGCACAAAAGCCTGTTTTGCCCCTCGAGAGTTTGGAACGCGAAAACCTGTATGGCGCAGATGAACGATAAAAACACCCTCAACAAAGGCGATTTTGAACGCTATGCACGCACAAATTTGATTGTGCTTGTTTGATTCAAACACGCAAGATTTTTAAAGACCTTGCGGGTTTTGTTTTTTCGGGTAGGCAAGGTACATTTTGGCAAGAGAAAAGTTTTGATAGGATTATTAGAAATGATAAAGAATTACAAAATATCATCAATTATACTATTCAAAATCCTGTCAAAGCGGGTATTGTAGAAAATCGGCAAGACTTTCCATATAGTTATTTAGACGTGTCGTCTGTGCTACATGGTTTGCGAAAACGTTTTTTCTTGCCTATCTTTGCCCCAAAGAAAATTTGGACAATAGCAAGAAAAATATATGCAAAACCAAGTACCCTATAAGCCCCAACACCATATCCGTATCGTTACAGCCGCCTCGCTTTTCGATGGACATGACGCGGCTATCAACATTATGCGCCGAGTGATGCAAAGCACAGGCGCGGAAATCATACACTTGGGACACAACCGCAGTGTAGCCGAAATAGTAGATTGTGCCATTCAAGAAGACGCGCAAGCCATTGCCATGACTTCCTATCAGGGCGGACACGTGGAATACCTGAAATATATGTACGACCTTTTGCAAGAGCGCGGTTCGGGACATATCCGCATTTTTGCGGGTGGAGGCGGAACTATCTTGCCTACCGAAATAGCAGAACTGCAGGGCTACGGCATTACGCGCATCTATCACCCCGATGATGGCAGGGCAATGGGCTTGCAAGGTATGATAAATGATGTTTTGGAAAAATGCGACTTTTCTACTTACAATCCCCAACCCAAAAAGCAACTTGCTACTGTAGGCGATGAAGTGGAAGGAGAAGAACATCAGGAAAGCGAAATCTCCGCTTTGCTACAAAAAGCAAAAGAAAAACATCACCAAAGCATCGCAAGGCTTATCTCCATTGCCGAGAATTTCCCGAAGGAATATGATGAAGTGAAGGCGAGAATTGCCCTATACGAGCAAACAACAACGCATAACGGGCAACCAACATCTAACAACCAACATCTAACAACCAAAATCCCCGTTCTCGGCATCACAGGCACAGGCGGGGCAGGCAAGTCTTCCCTTGTTGATGAATTGGTGAGGCGTTATTTGATGGATTTTGCGGATAAAAGCATTGCCGTAATTTCAGTCGATCCTTCGAGGCGCAGGTCTGGAGGCGCGTTGTTGGGTGATAGGATTCGTATGAATAGCATCTCGAATGGGCGCGTGTATATGCGTTCATTGGCTACTCGTCAGTCCAATTTGGCATTGAGTAAATACGTGCAAGACGCTATAGATATATGCAAATATGCAGGTTTTGATTTGATAGTGGTCGAAACTTCGGGCATTGGGCAATCAGATACGGAAATTATAGACCATTCAGATGCTTCGCTCTATGTGATGACCTCCGAATATGGCGCGGCAACGCAATTAGAGAAAATCGATATGCTCGATTTTGCGGACATTATCGCTATCAATAAATTTGATAAACGCGGTTCGTTGGACGCTATGCGTGATGTGAAAAAACAATACAAACGCAACCGCAATCTGTGGGATACGCCAGATGAAGACTTGCCTATTTATGGCACGATTGCCTCGCAATTCAATGACGTAGGCACGAACACGCTTTATCGAAAAATCATGGACAAATTGGTGGAAAAAACAGGCGTTACGGCTATGCAATCCAACTTCGAATTGTCCGAAAAAATGTCGGAGAAAATTTACATCATTCCACCCGATAGAGTGCGCTATTTGGCTGAAATCGTGGAAACAAGCGAGGAATACGATAAATTCGTGCAAACGCAAAGCAAAATTGCTCGCCAAATGTACCAACTCAAAGGCACAATAGATTTGCTTCGAGCCAATGTAGGCAAGCGCAAAATTGAGGTAGTGGAATTGTCAAATGACTTGGTGTCGGCTGTTTCATACATTCAAGGCGAACCTGAATATTTGAAGGATTTAGTAGAGAAATACAACGAATTAGAAGAAGAATTGGACAATGAATGTAAGGAAATCTTGCAAGATTGGAATACCAAACTAAAACGCTACAAAGCCGACAAGTATCAGTTCCAAGTACGCGACAAAATTATCGAGCAAGATTTGTATTATACGTCACTTTCAGGCACGAAAGTTCCGAAAGTGTCCTTGCCTAAATACGAAGATTGGGGCGATATTTTGCGTTGGTGCTTGACAGAAAACAGCCCTGGATTTTTCCCTTATGCAGGAGGCGTATTCCCTCTGAAACGCGAAGGCGAGGATCCAACGCGTATGTTTGCAGGCGAGGGCGGACCCGAAAGAACGAACAAACGTTTTCACTACGTTTCGAAAGGCTTGCCTGCCAAACGCCTCTCAACTGCCTTTGACTCTGTAACGCTTTATGGCGAAAATCCCGACCATCGCCCCGATATTTACGGCAAAATTGGCAATTCAGGCGTAAGCGTGGCTACGCTTGATGATGCGAAAAAGCTGTATTCGGGCTTCGATTTGTGCAATCCCAGCACTTCGGTTTCGATGACTATCAATGGTCCCGCGCCTATGATTTTAGCGTTCTTCATGAACGCCGCTATCGACCAACAATGCGAGCTTTATATCAAAAAAGAGGGTTTGACCTTGCAAGTTGAAAATAAAATCAAGGAAATCTACAGGCAAAAAGGCATCGAACAACCCAAATATAATGGCGAATTGCCTGAAGGCAATGACGGCTTAGGTTTGATGCTATTGGGCGTTACAGGCGACCAAGTTTTGCCTAAAGATGTGTATGAAAAGATAAAAGCCTACGCCATTTCGCAAGTGCGCGGAACGGTGCAAGCGGATATTTTGAAAGAAGACCAAGCGCAAAATACGTGCATTTTCAGTACCGAATTTGCGTTGCGTATGATGGGCGATATTCAACAATATTTTATCCACAACAAAGTCCGCAATTTCTATTCGGTCAGCATTTCGGGCTATCACATTGCCGAAGCAGGCGCGAATCCTATCACACAGCTTGCGCTTACGCTCTCGAATGGCTTTACTTTTGTAGAATATTATTTGTCGCGTGGTATGCACATTGACGACTTCGCGCCTAATTTGTCGTTTTTCTTCTCGAATGGTATGGATCC
>RDXI01000393.1 GCA_004292795.1 Bacteroidota bacterium | reverse complement strand
GCAAATTCTTACAAGACAATGTCAAAATGCCCGCTAAAGTGCGCAAGAAAAAAGTGAAAGGCAATGTCTATGTGCGTTTTGTGGTTACCAAAACAGGCAAGATTAAAGACATTACTTTGCTGAAAGGCATCAAAGATTGCCCACAATGCGACCGCGAAGCCTTGCGTTTGGTAGCCTTGATGCCCGATTGGACTCCTGCTGAACGCGAAGGCAAGCCATTCGAAACGCAGTTTTCGCTTCCCATTGTGTTTGATTATGAGGTTTATCAAAAACGTAGGCAAGAATAGCTCTTTTTGTAACCTACTTTTTTAGGCTATATTTGCGCTGTCAAATCTACCGCATTGAAAACAAAGATTATCAGCGTTTTTTTACTCCTGTGTTTGGTTATGCCTATTGCTACCTTGTATGTATGGTTGCAACACAGGAAAACTATTGCCAAACAAGAAGCAAAAGAACGGATAATCGCAGGTATAGATAAAAAAGAATTGGTTTTGTTGAAGTTTACCCAGCAGGAAAGCCAAACTTGCCTATATTGGGAACACGCCCAAGAATTTGAGTACAAGCAACAAATGTATGACGTGGTGGAAACTGCAGTTCATGGCGACACTACCTATTATTGGTGTTGGTTGGATAGTCCCGAAACGCGTTTGAATACACAACTATACGCCCTTGCCTCCCAACTATGGGAAAAGGATACCCAAAACCAAGAAACATCTAAAAATGTATTAAAGTTTTACACCGAACTTTTTTGTTTGCAACGCCCTGTTTTTCATTTTTTTCTATACGAAGAGGCAATTTCGTTATGCTTTTTTTATGCCTGTGCGTGCCTGTGTCATGCAGTGCTACCGCCCTTGCCTCCGCCTGAAACAGCCTAATTTATTCATTTTTTAGGTTGCCTGTCTTGCCTGCAAGGTAGGCAAGCGGTATTTTTTACATTTTCAAAAAAAGTAAAACAAAATGAGAAAAGCAATAACTATCATGTGGTTACTGATGGGTTCGCTGTGCTATGCGCAAGCCCAAACCATCACCATCAAAAATAAAGACACCAAACAACCCATAGAATTGGTAAGTTTGATGAGCAATAATCCCAAAGCCAACACCAAAACCAACGCCAAAGGGCAAGCAGACATTACAGCCTTCAAGGGCGCGGAACGCATCGTGCTATACGCACTTGGCTACAAGACCATTGCCAAAAGTTATGCAGAACTGGAGGCTACACCAAACGAAGTGTTGCTCGAAGTTTCAAGTATTGGCTTAGACGAAGTAGTCGTATCAGCTACTCGATGGGGGCAAACTTCGCGTAATGTGCCTTCCAAAATAACCAGCATTTCAGCAAAAGACGTGGCTTTGCAAAACCCACAAACAGCGGCTGACTTGCTCAATGTTTCAGGCGAGGTTTTTATCCAAAAAAGCCAACAGGGAGGCGGAAGCCCTATGATTCGAGGTTTTTCCAGCAATAGACTGTTGTATGCGGTTGATGGGGTTCGTATGAACTCTGCTATTTTCAGAGCAGGCAATATCCAAAATGTGATTTCGCTTGATGCGTTTGCTATAGAAAATACAGAGGTTTTTTTTGGACCTGGTTCTATTATTTATGGC
>RDXI01000392.1 GCA_004292795.1 Bacteroidota bacterium | reverse complement strand
CTCACCAGCCTCGCAAAGGGCTTGGCTAACTACGAATTTTCTATTTCAGCAATTACCTCACCGCTAAAACGTTCGGGGATTTCTACTTCTTTGAGGTATTTCTCTGCGGCTTCGTAAGCTTCGTTCAAGTCTGTTATTTTTCCACTTTCCCAGCAAGTGCCGCATCGTCTAAAAGAACAAGCAAACTATGTCCATAATCAGTATTACCACCTGCTTCCATATAACCGTGATTTTCGCACCACCAAGCAAGGTAGGGATAGAGGTGTCCTACCCCTCCCTATCAGCACCCATTTAGAAGTAGAAATTTAGGAAAATATATTTAACTTGTAACATTAAATTTTTACGAAGATGAAAAAGAGCAAATTTAGCGAAAGCAGAAAACGTGCTATCGTCTTGGAAGGCGAAAAGGATACAAAAAACATAGAAAAGCTATGTGAGCAGCATCAAATCTCGGTGGCTACCTACTATAAGTGGAAGCAGAGCCAATCTGTGGAAGCGTGTGAGGACAAAAAACGTCTCTGTGCCCTTGAAAAGGAAAACGTCAAACTCAAAAAGATGTACTTAGAGTCTCAATTAGACAAAGAAGTGCTTTTGGAGGCAGTGGCGATGCTAAAAAAGATGCAAGCCCAACCCAAACAGATGCCTTAATGAGTGGGTTGGGCTTGCGTTTTGAGAAAATGAGTATTCGTAGGTTGTGTGGACTGTTATCTTTACGAAGACAGCGCTATTATGCCCGTAGGCATCATAAGGCAGAGATAGAGAAGGCGGCAGCCGACGGTGAGTTGTTAGCCCAGATGCAAGCAGTACGCAAAGAACACATTGCTTGGGGTTTTAAATTGATTTATCATTATTTACGTCATCAGAAAGGGTTAAAATTTGGCAAGCAGCGTGGTCATCGTTTGTATCAGCAGGCAAAGATGAGCCTTTGGCGAAGTCCCAAAAAAGTAAGCCCTAAGCGGGTTTTCCAAGATTTGATAGCCCCCCAAGCCCCTAATCAGGGTTGGGCATTGGATTTTGTTTCAGAGCAGGTAGTAGGCCAGCAGGCTACATGGTATCGTGTACTTGGTGTGATAGATGAATGTTCGCGTAAATGTTTGTGGCTATCGGCAGAGCAAAGTATGCCTGCCAGTAAAGTAGTAGAGGTCTTGGAGTACCTAGTGGCGATGAGAGGAAAACCTGCCTATATTCGTACAGACAACGGACCTGAGTACGTAAGTGATGCTTTAAAACAATGGGCGCAGGACAATCAGGTGGTGCAGTGTTTTATACAGGCTGGAAAACCTACACAGAACGGCTTAATGGAGCGAATGAACGGTACACTTAGGCGGGAGTGTCTTAATATTCATTGGTTTGCAAGCAAACAAGAATTAGACGCTTATTTGGAAAAGTGGTGGCACACTTATAATTTTGAAAGACCGCACAGTAGTCTAAATTTTTTGACCCCTGTCCAAGTGGAAAAACAGTTTTTCTCTACTTCTAAAATGGGTGCGTAGATGAAAGGGTAGGACAGTTCGATTAAAATGACTGGAAAAGTTTGGTGTTTCCGAGTCCGAGCTAAGTTTCAATTCCTAAATGGTTCGATTAAAATCAAATTTGTCTGTAAACAAACT
>RDXI01000149.1 GCA_004292795.1 Bacteroidota bacterium | reverse complement strand
ACCTTTTTACCCCTCCACCCTTCTACCCTTCTACCCTTCTACCCCCCATGAAATTCCTCATCATTTTCCCTGTTCGGTTGTATCAATGGTTTTTATCGCCACTTTTGCCCAAAAGTTGCCGATACAATCCCACTTGCTCACAATATATGATAGAAGCCGTACAAAAATACGGCATTTTCAAAGGTACTTGGTTAGGCATCAAGCGCATAAGCCGTTGCCACCCACGCGGGGGCTGGGGCGATGACCCTGTGCCATAAAATTTGCTGTTTTTTATATGTTCGAGTTCCTTTACACTTTTTTCCTACTCCGCTTTAGCAGTCAGTTGCTCTACAAAGCAGTGAAAACGCCTGAAGGTTTTGCACGTATGTTGCGGGTATGGCTTTTTATCGTCTTAGGCATCTACGGGTTGTTTTTGTATGGTGTCATGGCAGGCAAGAACGTACAGCCTTCAGAGTTTTGGACAGTTATCAGTGCCTTTCCTGTAGTTTTCGGGTGGGGCTTTGTGATTTGGGAAGGAGCAAAAAAATTAGCAACTATCCCACAAGAAGAATACGACACCATGCACAACTTCAAGGCAGTAGGGCGTGGATTTATGGGCGTTACGGTCTTTTTTATCCTTTTTGCTTCGCTGAATATGATTTTTGGTGTGATGTGGTTGCTGGGTGCTATGGTATGGCTTTTGACCATTATAGCGAGTTTGGGCTTGGCTCTTACCTCCAAAGAATTTACGTTTGAGAGTTTTACTTACATTCCTACCATTTTCTTTACCTTCGAGGAAAAAATCTTTTCTTTCTTGGGCTTGAACATTATCGTCTTTGGCTTTACGCTTTTAGGCGTGGTATTGCTACTTCCTTTCCTGCTTGCGGGCTGGGTATTGTGGGGACAAACCAAGACAACAGCATAAAACCAACGTTAAAAACAAGCAATATGAAACAAAAAGGCACAAAAATTTGTACTATAGAAAAAAAAACGTTATCTTTGATTCGAAAAATACAACATAAAAACTCACTCATTCCCTCCTCATTGTGTCAGAACGCATAACCCCTGTAGTACGAACCCTGTTGCTCCTCAATGTAGCCATTTTCTTGGCGCAGTTAATCCTTCAAATCCCCTTGCCCGACATCTTTGGGTTGCGTTATTTTGAAGCGAAAGACTTTGCGCCTTGGCAGTTTTTGACGTATATGTTCATTCATGGCAATGAAATGCACCTATTCAGCAATATGTTGGGCTTGTTTATGTTTGGGCGTTGGATAGAAACAGTCTTAGGCTCGCGCCGTTTCCTTGCCTTCTACATGGTATGTGGTATGGGGGCAGGCTTTTTGTATAATGTGATTATTTACGCAGAGCATCAAGTACAAAAAAATGCCTTAGTGCAATATGCACAAGCTCCTGATGCGAACAAGTTTATCCAATATTTGGAAGACTATGAGCCTGAATATTACAAAAGAAATCCTGAAAAATGTAACAATTATGTCAAAGAATATGGGATTCCTGAAAGCGTGAGGTTCTTACAAAGCGGTATCGAGGCTCGCAAAGAAATGAACGTTATGGTAGGTGCGTCAGGGGCTATATTTGGTATTTTGGTAGCTTTTATGTTGCTTTTCCCCAATATAGAAATGATGATGATATTCTTGCCTGTACCCATCAAAGCAAAATACATGGTTACGTTTTATATCATTTATGAAATGATTGCAGGGGCGGGCTATTTCGGGCAAAGCAATGTAGCGCACTTGGCACACTTGGCAGGCGCATTAGTAGGCTTTTTGTTGATTCGTTTTTGGAAAATACCACGTCAATATTGAAAATAAGCTAAGATAATAACAGTAGGCAAGTAGATATTCACTCACTCATTCAACCACTCTTTTAATTTTATGGACGGATTTATGCAAGATTTGCGCAATGCCTTTGGTAGAAATGGACGCGCTCATATACAACTTATTATCCTGAACGTTTTGGTATTTTTGGGCTTGAACGTGCTGATAGTAACTTTATCTTTATTTGACTTGAAAGGAATAGCAAGTTTGGTGGCTTCACAATTCGAGCTACCTGCTGATGCTTCTAAACTATTATATCGACCTTGGACTGTTCTTACCTACGCCTTTTGGCACGCAGATATTTTCCACATATTTTTCAATATGCTTGCGTTGTATTGGTTTGGGCAAATTTTCGAGGAGTATGTAGGCAAGAAAAGATTGTGGAGCGTTTATATTTTGAGTGCATTGGCGGGCGCATTTGCTTTCCTGCTTTTGATGAACTTCGCGCCTGTGAGTATGTGGCGCAATGGCATTGCCACTAAATTGTTGTTGGGAGCTTCGGGTGCTGTGTATGGGGTAGTATTGGCTACGGCTACGCTCTTGCCTACCTATACCTTTTTCTTGTTTTTGATAGGTCCCGTTCAAATTCGTTATATCGCGGCAGTATATGTGATTTTGTCTTATATAGGCTTGGGCGGTATGAACGCGGGAGGCAACATGGCGCACCTTGGCGGGGCTTTTATGGGTTATTTATTTACCGTTCAGCTCCAAAGAGGCAATGATTTAGGGTTGTGGATGCACGACTTCGCGGCGTGGGTAGGCAAGTTGTTTCGCCCTAAGCCCAAAATGCGCACTACCTACAAAGCCAAAGAAAAAGCAACCGTAAATCAAACCAAAACCAAAGCATCGGCACAAGCCAACAGCCAAAATCAAAACGCGCCTGATTCACCCAACCAAGATGAAATAGACGCTATTTTGGACAAGATTTCGGCAAACGGATATGATAGTTTGACCAAAGAAGAAAAGCAAAAATTATTCAAAGCAAGTAATAGCTAAAACTACCTAACCCTACAAAAGCCTATCAGTTTTTCTCAAATTGATAGGTTTTTTTCTGTAAGTCTGTAACACACCTTCTCGCGGGTGTGTATGTTTTCGAAACCCCACTTTCCTACTTTCCTATTTTTAGATTTATACGAGTATGCTCAAAGAATATTACAAAGACCATTGGGTTACTTTCTCGATTGATGTGGAGCAAAGCCTTTTGTTGGTGATATGGCATGATGATGGAACGCTTACCGCGCAAACCTACAAAGAGCAGATGCTCAAAGCACGCGAACTTGTGGAAATATACCAACCTTCTAAGAATTTGAGTGATGCACGTCATTTTCAACTCAATATCTCGCCTGAACTACAGGCGTGGATTAGCAAAAACGTTTTCCAAAAACGCGGACAAGAAATTTTGAAACGCTATGCTATAGTAGTGCCGTATGGTGTTTTTGCGCAAATCGCGCTGGAGCAACTGATGGAAGAAAGCGATAGGGATACGATGACACGCTATTTTGACGACTTGGCAGAGGCAGAAAATTGGTTAGGCGTTTTTGTATAGCTTGCCTACCCTGCGTGCTGGGGTTCAGCCATATTGGGAATTTCTAAGATAAAGGTAGTCCCCACGCCCAAAGAAGAATGTACTTGAATTTTTCCCTTCAAAACTTCTAAGGTTTCTTTCAAGATATACAAACCAATGCCCGAACCTGTGTTTTGTTCAGAAGCGCGGTAAAACATCTTGAAGATATGAGGCAAATATTCTTCGGCTATGCCTTGTCCATTGTCGCCCACTTCGATAAAAACCTTTTCCTTCGTGATGTGAATAGACACCTTGACAAAAGGCTGTTCGGCTTCAAGGTTGGCGTATCGAATGGCATTCGAGATAAGGTTATTCAACACCACGCTAAGGCGGAAATAATCGGAGTAAAAAGGCGTTTCGACTTGTAGGTCTATGAGGTGTGCTACTTTTTCATTGTTGGGCATATACTTGAGGTTTTCAAATACATCTTCCAACAAGGCTTGCACCTCTATTTTTTCTACCTTCAAACTAATGCGCGAATTGCGCGAATAATGGATAATTTGGTTGATAAATTCATCGAGTTTTTGCACACTTTTTAGCATCATACCAAGTAAATGCTGTTTTTCCTCTTCCGAAGTTACCAAGCGCAACAAATCCAACAACCCCAACAACGAAGACAAAGGAGCGCGAAGGTCATGCGAAGCACTATAGACAAATCGGTCTAACTCATTGTTTACTTTTTTCAGTTTTTTGTTGCGTTTTTTGAGTTGTATTTTCGCCTTCCTTGCCTCCGTGATGTCGCGTATGATGCCATCATAATACACATTGCCGTATTCATCATAATTTTGGGTAGCACTGATAGAAGCCCAAAAGACCGTACCATCTTTGCGCACCATTTGACATTCTTCGTTTTGGAAGTTGTGTTCGCGTATCAACAACCTTTGCAAACGAAAACGCATTCGAGAATTTTGGTGCAAGGTGCGAACATCTATGCCATATATCTCAAGTTCTTGGAAACCAAACATTTTGAGAAAGCCCATATTGGCGTACAACAACGTGCCGTTGGGCGTTGTGCGGAAAAGCGCGTCTTGCAAATGTTGGTTGATAGAGTCCAAAAGGCGTTGGCTTGAACGAAGTTTGCGCTCTGCCATGACTTGTTGTGTGATGTCGCGTGCAAAGAAAGAGGCGCGTGTAGGTTTGCTTTGGTCGTCTTCGCTCACAGGAAAGCCTGTGATTTGATAGACATATTCTATTCCATTGTATTCGTAGGCATCTACAAATTCTTGTCTTTCGCCCTTCATCACGCGCTTGTAGCGCAGTTTCCACATGGTTTGGTAGATGTAGGGAAGGCTCGCTACCATGTCCATTTTGGGCTGTAGCTCCAAGCCAAAAGTTTGCAAGAGCATATCTACAAAGACCTGATTATGGTCTATCAACACACCATTACAATCTACGAGCCATATCGATTGGTCGTTGCTCTCCAAGATAGCCCGCAGGTTCGCCTCTTTTTGTTTGCGCTCTGTGATGTCGGAGATACGCGCCAAAATAGTTTTGTTGGCACTTGCCGAGAGCATACTGCTTTTGAGGATTCCCCAAAAAACATTGCCCTGAAAAGTGCGATATTCATATTCATTTGCCCATATTCCGTTTTTGATTAGTTCGCGCACTATGTCTTTTTGCTCCTCAAAAGAAAGTGGCTCTTTGTTGAATGAAACACCCGACTTGCCTAAAATCATCATTTCATCATCTGTTTCGAATAATTGCAAAGCGCGGTGATTGCAACGAATGATGCCGAAGTTTTGGGAGTTCAATAAAAAGAGTGCGTCAGGCGATTGGTCGAAAGTGGATTCGAGAATAGACTCGCTGTATTGCAAGTTTTTGATAACCAATTCTGTAGAGCTTATATCCTTCGAGAATACAGAAACGCCTGTTATCTCACTGTTCTCTTCGCGTATGGGGTTGAGGTATATTTCGCGGTGATAGGTAATGTCGTGGAAGGTATAGCTGATGCGCTCTTCTACAAACTCGCCTGCAAAAGCACGCGCAAACAAGGGCTTCATCATTACCGATATTTCGTGGCTTGAGATGGCGTTGTAGTCATCACCCAAAGCAACGTCTTGGTCATAGAACAGCGCGAATGTTTTGCGAGTCGCGGTGTTCATGGTCAAGAATCGGAAATTTTTATCCAACGAATAAATCAAATCTGGCGTGCTTTCCATGACCGCCTCCATGTTGGCGCGTTCATGCGCGAGTTCGTGCCATTGTTGGGCTACTGTATTTTCGAGAATTTGTTTTTGGGCTTGCAAGGGGCTGATAAGCCTTTTTAATTGGTAGGCAAGCACGACCACGACACCCAACAAAAGCAAATGAAACCCAACAGACAAAAAATGAGGATTGGTATAAACGCGCAAAGCGACAGACAACACGCCCATACACAACGCACTTACCAAGCCAAGTCTTTTGCTTGATAAAAAATAAAATAAAAGGCTGTAGCCAAACCCTATAAACAAAAAACCATGCAAAAAAGGGTATAGTTGCACAAGCGAAAAGCTTGTCGCTTCTTCCGTTTTTGCCCAAAGATTGCCAATAGAAAGGTAGCCAATAGCCCCAAAAAGAAATAAACGCCTAATGATTTGTGGCACAAAGATTAGTTATTGAAGTTTTTAGGCACAAATATACAGCTTTATTGTAGATAAATAAATAGCTTTCTGAAAATATGTCTTGTAGAAAAATCATACAATTTGTATAAAATTCAAAACAAGGTTGTATATTTGCAAAGGGGCATAGCCTCTCTTTTGTGAATCTAACCCTAAAAAATGGTACTATATGCAACTTTTGGGCAATCTTCTCAAACAAGGCATCAAACTACGCAAAAGCATCGAGCAGGAGGTGAGGTCGCCCTTGCGCTTGCAAAAAAATATGCTCTTGCGATTATTGGAATCGGCTGAGCATACCCGCGTAGGCGAGGCTTATCAATTCAATGACATCATTCGCCTATTGCGACACAGCAAAACCGAAGACAAGGCTTTTTATGAATTGTACAAACAACAAGTACCGCTTTTTGATTACAACAAAATGTATGCGACTTGGTGGCACCGCGCCCGCGAAGGCGAGGCTGATGTAGCGTGGCGTGGTAGAGTGAAATATTTTGCCCTAAGTTCTGGCACTTCTGAAGCCGCGAGCAAGTACATTCCTGTAACGCAAGATATGGTAAAAGCCATCAAACGAACCAGTTTGCGCCAAATACTCGCCCTTGCCAACTTTCCTGAAGTCCCTGGGCGTATTTATGGAAAGGGTATGCTTATGTTGGGCGGTAGCACTGACTTGAACAATCATGGCGACCATTTCGAGGGCGATTTGAGCGGTATCACAGCCAGCCAAATTCCTTTTTGGTTTCAACGTTTCTACAAACCGGGCAAAGAAATAGCGCGTAACCGCGATTGGGATAAAAAACTAAACGAAATCGTGGAGCAAGCTCCGAAGTGGGATATTGGCTTCGTGGTGGGTGTGCCTGCTTGGATACAAATGGTCATGGAGCGCATCATTGCCCGCTACAAAGTAAAAACCATTCACGATATTTGGCCTAACCTCGAAGTCTATACGCATGGAGGCGTGTCATTTGAACCTTACAAAAAAGGGTTTCAAAATCTGCTCGCCCACCCGCTTACCTACATCGAAACCTACCTTGCCTCCGAGGGCTTCATAGCCTTCCAAACACACCCAAACCGCGATATGCGTTTGGTGTTGAACAATGGCATCTTTTTCGAATTTGTGCCTTTCAATGAGGAGAACTTCAATGCGGACAATGAACTCTTGCCTACTGCCAAAACCTTGATGATTGACGAGGTAGAAGAAGGGACAGATTATGCCATTTTGCTTACTACTTGTGCGGGTGCGTGGCGTTATCTCATTGGCGATACGGTTCGTTTTGTGAATAAGGAATTGAGCGAAATCATTATCACAGGGCGCACCAAGCACTTTTTGAGCCTTTGCGGAGAGCATTTGTCGGTGGATAATATGAACCGTGCTGTAGAAGCTGTAGGCGAGGAAATGAACCTTCGAATCCGCGAGTTTACAGTGGCGGGTGTGCCTCATGACACACTTTTTGGGCATCAATGGTATGTTGGCACAGACGACCAAGCAGACTCGGCTACTTTTACCCAAAAATTGGACAACAAGCTCATGGAGCTAAATGATGACTACAAAACAGAACGCAGTGCCGCGCTGAAAAATATAGATGTCAAACTCTTGCCTACTAAGGCGTTCATGGATTGGATGGAAATGAAGGGCAAGATAGGCGGGCAAAATAAATTCCCGCGTGTATTGAAAAAAGCCCAACACGAAGAATTTATTGCCCTATTGAAAGACAAAGGGTATATAGCCTAAAAACGAAACCGCGAAACACTCCGTTTCGCGGTTTTTTGTAGGCAAGGCTTTTTGCTATTGCTTCGTTCCAAACATCAACGCAAGATTTTTCTTCAGTTGTTCTATATCCACTTCCATGTTCCATTTTTGCTGGTCGCGTTCCACATTGTCCGTTTCCAAGTCGACAGCCTTGCCTATTTGGTACAAATAATGCACATTCATAGCATCACAAAGCGAGTAAATAGCCAAGTTTGCATTATCATCTAAACGAAAATCTAATAAAAAACTATTGGGTTGCATAAAAGTTGCCATCGTTTGCCCACTGCTGAATATGCCCACAAAATAGCGTGCATGAAAGACGATTTGCAGTTTTTCGGCAAAAGTATAATCTTCAAAATTCACTATCGCAAAGTTATGTTCTTTCATAATTTGCATAACCGCATCATCATTTTTTACTTTGCGCCAAAGTGCTTTAGTGCGTGTTACGTAGATGCGTTCTCCCAAATTGACCAACGGCTTAGGGTATTGATGCACAAAATAATCGTGGTACAGTTGGCGCATACCATGCATAATCTCTACATTGTAATTGCCTGTTATTGCCATGTGGCTCGTCATCAGTAGGCGAGGCACATGAGCTACTTGATTTTCTTCTACTTCCACGATAGCCTTGAAGCCAAATGGTGCGAGGCTTTCTTTGTGAAACGGAGTCCACCCTTTTTTTACATCATTTTCTTCGTAGTGGGCAGGCAAGAGCAAAATCAAATCTTTGGCGCGTTCTCGCAAAGGATACAAACGCGGAAGCGCGTCGAGTACCCAATGAAAAAGCCCATGCGCCCAAACATTGTTGGCAACTATATACGTTTCTTCAGCAGGAAGTTGTAGTTTTTTGCCTTTCAGTTGTAGGAAAGCATAGTCATAAAAATTGAAATACATTTTTTGATGTTCAGGCACAATAAACGAATCAAGCAAAACTCGCCTACCCTCGAATACAATACCCCGCGCTATATGTACCTGCACATTTTCCAATTCGTGCAAACGCATTTCCCAAATTTCTTGCTCGAATTCGTGTTCAAAGCCCTTGCCTGTGTGATTGAAGGGCGGTTTGCGCTTGATGGTGTGCTTCGGATATAAAACTGTAGGCTCGTTTTTACTTAACTTTTTCGCGGTTTTTAGCTGAATTTTCCGTAAAAAATTGATAATAAACTGTTTCATAGATGATTACAAAACCACGCGATAGTTTCTTCAATGGCTTGAATAAAATCCATTTCTCCACGCCAATCGAGCAAACTTGTAGTTTTGTTGGTGTCAAGTTTGAGCAAATTGGCTTCGTGGGGCGCGTTTTCGAGTTGCATAATTTCATATTCTCCGCTTCCCCACGTATTGATAGCTATTTGCGCTACAGTTTCCACGCTCAAGTTGTCGTATAGGCTGGGACCAAAATTCCACGCGCCCCAAAACTTCGTAGGTTGTTCGTACAGGCGCATACCGAGCATCAAATAACCCATGATAGGTTCTATGACGTGTTGCCAAGGGCGCAAAGCGTTAGGATTGCGAATTATAATGGGTTTTTGGGCGGTCAAAGCCTTTATGATGTCGGGAATAATCCTGTCCTTCGACCAGTCGCCTCCGCCTATGACGTTGCCCGCCCTTGCTGTAGCAATGCCTTTTTGGTGTTTGGCGTGTGCGTTTGGATTGAAAAAACTTGACGTATAGGCTTGTGTTACAATTTCCGCACAAGCTTTGCTCGCGCTGTAGGGGTCATAACCGCCCAAAGCATCATTTTCGCGGTAGGCAAAAATCCATTCTTTGTTTTCATACACCTTGTCTGTAGTGATGATGACCACCGCGCAAGGCTTTTCCAAAAAGCGTACTGCGTCAAGCACGTTGGCAGTACCTAAGGCATTGACCGCAAAAGTTTCTTGAGGTATGTCGTAGGAAAGGCGCACAAGAGGCTGTGCCGCCAAGTGGAAAACAATATCAGGCTGAAAATCAGCCATTTCCTTTTGCAGTTTTTCACGTTCTAGAATATCGGCTATCACACTTTCGCACTTCGAGTCGCCTTGTATCATGTCATACAAATTGGGATTTGTGATAGGCGCGAGTGAATAGCCCTTTACGGTTGCCTTCAGCAAATGCAAAGTGTCCAAGAGCCAAGAGCCTTTGAAGCCTGTATGTCCTGTAAGAAAAATGCGTTTTCCTTGATAAAAGGTAGGTAAGGTATTTAATAACATTCGCGATTATTGGCTTAGAGGTGGTGCCGTTATTTTTTCATAGTTTTCATTGATATACGTTTTTACTTGCTTGATAGTCGAGAAAATATCCCAAATCATGTGTGCATTGGTGGCATCATATTGTTCGCTTACCGAAAATTCCTTGCCTACCAACACGACAAAGTACCAATTTCGCCCAATCGTATAAAGCCCATAGATAGGTATATCAAAAGGCTTGTTTTTGGCTTGGGAGGCAAGCATAGCTATGAGTAGTTGTCCTTTAGGATCATTTTGTGTTTTTAGTTGAGGTTTGTATTCATTGATAAAAAAGAAAGGCGTTTGAGGGTCTTGCTCGCCTGTAGCCACTACAAACTCTACTCTGCCTCTTATATGTTGCATTTCTTGGTTCACATCTACTATATTCGCGCCAAAAGTAGCTTCTAAAAAAGGGCGATATTTGCCGTATTCAGCAAAATTTACAATTTGCAATAGTGGAATGATAAAAAAAACCTTTAAGTCCTCCTCGCTCCAATAATCCACATAGTGCTTCAAGGGTTCTTGCAAAGCCAATACTTGCGCTTTTTCGGTATCAGTAGCTTGCCTACCCGCGCCAAGCCATTCCTGTAGGGCAGGCAAGTTGGGAGCTTCGCGTATGCCAAAAGTACGCTTCACTTCTTCAGTTTTCCACTTTTCAAAGGGTTTCATTATGTATGCCTTATTTAGTTACCTTTTCATAGTTTTCATTGATATACATTTTTACTTGCTTGATAGCCGAGAAAATATCCCAAACCATGTGTGCATTGGTGGCATCATATTGTTCGCTTACCGAAAATTCCTTGCCTACCAACACGACAAAGTACCAATTTCGC
>RDXI01000391.1 GCA_004292795.1 Bacteroidota bacterium | reverse complement strand
AGTAGCCAAGTTGCATTGCGGACACACCTTGCTCGACCCCTCGATAATGTACCAAAATCAAGGCAAGCGTTTTCCGTTAGATTTGTTCTTTCGGGCAGGCAAGGCTTATATTCGCTACAATTATGGCAAAGAACATGGCGTAGATGTGCCTATAGGCGCGGAAGTGCTGGCTATCAATGGGCAAAGTACGCAAACTATTATCCAACAAATGTTCCCGTCCTTGCCTGCTGACGCGCTCCATGCCAATGGCAAATACCAAGACCTCGAGGAAGATTTTGGCAATTATTACGACCTATTAGTGGCGCAACCCGACACTTTTCGCCTTGCCTGCCAAGACACCAAAACGGGGCAAATTACAGAAGTTGTGATTCCTGCTATAGATGACGAGCTTGTGCGCGAATACTCCAAACGCTACCTGCTCGAAGCCGAAGAAGGCAAGAAGCCGTTAGACTTCAAAGTGATAGACAGCCTACAAACGGCAGTGATGTATATTCATTCGTTCCTTGACCTTGACCACAAACAAGCGAAACAAAAGTTTGGAAAATTTCTGAAGGCGAGTTTCAAAACGATACGCAACCAAAAATTGCAAAACCTTGTGATAGATGTGCGCCACAATAGCGGTGGCAATTTGTCGTATGTGAATGAATTGTTTTATCAAATAGCCACGAAGGAATATCGTTTCCTTGACCGCGTGGAGGTTACGCGCAACCAAAAAATAACCGACCTCAAAAACAGCGAACTTTCCAAAGCTACTTTGCACAACCCGAACCGCGTCATAGCGGGGGACTCTGGGCGATATTTGGCGAAAGAAACGTACTATACCGACCTGAAAATGCGTGCAAACAATCCTAAAGCCTTTCAGGGCAAGGTGTATTTGTTGGTAGGCAAGCGCAGTTTTTCGGCTTCTTCGCATTTGGCAGTGCTGATAGAGGCATACAAGCGTGGCACGATAGTAGGCGAGGAAACAGGCGGTTCGTGTGCGGGCTTCAATGCAGGCGACATCATCAACATTGGCTTGCCTATCACGAACCTACAGCTGGAAGTGCCTATGGAAAAATGCGTAAA
Source organism: Bacteroidota bacterium (assembly GCA_004292795.1). Classification (GTDB taxonomy): domain Bacteria; phylum Bacteroidota; class Bacteroidia; order Cytophagales; family Microscillaceae; genus RDXI01. The sequence goes on along the minus strand of RDXI01000391.1, from coordinate 552 downwards.
AATGATTCCAAGATATGCCCACAAAAATGGCGGAGTCGTGCCTCATCACGAAGTAGCCAACACGATAGAGGACGAAATAACAGGCTTTGACCGCGTATTGGACGCTACGCTTAAGTTGATAAAAAAGGGGGGGAAGTGATGAAATATATTGTAAAAGTATATATTTTTTACATTTTTTGTTGTATTATAATATAAGAATTGCTAACTTTGCAAAAAAACAACCATTAATATGTTTCAAATTCAAAAAATCACCCTTATCTTTCTACTCTTGGGACTTTTTTCTTGCAAAAAAGATGAAGTAATTCCACAACCCGTAGCCGATTTTTCAGTTACTGTCAATGGACAAGCTCCTAATGCAACCCTGACGATTGTAAACAAATCTACCGATGCAACCACATACGAGTGGTCTTTTGGAACAGGCGCAAGTATCAAATCATCAACCGACAAAGAGCCTGCAAATATCACGGTGGACAAAGCTGGACAACTGTCTATAACCCTCAAGGCGAGCAATGGTACTAAAAAAAAAAAAAAAACCATACAAGTGAATGTAGC
>RDXI01000148.1 GCA_004292795.1 Bacteroidota bacterium | reverse complement strand
AGGCGTGCTTTTCCACAAAACCAATGATGTTATGCCATAAATTTTATGACACTTGTCGCTTTTCTGCCCCTGCGTAGGCAAGACAACAAAAACGCCCTATCTTTGCCCCCTCATTCACTCCCTCACTCATTCACTCCATGTCCCCCTTTTTTATCCTCTCCATTTTGCTTGCCTACTTTGGGCTGTTGATACTCATTGCTTGGTACACGAGCAGAGGCGCGGACACGAATGATTTTTTCATAGCGCACAAGCAATCGCCTTGGTATTTGGTGGCGTTTGGTATGATAGGCTCGTCTATTTCAGGCGTTACGTTTATTTCTGTTCCGGGTGCAGTAGCCAAAGTACAATTTTCGTACTTTCAAATGGTATTGGGCTATGCGGTGGGCTATTTGGTGATAGGCACAGTATTGTTACCCTTGTATTATAGGCTGAATTTGGTGTCCATTTATGAGTATTTGTTGCAACGTTTTGGCTTTTGGAGCTACAAAACAGGTGCGTTTTTCTTTTTGCTCTCGCGTACTATAGGCGCGGGTTTGCGTATTTTCTTAGCGGCGAATGTCTTGCAATGGGCTATTTTTGAGGCGTGGAATGTCCCATTTTGGGTTACAGCCATTATCAGCATTTTCTTGATTTGGGTATATACTTTTCGCGGAGGCATCAAAACAATCGTGTGGACAGACTCGCTCCAAACGCTTTTTCTGCTCTCGGCAGTGATTGCGAGCATTTATTTGATAAAAAACGAACTCAATTTTTCGTGGTGGGCTATGACTTCTGCCGTTGCGGACAGTTCGTATAGCCAAATTTTCTTTTGGGACAATGTGCAGGATAGCAAGTATTTTTGGAAACAGTTTTTCGCAGGAATGTTTATCACGATTGTGATGACGGGACTCGACCAAGACTTGATGCAAAAAAACCTTACCTGCAAAAATATAGGCGAGGCACAAAAGAATATGTTTTGGTTTACGATTATCTTGCTCATAATCAATTTGTTATTCTTGACTTTGGGTGCGTTGCTTTATATGTATGCCACCGCGAAAAATATAACCTTGCCTACCCAAACCGACAAACTTTACCCTATGCTTGCCTTCCAACACTTCGGGAGCGTGGCGGGAGTGGCGTTCTTGTTGGGCATTATCGCGTCCACGTATGCAAGTGCCGACTCTGCCCTTGCCAGCCTTACCACGTCTTTTTGCATTGATTTCTTAGATGCCAACAAAAAGCCTGAAGCCCAACGCAAATATTTAGTGCGCTATACGCACATTGCCTTTTCGGTGATATTGATTGTTTCGATGCTTCTTTTCAAATTCGTGCAAGAAAACTATCCGCAAAGCAATGTCTTGCAACTACTTTTCAGTGCCGCGAGCTATACTTATAGCCCTTTGTTGGGTTTGTTTGCCTTCGGATTGTTTTCGCGTAGGCAAGTTCGGGACTCGCTTGTGCCGTTGGTGTGTGTGGTCGCGCCTTTTGTGGGCTATCGTTTGGCAACCAACGCGCCTGTTCTGCTTAACGGCTACCAATTTGGCTTCGAGATTTTGATTGTAAACGGCTTATTGGTGTATGCGGGTTTATGGTTTGTGAGCTACAAAAAAACTCAACAAAAAGAAAGTAATCGCACTGAATAAAAAAGTGCATCAATCTTAGCACTTGTCAGCATTTCTAACACCTGAAAAGCGTAAAAAACTATTTCTACTTATTTTGTAAAGCTAAATGAATCTAATATTTCCTCTCCAATTTTTTTGTACGCATCATATTTGTTAAATTCAGAACCAAATGTTAATAAATAGGCTTTTTCATTTTTGATAAAACATATTGAAGTCATACGTAGCCTTAGTTCACCCTGATTCATAGCATACGTTATCTTGAAACATTTTTTGTTCTTTATCTTTATAATGGACGATTCAAAAACCTCATAATCGGGAGTTGCACCAACTATTTGCGTGTCTGTGATTTGTTTGTATTTTTCAAGGTCAATGCCTTGCCCGCTCAAATCTTGAATCATTAGATTTACATTTTCTACGAATTTATCGCTTTCATTTTCTGAAGGCGAAAAAACAAAGAATTCAGTCCCCATCATCTTTGACGTATCAAGTCGCCAATGTTGGGGATATTGAATTTTAAAATTGTCTTTTGAAAAAAATATTTTTGTTTCGTCTGCTTGCGCAAAACAAAAATGCGCCCCAAAAAACAAGGTAAATGCCAATAAAAACCTCATAATCTCTTTTTTTAATAATGTTTAAAGTAAATATACACAACCTGCGCATATCTTTATACAAAAGTAGGCAAGTTTTTTGATACGCGCTAATTTTTACGCCACTTTGAGTTTACCAAATTTGGACGTTTCGTATTTCTCTCTGATGTAGGGAAGGTCGACAGTAACTTCGGGCTTGGGGTTCGAAGGGAGTTCGAACATGAGGTCAGTCATCAAGGCTTCGCAGATAGAACGCAAGCCACGCGCACCGAGTTTGGTCTGAATAGTCTTGTCCACAATGTAGGCAAGCGCATCTTCGGTAAAGTACAATTTCGTGCCTTCCATTTCAAACAATTTTTGGTATTGTTTGACAAGCGCGTTTTTGGGTTCGGTCAATATCCTGTAAATCGTTTGGCGGTCAAGCGGTTGCAAGGGCGTTAGGAGCGGAAGCCTGCCAATCAATTCAGGAATTAGCCCAAAGTTTTTGATGTCTTGGGGCGTGATGTATTGCAAATAATTGTGGTTTTCGGATACGCTATCCTCTTTGGCGGTTTGGAAACCTACCGATTTTTGTTGAATACGCGAGGCAACAATGCGCTGTATGCCATCAAACGCACCGCCACAAATAAACAAAATGTTATCTGTGCAAATAGGAGTCATTTTCTGTTCGGGGTGTTTGCGCCCACCATGCGGAGGCACATTTACTGTAGCCCCTTCGAGCATTTTGAGCAAGGCTTGTTGCACGCCCTCGCCTCCCACGTCTCGCGTGATAGAAGGATTATCTACCTTTCGCGCAATTTTATCAATTTCATCAATATACACAATGCCACGTTCTGCCCTCGTTACGTCATAGTCTGCCGCTTGTAGCAGGGAGGTAAGGACATTTTCCACGTCCTCGCCTACATAGCCCGCTTCGGTAAGCACCGTTGCATCAGCTATAGCAAAAGGCACTTGCAAGATTTTGGCAATGGTTTTCGCCAAATACGTCTTGCCTGTGCCTGTCTCGCCTATGAGCAGAATATTAGATTTCTCAATCAATACCTCGTCTTGCGTAACTTTTTGCGCGAGGCGTTTGTAATGATTATACACGCCCACCGCCAAAACACGTTTTGCTTCGTCTTGCCCCACAATGTATTGGTCTAAAAACTCCTTCATTTCTACGGGTTTTATCAACAAAAAAGAAGGCGGAGTAGTCGTTTTTCCTTTTTTACTATACAGTTCTTCCTGCATAATGTTGTGCGCCTGTTCTATGCAAGCATCGCAAATATGCGCTTCTGCACCAGAAACAAGCAAATCTACCTCTTTTTTGGTTTTTCCACAGAAGGAACAATTCAAATGGGACATCGGGGGAGTGCGTGAGTGAATGAGTGAGATAGTGAATGAGTAAAGTGTTTTTTGTCAAATCAATGCAATTTGAAAGTAATGGGCAATACGTATTGACTCACTATTTTTTGTCCGCGAAGTAGGGCGGGTTTCCATTGGGGCATTGTTTGCACAATGCGCAAGGCTTCTTCGTTGAGGTACGAAATGCTGTTGATGACTTGCACGTCTTTGATATTGCCTTCTGTATCTACCGTGAAGCGTACAGATACCTTGCCTTCCACGCCTGTGCGTTGGGCTTCTTTGGGATACTTCATTGTTTTTTTCAAGTATTTCACCAACTCCGCCATACCGCCATGAAAATAAGGCGTGGTGTGGTACTCGGCTTCGGTATAGGTGTAGGTGTCGCCTTTGAGGTCGTGACTCACGCCTTTGATGAGCTTGCCTGCCTGCCACTCTTCTTGAAAATACATTTTGCCATCTTCGAAATAGCCTACCCAAGCCCCATCTTTTTGATAGTCCTTGAAATAACCTTTTTCGGTTGTAACGTCCAACTCATCGGTATATTCATAAAAGCCCGTGCCATTTTTCAGCAGTTGCTTGCCTCTATTGTCCCAATAGTTGTCTATTTTGAGCTTACCATCAGGCGTATAGATTTCTTCGCGTTGTTTTTGGTGGTTGTCGTACCAATATTCCCACATACCCAGTCGGTTATCCACTTCATACAACCCTTTGGTAGCCAAGTTGCCGTTGGCATGATAGGCGGCATAATATCCATCACGAAGCCCATCTACGTAGTTCATCTCTGAACACAGCGAGCCTGTGATGCGAAATATCTTGACCTTTCCTTGCAAACGCTTCATGTCATCACGTTTGCAGATACGATAATAGACAGCCCTCTCTTCGGTTGTGGGGCTGTAAAACTTGTCTAAAAACTCTTTCTCGATTGCAGGAGCGGTAGGTATTTGAGCAAGAGAAAGGAATGTAATAAGAAAAACAGGGAAAAAGTACATAACACACTTGAAGATTTTGCGAGTTCAAAAGTCTTGGCAAACGTGATAGTTGAGCGTATAATCACTAAATAATTGAAGCTGTGTATAGTTATAACAGAAAAAGAGCGTATTAAGTAGCAAACATTTGGTTTTTTTTCTGCAAATTTGCACAATATTCTTACATTCTCCAAAAAATCTTAGAAAAAATATGCAAAACCCTCTTATACACGGTACAACAGTCGTAGCAGTGCGCCACAATGGGCAGGTTGCTATAGGGGCAGATGGTCAGGCAACTATGGGCAATACGGTAGCCAAAAACAATATTAAAAAAATCCGTAAGCTCTCTGGAGGCAAGATTGTAGTAGGCTTTGCAGGCGGAACGGCTGATGCTTTTACCCTGTTAGAAAGATTTGAAGAAAAGTTAAGTGCGCATGGGCAGAATATGAAACGTGCCGCCATCGAACTTGCGAAAGATTGGCGTACAGACCGTTATTTGCGCCGTTTAGAGGCAATGCTCATTGCTGTAAACAAGGAAGAACTGCTTATCATTTCGGGTACGGGTGATGTCTTAGAACCAGACAGTGATGTGGCTTCTATAGGTTCAGGTAGTATGTTTGCGCAGTCCGCCGCTCTTGCTTTGAAAAAACACGCATCTCACCTAACCGCCGAAGAAATGGTGCAGGAGAGCCTACACATAGCGGCAGATATTTGTATTTATACCAACCACAATTTGAACATAGAAGTATTGAGCTAAAAAAAAGTCCTTTCAATGTATTTGAAAGGACTTTTTAGTTTATTTTTTACTTTCTATAAATTTCATCAATTTATCTTTGTCAGAGGAGAAAGTAAAGCTATCTGCCACGATATAAAAATTCTCTCTGTCTGTAGTGAAGTCCCACATAAATTGGGCGATATTCATTTTGCTATCCGAATACACAAACCAGCTCACGATGTCCTTCACTTGGGCGCAAGTATAGCATTTTTTCACCCTTGCGATAGTCTTGGCAGTGTTTACTTTAGTATTGTCAAAGGCTTCTTTCTGCACACGGTTTTTCATATCGGTCATGTCTGCCGTTGTTACCACACAAGTAGGCGTGCTTACGCTTGAATTGGAGTTCAAGAAAGTCATAAAGTTGTTTTGACTCTGCACAAATTGCAATACTTGTCCTGCTTGGTTATAGTTGGTAAGGTCAAACACCCTCGCATACGCCTTTTTCAAGAAATTCAAGCGATTTGAGTCTTCAGTCAAAAGCGTAGCAAAGCGCATAATTTGCGCTGTAGTCATACAATAGCTGTTCGTGTATTGGTCGAGCTTGTTCATGCGGTCTGTGTCATTGGCTTGGTTGCGCACATCAGTAGCCAAAGGCATAAAGGCATTGTCAGCCAAAGGAAAATCACACTTACGCGCTCCGTTGTATCCCATGTGGCTTGGGTAGTTCAGGTTCGGGAAGGTAACGCTTGTAGTCGGATTAACGGGGTTCACAGGATTAACGGGGTTCGTATTGCCACCGCCTCCGCGTTGCTCCACTACATAATCATGCAAAATAAACACTGTAGAAAAATAACTAAAGGCGTTGTAAACCTCATAAAAATTGGCGCGGTCTGTAGTGCGGGTGTAGGCACTTTTGGCAAAGTCCAATTTGTTGAAGTCATTGGACAACAATTCGCAAATGTCCTTTACCTGCGAGGAGGCAAGGCAGTTGCCATCGAGAAGTTGCTTTGCCATCATGAGGCGTTGCGACTCGTTGGGTTGGTTGTTGATGTTGTTTTTTTGTTGTTGGAATGAAAAGTTAGCCATTGGCTGGGTACAATTTTGCGCCCAAACGAAGGCAAGGCTCATCATAAAGCCCACGAAAGCAAGGTATATGCGTTTCATACGAAGGATTAAGTTTTGTTTACAATTATTCAAACGACAAGGCACACGCCATAGTTTAGGCTATCCGAATGCTTAACTATGCTTTAACAGAGAAGCCCTTAGTGGGCTAAAAACGTGGCAAGATAGCACAAAAAAATAGAAAAACAAAAAACAGGCAAGGCTTTCATTTGTATATTTTAATGATAGTAAAACTACTATTTGTTTTGTTTTAGCTAATTTACACGAAAAACAAATAAGTACATTTTTTTCTCAAAAAAATAATATATGTTTGTAAAACTTATTACATAACAATTTCATAATATTGATGCGTGAAGATATGAAAAATATTATTTTATGTTGTTTTGTCATTATATGGCTTGCAGTAGGCGAGGCTACAGCCCAAACCGACACGACCAAAAACCCGCTATTCCAAATAGAGGCGGAGGATATCTTGCGCTTGCCTGTGCGGGCAGATGAGCAGGTAAGTACAGCCTCGAATGTGATACGAGATGCAAGCAAACAGCCCGCTTCTGTTACGGTTATTACGCAAGAACAGATACAATACTGTGGCGCAAGAACGGTAGCCGAAGCCCTGACGATATTTGTGCAAGGCTTTTTTGCTATCGAAGACCAAGATGACATCATTGCAGGGTTTCGAGGTATGGCTCCCGATAATAACTCCAAAGTGATTTTATTGCTCAATGGGCAAAACCTGAATACAGAGTTTTTTTGGGGTCCGCCTGATGCAATCTTACATGGCACAGATTTGAACTACATAGAAAGAATCGAGGTTATTCGCGGTTCGGGTTCAGTAACGTTGGGGCAAGGAGCTTTGCTCGGTGTGATAAATATTATTACCAAAGACGCTTTGAAAGAAAATGCGTATCCTGTCAAAATTGGGCTTTCGGCAGGCTTAGATGAATACACACAAACCCATGTTTCTTTGCGTTTCAATGTGAAGGGCATTAAGAATTACACCTATTTCGCAGGGGCGAACTACGAAGGGCAAACTTTCCGCAACGAAGGCTGGAGCGCGGTACAAGGCAATCAGGGCTGGAAGGGAGGCAAGGTCTTTGATATGAATCACAGGCTTAGGCGTGCCAATGGCTTTTCGTTCTTGAGCAACACACAATACAAAAATTGGCAAATCAACTTGTTTCGTTTTTCACAAAAACGCGACTTGTATAACTTCTACCGCGATAGGGAAGTGCTACAGCAAGACCTCATGGGCATAAATCTTGCCTACACAACCAACATCACCAACAAAATTACGAACAAAACCGAACTTTCGGTTATTGACGACCACTACAGCCTTTATTCGCTCACTGGCACTGTCATGGGTGGTACTGCTGAAAGGCGTATGGGTGTGAAAACACTTTTTTCGTTTGATGATTTGATAAAAAACAACCGTTTGGCAGTGGGCATCGAATATCGTGGCTTCTTCATGGGCAGGAAAAACCGCGAAAACAACAACTACATAGCCAACGTTATCAATACTTTCAATCCTGCCACTGCCAACGAGGAACTTGTGATGGCATACAAGCAACAAATTGGGTTGTTGAGTTTTTTTGCAGAAGATTTTTATAGCATTACGCCTAAGCTTGATGCTTTTGTGGCGTTTCGTTTTGATAGACACCCGTATTGGGGACGCAATATTTCGCCTCGTTTGGGTTTGATATATACGCCCTTGCCTGCCTTGTCGGTGCGGGCTTCGTATCAAGCGGGTTTTCGCGGGGCAGTGGGCTTGCATTATTCGGGAGGCTACAGGCGAGATGGATTTTTGCGTGCCGAGAATTACAACAAGGTCGAAACAGCGCAAATACCCGCAGAGCGCAACATAGAAGCCATCGTGCCAGAGCGCATCAACAACTTGGAACTGTCTATTCGCTACAATGTGGTCAAAAACCTCACTTTCCAAACTGTAGGCTTTTACAATACGGTTTCGAATGTGATAGACGTAGGCGTGATTTACCAAGACCCGTCTGCTTTTAGTATGGTGAATGTGGGTTCTGATGTGGCGGGTGATTGGAATGGCTATTGGTATTTCAAGAATACGAAAGGCACGTTTTCGCAAATCGGATTAGAGTCTGTCCTTGCCTACCAAACGCCCAAATATCATTTTTCTTTGAGCAATGCTATAGTCAAAGTGGCGGGTGCTACCGAAGCCCAAAAAGAATTGGCGCAAAAGGCAAATAGTATGTATCTTGCCTCCAATGCGCAAGACTCGTCCTTGCATTACAAAGCCTTTCCTGAAATGGTTACGCGCTTTCATGCGTGGGCAAAACCTATGCAAAACTTGCATCTTTCCTTCAATCTATTGCACTACAGCACTTGGTACTCGCCTGCTGGCACGATAGCCAAAGGAGGCTGGATAATGAACTTCGGGGCAGGCTACAATTTTAACAGCCGTTTCGAGTTACAATTTTTATTGAAAAATATCGCCAATGCCACGCCTCTTTATCCTATGAACAGCAATGCGGGCGGTCCTGATGTTTCGCCCGGTACGCCTGCTTGGGAAACGCGCAGTTTTTGGTTGCGGGGCATCATCTCGCTTGGCGTGGTAGGCGAGGAGGTGAAGAAGGGGAAATAAGGAAGTTTTTTAAAAATAATTTGTAGGGGCAATCCCTTGTGGT
>RDXI01000147.1 GCA_004292795.1 Bacteroidota bacterium | reverse complement strand
ATATCTATAGCTTAGAGGCATTTACCAAACAAGAACAAGCACACTTAGCGAAGGATTTGGAGGAAAAAATGGTGTTGGTGTTGCAAAAAGTACGAAGTACCGAAAAGAAAGAAATCAAAAAAGAACTTGCCTACGAAAAAATGATAGAGATGTTGAAGGAAAAAACGTTCAACTTTCAACAATTATCCACAGGACTCGAATGAGTCTATGCTTCAGGCGGAATAACAGTAGATTCGTTGCCATCACGAAAGGCGGTGTAATGAGGGGACATAATTTCTACGCCTGCTTTATTGAATTCGTCTTGTATATTTTGATGCAATTCGCTGTATATTTCTAACATTCGTTTGGCTTTGTAGATGTACGCATTGATTTCATACGCCACATAAAAGTCGTTGAGGGCTGTTTGCAACACAAAAGGCTTGTGTTCTATGGCTACGCCTGTAGTGCGCATAGCGGCGCGTATCAATAGTTCATGCACAGTGCGCCAAGGGGCATTGTAGCCAATGGTAACGCTGGTATGTATCAAAAAAGGATTGGACGCGCTGAAGTTCAACGTATTGGAAGCCAACAAGTTAGCGTTGGGAATAGTAACTATTTCGTCTTTCATGGTCTTGATGCGTGTGATGAGGAGGTTTTTCTCTATCACATCTCCAATAGTGTCGCCTACTTTGATGCGGTCGCCCATTTTGAAGGAACGCATATACGTAATGACTACACCCGCTACCATATTGCCCACTGCCGAAGAAGAACCTATGGACAACAAAAGCCCCAAAAAGGCAGAAACGGTTTGGAAAACAGGCGAGGACGAACCGGGCAAATACGGAAAGACCAAAATAAACGCAAACACATAACACAATGTTCTGAAAATGTTAAATGTCGGCTTCGCCCATTCAGCATAAAAGCCTTTGATAACCAACTTGTTACGCTCTATTTCAGTGGCAAAAAAGCCCACAAAACGCAAGAAATATTGCACCAAAAGCAAGATGACCAACACAAAAAACAAGTTCGGAATATACTCTAAAATCGACTTGCCTGCGTGCCGTAAAGGGGTAAGCGTGTAGTCCCAAACCGTTTTGGCAACGCCTGCAGTGGCAGGAAAGATACTGAAAGAATAGGTCGCTATCCAATAAACAGACGTGAAAATGCTGACCAAACGCAACACACGCAAGGCAAACAGTGTAAAAATAACTTGCCTACGCCTATCGAACAACAAATAATTGCCCACGCGCAAGCCGTTGTATTTGCGCCTTTGTTTGAAGACTCGCCTATGCAACGCGCCAAAAAACAAGTTCAACACCAAGACATTCAACACCAACCCCGTCAGGAGCAAAAAAGCCATACTTACCTCCGAAAGATTGCGCTGTATGGTGTGTTTTTGTCGATACTTTTCTACGGCTTCGGCTACTTTTTGGGCGTGTTCTTTAGTAATGGCTTGCCTACTTTGCGCATACCAAAGCGCGTCTTTGTCTGTGAGCGAAACAAGCACCTTACCTGCGTAGGTAAGCAAATAATTCGGTTCGTGGTGTGTCCAGCGCAAAGAGTCTCGCCTGAAATAAGGTGCTTGCGCCAATTCTTTCAGCAGTTGTTTGATGTGTTGGGTGCGAATTTTGGTCGTAACCCTGCCCGAAGCCGTATAAACCCAAAAAAGCGTATCGCCAAATGGATTGACAGGGTAGCCCCGCACCAAGCGTTTGAGGGAGTCTACCTTGCCTACCCACGTCTTACGTCTGTAGGCAAGATTTTTCTCCTTCTTTTGTATTTGGGTTTCCAATAATTTGCGCTGTAGCGAGTCTTTTTCTGACAATGTTTCTACCTCTAACTTTAGCTCTTGCAAATGCACCGAGTCCAACAACTGTTTGAGGTGTTGTTGGTGCAAGTATTCTGTAGCGCGTTGCAGTGCTATTTCGTGTGCGTCCTTTTCTTGCGCCCACGCAGGCAAGGAACAATACCATAGAAGCCAAAGGTAGAGGTATTTTTGCATACTTTTTTCGTTTTGACACACCCTCGAAAGGGGTGTGCTACATTTTTTTTTTACCCGTGGTTTGTGTCCTCACAAACCACACGGAACTTGGGTCTATAAGTGGTTTGTGAGGACACAAACCACGGCAAAGACACACCCTCGAAAGGGTGTGCTACAATTTTTTTACATTGTTTTAGGGTTGATGATGTTTTCAGGCGAGAATATCTCGTCCAATTTTTCTTGGGTTACGAGTTTGCGCTCCAACACCAAGTTATAGACAGACGCGCCTGTTTCCAACGCTTCGCGGGCAATGGCGGAGGCATTTTCGTAGCCAATGATAGGGTTCAAGGCAGTGATGATGCCAATGCTATTCATCACAAAGTTTTTGCAAACATCGCGGTTGGCGGTAATACCATCAATACATTTTTCTTTCAAGGTATAAAATCCGCGCTCCATGATATTGAGCGAAAAGAACAAATGAAATGCAATCACAGGCTCCATCACGTTTAGTTGCAACTGTCCTGCTTCAGAAGCTATGCCAATCGTAACATCAGAACCCATGACGTGAAAAGCAATTTGATTGACTACTTCAGGAATAACGGGATTTACTTTACCGGGCATGATAGAAGAACCGGGTTGCATAGGAGGCAAGTTTATTTCGTTGAAACCAGCGCGAGGTCCCGAAGAAAGCAAACGTAAATCATTGCAAATCTTCGATATTTTGATAGCAATGCGTTTCAATACGCCAGAAATCTGCACGTATGCACCTGTGTCCCAAGTAGCTTCTATCAAATTAGGCGAGAGCTTAACGGGTATGCCTGTCATTTCCGCGAGGTAGCACGTAGCCAAGTCCGCATAGCCTGCAGGCGCATTGATGCCCGTACCAATGGCAGTCGCGCCCAAGTTTATTTCAGTAATAAGGTTTCTTGCCTCCGAAAGACGCTCTATGTCCTCGCCTATCGTTACCGCAAACGCCGTAAACTCTTGCCCAAGCGTCATAGGCACAGCATCTTGTAGTTGGGTTCGCCCCATTTTCAGCACATCAGCAAACTCGATGCCCTTTTTGTGGAAAGCCGTTTGCAAGACCTGCATCGCCTTCAGCATCTCGCCTATTTTGTTGTATAGCGCAATGCGGAACGCAGTCGGATAAGCGTCATTGGTTGATTGTGAGCAGTTTACGTGGTTGTTGGGGTGTATAGTTTCGTACTGACCTTTGGGCAAGCCACGCAATTCGAGGGCTTTGTTGGCAATCACTTCGTTGGCGTTCATGTTTACCGAAGTACCCGCGCCACCTTGAAACATATCTACAGGAAACTGCTCATACAATTCTCCGCGTATCAAGGCATCACACGCCTGAACAATGCTCTCGGCTACGTCAGCAGGCAAGACTTTCAGGTCTTTGTTAGCAAGCGCGGCGGCTTTTTTCACATAGCCAAAGGCTTGCAGGAGCAGGGGCGCGGTGCTGATAGGAATACCACTGATGTTGAAGTTCTCAATGGCGCGTGCCGTTTGCACACCATAATATACATTGTCGGGGATTTCTTTGTCGCCCAAGAAGTCGTGTTCTATTCGGAAATTTTGCATACGTTTAGCAGGGTTTAAGGATAGGAAAGGATTTTGTGCAAATATATATAAAATGATACCAAAATAAAATGTAAGATGTACCAAAAACTTAACACGGAGATACGGAGAAACACGAAGAAACACGAAGTTCTTTGTGTAATTCTGTGTAACTTTCGTCCCTTTGTGGTAATTTTTTAGGCAAGTTAAGTTTTATTTTAGTATAACATCATTTCAAAATAACAAAAAATCCATTTCTGTTCGAAATGGATTGGATAGGGTAATATGTAGTAGCGAAAACTATTAGAGTCTTGCTTTTTTGGCTTCTACGGATTGTTGTGTATGAGGCACTACGCGGAGGCGTTCCTTTGGAATGAGCTTGCCTGTATCTACGCAAATGCCATACGTACCGTTTTTGATACGCATAAGCGCGAGTTCGAGCAAACGGATAAACTTCTGTAGGCGAGCCGCGAGTTGGTTGAGGCTTTCCTTCTCATTCGAGTCTGCCACGTCTTCCATGAGTTTGGCATTGCCTACTGTGCCGTCTATGCCCTCGCCTGCCGTACCGTTGAGGCTTGCTTTGATGTAGGTAAGCTCGTTGCGCGAGGCGGTGAGTTTTACGTTTATAATGTCTTCAAACTCTTTCAACTCTTGTTCAGAATAGCGTAGGTTTTCTTCTTTAGGGGCTTGGTTTGTCATCAGGCGCAGGAGATTTTGTAGGTGAATAAATAAGGTTTTTTCAAAATTTGCGCAAAGTTAGTGGAATGTTTTTAGAAAATAAAAAATATTTCGATATTTTTTATTAACTTTTGGTAAAAAGTCCGTTATTTTTTGTAACTCATTTTCCAAAACACCATATAATATTGGGCAAAATGCCTTTTTAGACAATGAATCTTACAACAATATAACGCAACTGCCTTATAAAGTTATATAATTCTGACAAGAAAAAATAGTATTATTCTATCTGTTTTGAGCTTACAAGGTGATGACCAAGCCATCGTAGGCAAGGCGAATGTGGGCGGGAAGTTCGTTTTCGGTGGCTTTGTGTAGTCCCATTCTGTGGCTGATGTGCGTGAGGTAGGCTTTTTCGGGCTTCAGTCTTTCTATCACCTCTACAGCTTGTTGAAGCGTGAAATGAGAAATATGCTCTTCGCGCTGTAGGGCATCAAGCACCAAGATTTTTGTGCCTTCGAGCTTCGTCCATTCTGTTTCGGGAATGGCGTTGATGTCTGTGAAGTACGTAAAATCGCCTATTCGAAACCCAAAAACAGGCAAGCGATGATGCAAGCCTTCAATCGGAATGATTGGCACGCCTTTTATCTCAAAAGGCTTGTTTTCAATGATGTGTTCTTCTACGCTCAACACGCCAGGGTATTTTTTTTCGGGAGGCACAAAAACGTAGGCATACTCATATTTCAGTTGCGCCATCACTTCGGCACGCGCATAAATGGGTATATCCTCTTTTTGTTTGAAGTTGTAGCTTCGCAAGTCGTCTAGCCCTCCCGTGTGGTCGCGGTGTTGATGCGTATAAAGCACTGCATCAATGCGGGGCGGATTAGCCTTGAGCATTTGTTGGCGGAAGTCGGGACCCGTATCAATGACCAAAAAAAGTCCATTCACTTCTACTAATATGGACACGCGGAAGCGTTGGTCGCGGTAGTCCATCGAACTACACACCTCACAGTCGCACGCAATCACAGGGACACCCTGCGAAGTGCCACTACCCAAAACCGTAACTTTTATTTGATTGCTCATTCTTCCCAGCTTTTTGCGTTGCTACCCGTTTCGCGTGATATATCAGAAATTGGAAAATCGCCATACAATTCCTTGTACAAATGCACTGGGAAATAACAAAAGTCTTCTGCATCTAAGTCAAAAGTAGCCCTATCGGGTTCTTGGCTGATGAGTTCGTAGTATTCTTTGCCCATACCCACGATAAACCCGCGTGCATACAAAAAGCCGTCATCACTCCCGTCAGTATATTCGTGAATATCAGCGCGGTCTATGTCATAGAGTTTGCGCTCCAAAATCCTATCAAAAGCTATCAAATCCTCTTTCGACACTTTGCGCAGTTTTTCAGTAAGCACGTCCACCAAGTCGCTTGCCACCAAGTCCGCCATGTCAATACTTAGGTCAGTTGGCTCTTTTTCGCCCTTTGTGGAGGCTATTTGTATTCTTTTGTTTTTGAGGGTAGGCGAGGCTTCAGTCCACGCTTGTTCTATCATCTCCCAAAAAATAGTTTCGGTCATAGCAAAAAGGAAAAGATTGTGGCGCAAAGATAGCTTTTTTCAGTTACTATTTCTACCTCAACAGACTAAACTCAACAACAAATATCTATACCAAAACCACAAACCAAAGGATGTTTTGTATTTTTATAGGTTTTGAAAAATATTCCAAAAAAAATTTGGTTTTTTTGTAACAAACATTCATAGTTAGAGTATCCATTTACATCTCATTAACAAATGATGAGAAAAATCTAAAAACCTTCAAAAAATTAAACGTATGAAAAAAACATTGTATCGCGGAATGTGGGCTGTACTGCTCGCAAGTTCGCTTTTCGCCTGTGGTGCAGGCGAGTCCATGAAGAAAAGTACCGAAGGGGAAGCCTCTCAAAGAAATGTGCGCATGGAGGATATTCCCAAAGAAGAAGCTCCTAAATCGGAGGAGAAAAAATCGGAAGCCTCGCCTACCCAAACCAAAGACATGGCGCATTCTGAAGAAAAAAGGGTAAAAACAGAAGAGGAAGCACCTATTTCTGCTCCTGCTCCTATTTATGAAAATCCTTTCTTGCCTGCGCAACAAACGCCTTTTTCTACCTTTTCGGTAGATGTGGACAATGCGAGCTACACCCAAACGCGCAACTTTATCAACAACGGAGGCTTGCCTCCTGCGGGCTTGGTGCGCCTCGAAGAGTTTATCAATTACTTTGATTACAACTATCCAAAAGCCCCTGCTAACGCGCCTTTTTCGGTCTATACCGAATTGGGCGAATGTCCTTGGAACAAGAAAACCAAACTTTTCCACATTGGTTTGAAAGGCAAGGAAATGAACACCCAAACCTACAAACCTTCTAATTTGGTGTTTTTGGTTGATGTTTCGGGTTCTATGGATCAGCCTAACAAATTGCCTTTGCTCAAAAAATCATTCCGCCATTTGTTGGACAATCTGCGCGAAGAAGACCGCGTGTCTATAGTCGTGTATGCAGGTGCGGCGGGGCTTGTCTTGCCTCCCACAAGCGACAAACGCGCTATCATCAATGCCTTAGACAACCTGAAAGCAGGCGGTTCTACAGCAGGAGGCGAGGGTTTGCGCCTTGCCTACAGTGTAGCCGAAAAAAGCCTTTTGCCCGATGGCAACAACCGCATTATCTTGGCTTCTGATGGCGATTTCAACGTAGGCGAGTCTTCCATCGAAGCTATGGAGCAATTAGTAGCCGAAAAGCGCGAGAAAAATATTTTTATGACCGTATTAGGTTTTGGCTTGGGCAATTACCAAGACAACCGCATGGAAACTATAGCCAACAAAGGCAACGGCAATTATTACTACATAGACAACGACAACGAGTCACGCAAGGTCTTTGGTTCGGGTTTGACAGGCACGCTATTTACTATAGCAAAGGACGTGAAAATCCAATTAGAGTTCAATCCTGCAGTTGTGAAGTCATATCGTTTATTGGGCTATGAAAACCGTATGTTGGCAAAAGAGGACTTCGCAAATGACGCGAAAGATGCAGGCGAGATAGGCGCGGGGCATACCGTTACGGCTTTGTACGAGGTGGAATTAGTAACAGACTCGCCTACCCAAAAACTGCTCACGCTCAACCTTCGCTACAAAGAACCCAAAGGCACAACCAGCCGTTTGCTTGCCTACGACATCACGAAACAGCCCACCGCATTTGCCAAATGTACGGAAGATTTCCGCTTCTCTTCGGCAGTAGTGGCGTTTGGAATGCTCTTGCGCAATTCGCAATACAAAGGCTCGGCTACCTACAGCGAAGTAGTGAACATAGCCCAAAGCGCAGTAGGCAAGGACAAATACGGCTACCGCAAAGAGTTCATCGACTTGGTGAAGCAGGCAGGCAAGTTGCCATAAAAGCAATGTAGGTGCTATTACCCAAAAAGGCGGCTCGCAAGAACCGCCTTTTTTTTATTCCTTTATTTCCTTGAAAATCTTTGTACCTTTGGGCGTGGTAAGGGTTACGATACCTTTGTTTGGTTCGCATTTGATGGTGCATCTGGCTTTTGTAACAGGCACAATGCCTTTGCAATTCCACACCGCACTACCGCCTTCTTGTTCGCAAATATCATGGGTCATGGGTTGCGCTATAGGCAAGCTGTTATTGCTGTAATAGACATACGCCACGATAGGCGGAGGCGTGATATACAAGCGTTCTGTGTTGTAGGCATACACATTTTCGGGGTAAAATTCATTTTGCACACCATCAGGCATGATGACCAATCCACCCATCGTAAAACTAAACATCTTGTAAGTTTCGCCTGTTTGTTTGTTCTTAAAAATGGCGTGGTCTTGTGCTGTTTCGCCACCATCTCCGCCCTTGCCTACGTAGGCAAGCGTAATGTTGGTTTTGCTATTGAGGGGCTGATATTTCACTTGGGTAGGCAAGCGGTTTTCGTCTGCTTGTATCCAAAATACCTCCGCGCCTTTCTCGGAGCGTTGCACAAATTTTTCCCAAGTGCCATCTTGGGCAAAAGCAAAAGAACAGGCGAATAGCATCACCCAAAAGCAAGCGAGTTGAGTTTTCATAACCCAAAGCTACAAAAAAAAGCGACCTTGCCTACAGACAATAGACGAAAGTAGGCAATTATTGTGTGAAAACAAGTTTTGGGTTTACGAATGGCATTGTACGGCAACGACTAACAAGCAATCCAAGCAAGCCCTACCTTTGTGGCATCATTCAACAAAAAAAAGATGTACGGTATGATGTCGCAAAAATTTCACAAGTTTTGGCTCAAAATTACAGCCTTCGTAGTAGGCTCTTTTGGTCCCGTTTTTTTCTTAGGCACTATGCTTGCCACGTCTGAACCTGCTCGCTTGACGCTTGACTTATTGAGCCTTCCTATTGATGGCGTTCAGAATTACGAAGCCTCCACTACGCGGTTTTTGTCCGCGCTCACGGGTGGCTTTTTGTTTGGTTGGGGGGTAATGATTGCGTGTTTATCGGTTTGGGTATATGACAAAGCTCCCGAAGCAGTGCGCCGAACCGTGCTTGTGGGCGTGTTGTCTTGGTTCTTTTTAGACAGTGCAGGCTCTATAGCATCAGGCAATAGTTCGAATGCTTTTTTCAATGTCTTGGTGCTTTTGTTGGCAGTGGGACCGCTTTGGTCAAACATAGCGGAAACTGCCAAGTTTCCGCTTTTTTATTTCCTTCAAACATAGCGGAAACTGCCAAGTTTCCGCTTTTTTATTTCCTTCAAACATAGCGAAAACTGCCTAAGACAGTTTCCGCTTCTTATTTCCTCAAACTGCCACGCAGTTTGAGCTATTCCTTTAGAATAAAATAACTTATTCTACTTTGAAAAGGTCATCTGAAAGCGTAGGGTTTACTTCAGTCTTTGTGGTGCTTTTTACTTCCCCTTGTTGTGATTTAATTGTCATTTTTTCGGGAAATTTGATGCCATTCACTTCTTGATAGTTTTCAATGGTAGCTTCGCCTTGTGGTGTGTTGCTTTTCACAACCAAACCAGTTTTAGCATCATACCAATTTGTAGTAACAGCCCCTGCATCTCCTGTAATTTTAACAGGGTAAGTTGTTTTTCCGTTTACAACTTCAGAAGGCAATAGCTCCATTTTTGTGCCACCTTTTAGATATTCAAGTTCAGCAAACATACCTTTTCGCTTAGAAGCCTTCAATGCATCGCCTTCGAGTGCTTGATCACCCATAGGGGATTTCATGATGCCTTTATCGCCATTGATAACCATGCGCACTTCACCTTGTCCCATAGGCAATACTTGTACCATGAGCATTTTATCTGTACCTTTTTGGCTTATGCTCATTTCCATTTGCATACCCATTATCTCCATATTGCTTGTTTGGCGCAATGAGGTAACTTTCTCCAATTTCTCCTTGCCTCCGATAGCCTTGATGTAGTTTTCGATAACTTTTTCGGCAGTCATGTCTTTAGGCGTTTCAGTAGGCGAGTTGTTTTCCGCGCCTGCTTCTTCTTTGGGTTTGTCGGTATTCTTGCCTTCCGTTACTACTTTTTCGGGATACAAGGCTACGCTGATAAGGTTCGTTTTTACCGCATATTTTTTCGCTACAGCTTGGATTTCTTTAGCTGTAAGAGCTTCGATGCGTGCTTGCGATTCTGCCAATGTTTTGGCTTCCGCGCCTTCGCTGTATAGGGTTTGGATACGGTTTGCCCAAAATCCATTTTCTTTGCTGTTTTTCTCAAACTCTCTGCGGTAGGTTTCTTTGATTTTCTGCATATCGGAAGCCTGCGGTCCGTCTTTTTGGAGCTTGCCTACTTCTTCGAATACTGCGTTCACCAATTTCTCTACGTTTTCGGGAGCGCAAGAAAAGCCTACATTGATGCTATAATTGCTGTAAGGAGTTTTGGACGTACTCGCGCCTGCTTGAGGGCTATACACGCCACCTTTGTCTTCGCGGAGGTTCTCGATAAGTTTGTTTTCTAATACATCACCAAAAGCACGGATAGCAAACGCATCTTTTTCTTTTTTCAAATCGCCTGTATAAACAAGGCTAACTTGACTTTTGGGGTCTTGTCCGCTTTTGATTTCCTTGTTCACATATCCCTTAGGAGGACGCACACCAAGGTCTTTGAATTTTTCGGGTGCCGCGTTCATGTTAGCAGGCAAGCTCGCAATATATTTCTCTACCAAAGTACGCAAAGTAGCTTCTTCAAAATTGCCTACAATCGTGAAAACAAAATCTTTTGCATTGGCATAACGCTCTTTGTAGATTTCATAAGCGCGGTCAAGGTTCACTTTGTCCAAGTCTTCGGCTTTGGGGAAACCTACGTTGCGAGGGTGTCCGTTTGACATAATTTTGTCTAACTCCATGTAGAAGAAGAACATAGGGTTAGAAGCCAAGTTTTTGTACAAGGCTTTGTTTTTGGTAATGTATGCCTTGAAAGCATCAGCATCTTTGCGGGGTGCAGTGAAGCGCAAATGCAATAATTGGAACGCCATCTCTACATCTTTAGGCGAGGTATTGCCAAAAATGCCTTCGCTGGTTTCGCCTATAACAGGCGTGATGCGTACATTCTTGCCTGAAAGCAATTTTTTCAAATCCGAGTCGCTAAAATTGCCTACTCCAGACTCGTTGATTACTTGGGAAGCATAATTAGCCGATTGTGCATCTGCATCAGGGTAGAGCGAAGTTCCACCAGCACTGTATGCACTGATACGGATTTCGTCATCTTTGAAGTTGGTTTTTTTATAGACTACTTTCGCGCCATTAGAAAGCGTAAGCTCTGTAACGTCCTCTATTTTAGGCAATTTTACTTCTTTTACTATCTTGCCTGCAGTAGGCAAGTTTGCCATCAAGGGTTCAGTGATTACTTTGTCTTCGTATTTCTCAACCTTGATATTGTCTATTTGGTTGATGATTTCCAATACACGCGCTTCTGTAGGCAATTTTACCGAAGGCTTGTCTGAAGCAGTGATAACCACAACACGATTTTCTTTCGTTATCCATTTTTTAGGCAAGATGTTGATTTCTTCAACTTTGATGCTGGGAAGCATTTTCTTTACCAAATCATACTCAAACTCAATGCCGGGAGCAGGCTCGCCTTCGAGGAAAAAATTAATGTATTCTTCTACAAAATTGTCCGAATTAGTTTTAGCGCGTTCATTGAAACGTTTTTCGTAGCGTTTCATCAATTCTTGTTTAGCACGCTCAAGTTCTGAAAGATTGAAACCAAAATCAAGCACACGCTTATTTTCTGTAAGCAAAGTAGTCAAGGCTTTTTCCATGTTTTCATCACTCACTTGTGCAAAAATCTGATATGATTTTGAACCACGCCCAATCACGCTACCATACCCTGCATACGCAAAGATAAAAGGTGTTTCTGGTTTTTGGCTGATTTCTGCCAAACGCTCTCCCAACATAGTTTGATACAATTCATACATCAAATTGCGGCGATAGTCGTCTGCAGTGCGCATACTTTCGTTTGGTTGCTTGTAGGTCATACGCAAAGTATTGAAGGCAGATTCTTTGTCTTGCAATATTTTCACGTAGGTTTCTTTGTGCGCAGGAATTTCATATTTTTTGCGCTCACGTGGGTTTTTGGTAGGCTCAAGGCGGTTGAAATACGTCTTGATTTTGCCTTCCATTTTATCCACATCAATATCGCCTACTACTACCACCGCCATCAAATCGGGGCGATACCAGTCTTTGTAGAATTTACGGATAGTTTCATGAGAAAAACTTTCCAAAACTTCTTTTGTGCCTATAGGCAAGCGTTCCGCATAACGTGAGTTTTTGAATAAAATGGGCAACCATTGGTCACGCATACGTTGGTCTGCACCGCGTCCTGTGCGCCATTCTTCTACCACTACGCCACGCTCTTTGTCTATCTCTGTGCCTTCAAACGTAACATTGTGCGCCCAGTCTTCCAAAATTTGCAAGCCTTGGTCGACCAAATCTTCTTTGTCAGAAGGAATAGGCAACATATACACCGTTTCATCAAAAGATGTATAGGCGTTGAGGTCAGCCCCAAAACGCACCCCAATAGACTGCAAATAGTCCACGAGTTTGTTTTTAGGGAAGTTTTTAGTGCCATTGAAGCACATATGTTCGGTAAAGTGAGCCAAACCAAGTTGGTTCTCATCTTCCATCAATGAACCCGCATTGACAACAAGGCGGAGTTCCACGCGCTTTTCGGGTTTTGCATTCTTGCGAATGAAGTAGGTAAGCCCATTCTGGAGCTTGCCTGTGCGGACTTGAGGGTCAAGGGGCATCTCTTGCGCCACCGCGAGGTAGCTAAGACTAAAGAAGCACAATGCCCAAATTGTGCGAAGCATTTTTTGCATGAGTTAAATTGAAATTAAACAAAATTTGGTGCAAAAGTAGGCAAGAAAATCTTAGCAACCAACTATATTTGCAAAATATTGAAGTATTACACTCACAAAACCCCGAAACCCGATAACCTGTAAACCCGAAACCCGAAACCCGAAACCCGAAACCCGATAACCCGATAACCCCGAAACCCGATAACCTGTAACCCCGAAAACCCCAACACCCATCCCCCATGCGCTTTTTACCTCTCTTATTCCTTTTCGCCTTTGCGATGCCCTCCAAACTTGCCTACCAACTTTTTGATGCCAAAGGCAAGACTACCGACTACGAAGCCATGCGCAAAGAAGCATTCAAAGCCGACATTGTGCTTTTTGGTGAACTCCACAACAACCCCATTTGCCATTGGCTACAGCTCGAACTCGCCAAAGATTTGGCGAAGGAAAAAGGCAAGAACCTTGTCATGGGCGCGGAAATGTTTGAAACCGATAATCAATTAGTGCTGAACGAATACACCCAAAAGCTCATTACCGAAAAACAACTGAAAGATGAGTCGAAAATGTGGAATAACTTTGCTACGGACTACAAACCGTTGGTAGAATTGGCACGCAATCAAGGGCTACAAATGATAGCCACCAATATCCCGCGCCGTTATGCGTCTATAGTATCCAAGCAAGGCATTGGCGCATTGGAAAACTTGCCTACCGAAGCCAAAAACTTGATAGCACCCTTGCCTATTACTGTAGATTTGCAACTGCCCGCGTATGCCAATATGGTAAAAATGATGAGTGGCGAGGCAGGACACGGAAGTCCCCAAATGAAGCCTGAATATTTCGCACAAGCGCAAGCCTCAAAAGACGCGACAATGGCGCATTTTATCCTCAAGCATTGGCAGGCAGGCAAGACTTTCCTACACTTCAACGGAGCGTATCATTCTGACAATTTTGAAAGTATTGTTTGGTATTTGAAACAAGCCAATCCGAACCTAAAAATTATGACTATCTCGTCTGTAGAACAGCCCGAAGTAGAAAAATTGGCAAAAGACCACTTGAACAAAGCCAACTTTATTTTGGCTATTCCCGAAGGAATGACAAAGACGTATTAGAGCCTGTTCAAATTTTTTGGTAACGCATTTGGGCTACCAAGCAGACTTATTTTTGAACAGGCTCTCAAAACAAAACCTTGCCTACCCA
>RDXI01000390.1 GCA_004292795.1 Bacteroidota bacterium | reverse complement strand
TACACGATTTTTTTTTTTTTTTCTCGGCTATTTTGTGTTCTTTGAAATTGCCTGCTTTGTCAATGATAAGGGCGTGTGCGGGTTGTATTTCTTGGATTTGGTCGTAGTCTATATTGAAGGCTGTTTTGATAGCAGGTTTTTCAGAAGCTACCACAATCACCTCCTCGTCAGCATAATAGTACGCGGGGCGAATACCTGCAGGGTCGCGCACCACAAACGAAGCCCCATAACCCGTAACACCTGCTATAGCGTATCCGCCGTCAAAATCCTTGCAAGAGCGCGTCAGAACCTTTACCAAGTCCAATTCGTCCTCTATGATTTGCATAATTTCGGGCTTCGTGTGTGTTTCCTTTAGTTCTTGCAAAAAGCGGAAATTTTCCTCGTCCAAAAAATGCCCGATTTTTTCCATGACCAACACTGTATCCACTTTGTCCTTCGGGTGTTGCCCCAATTCGACCAATTTATCAAACAGTTTGTCGACATTGGTAAGGTTGAAATTGCCTGCTAATACAAGGTTTCGGCTTCGCCAATTACTCTGTCGGAAAAAGGGGTGGCAATGCTCGATGCTGTTGCCTCCATGCGTGCCGTAGCGCAAATGCCCCAAATATACTTCGCTTAGGAAAGCCGTATCTTCTTTGAGCTTTTGGGCAGTTTCGAAGTCTAAAGGCTGTTTTTGCACAGTAGGCAAGATTTTTTCATTTACCTTGCGGAAAACGTCCTCAAGCGGTTGCGGTTCGGTGGAGCGATAACGGCTTATGTATCGCTTGCCTGCTGGCACATCAAGTTTGACAGTGGCAATGCCCGCGCCATCTTGCCCGCGATTGTTTTGTTTTTGCATGAGGAGGTACAGTTTTTTCAAACCATACCAATACGTACCGTATTTTTCAACATAGTAGCCAAAGGGCTTGCGTAAACGAATGTAGGCTATACCACACATGGGAGGAGGGTAAAAAGGTTTTTGGGGAAAACTCCCCTTTTTTTGTGCAAAATTACAAAAACAAAGGCAAGAAAAACATAATGTAGGTTTAGTTTTTCAAACTTATGCCATTTCAGCTTCCTTTTCTTTTTTGGCTATATGTTTCTGTACGCTTGCCGCGATGCTGATACTCACTTCGTATAGCACAACTATAGGAAAGCCTACCAAAACCTGCGTGAAAATGTCAGGCGAGGGCGTGATGATAGCCGCAATAAAGAAAATAATCAAAATGGCGTGTCGGCGATAAGTGCGCATAAATTGAGGCGTTACGACTCCGATTTTTGCCAAAAAATACACCACTACGGGCAGTTGGAACAAAAGGGCGCAAGCTACGACCAACGTAGCCAAGACACTCACATACGACACAATATCAAACTCGTTTTTGATGTCAGGCGAGATTTGATAGCCCGCCAAGAAATTGATAGACAAAGGCGCGACCACATAATACCCAAAAAACACCCCAATAAAAAACAAGACACTCACAAAAAACACCGCACCACGCGCTACTTTCTGTTCCTTGTGATACAGGGCAGGCTTCACAAAACGCCAAATTTCCCAAAACATATACGGAAAACTCGCTATCAAGCCTATTACAAACGAAGCCGTAATGTGCATCATGAACTGTCCCGTGAGCAAACGACTTTGCAAC
>RDXI01000146.1 GCA_004292795.1 Bacteroidota bacterium | reverse complement strand
AAAACAAAATATTCAGGAAAGAAGATACATTGAACCCAAATATCGAAAAAGCCCTGACTTGCCTACAAAACGCAGATTATGCGGGCTACTTTGATGAAATGGATAAGGTGGAAATGCCCCCGTATCTCGCACCTGTATATGCGGAACATAAAGGCAAGTTTATGTTAGGGCTAAGAACTTTTGATTTCAGCCAACAATTAACTGTTTTTGCGAAAGAAGTAAATCGTGATGTAGCATAGATCATCTTGCCTGCACACAAAAGAAAACAAACCGAAAAAAAAGCCCTCCATTTGCTTATTCGAAAGACTTTGCCTATTTTTGTAAGGAATAGCATGATAATTGCAAGAAGCGTTGTCAGCCCCCCAAATAAGCCTATCTTCAAACTATGTGGCAAAACCTTACGATACGGAACAAAGTTCTTGCGTTTATTTCAGTCGTGTCAGGCATTACGTTGTTGTGCTTGATAACTTTGTTCTATTTCTTTGCAACGCCCCAAAACTTTCATTATCTCTTGCTATTGCCCTTCATTGCGGCGGTAGTGATGTTTTCGTTTTGGATAGCTCTCCTGCGTGGTATCATAGAACCCGTCGAGGCATTGCACGAATACGCCCTCGCGCTCTCGCAAGGCGACACCAATCAAACGCTTGATATGACTGATGCAGGCGAGCTGGGAGGCATAGGCGAGGCACTTACGCAAGTATCCAATAGTTTGAAGCAGGCAAGACTCTTTACCCAAAATATAGGTGATGGCAATTATGAAGTAGAAATAGAGCAAGTCGATGAGAGAATAGCACGAGGTACGCTCTTTAGTGCGTTGGTGGGTATGCGCGAACAGCTCAAAAGCATCGCCACCGAAGAAAAAAAACGAAATTGGCTTACACAAGGCATGGCAGAATTTGCCGAAGTGTTGCGCTCTGATGATACTACTTTGAAGGAATTAGGAAGCAACATCATCAAAGGGCTTGTGGACTATGTGGAAGCGGGGCAAGGCGGTTTGTTTATCCTGAACAACGATAACCCCAAAAACATACACCTCGAACTCGTGGCGTGTTATGCGTATGACGAACTGCAATACACCCAAAAAAGAATTATCTTGCAAAACAATTTTGGCGAAGGCTTGGTAGGGCAAGCGTTTTTGGAAAAAGAACTCATACACCTTACCGACATACCCGAAGGCTACCTCAATGTGGTGTCGGGCTTAGGAAATGCTCCCGCCAAATCGGTGCTTATCGTGCCTCTCGAACTAAACAACAAAGTGGAAGGCGTGATAGAATTAGCCTCTTTCCGTGAGTTCGAGCAATACGAAATAGAATTGGTAAAACGCTTGGCAGAAAACATTACTTCCGCCATTCTGACCATAAAATCAAACGACAATACCAAAAAATTGCTCCGCGAGTCGCAAGAACTTACGCGCCAAATACAAGCCCGCGAGGAGGAAATAAAACGCAACTACGAAGAGCTGAAGACTACTCAAGAATTGGTAGAGAAAAACAACAAGCTCATAGAAGCGCAGAAGAAAGAAATTGAAAAAGCCCTCGAAGAACAAAACGAGAAAAACCGCTTGCTCTCCGAACAAGACGAAATGATGCGTAAGAATGTGGAGCAACTCATTGCTACACAAATAGAGCTTGATGGACAACTCAACGCCATAGACACAAGTAGCATTTGCAAAATAGAGTTCGACCTACAAGGCAAAATTACTACTGCGAACAAAGCCTATTGCGACCTATTGGGCTATACGCTCAAAGAACTAAAAGCCATGCACCACAGCGCACTTTTGCCTATGAATGAGGTCGATGACATCACAGTAGAGGAATTGTGGCAAAACTTACAACAAGGAAATGCGCAAGCAGGCGAGTTCAAACGCATCAACAAAAAACGCGAAGAAGTTTGGCTCAATGCTGTATATTCGCCTGTTTTAGACCAAAACGGCAAGCCTTACAAAGTCATCAAACTCGCCTTCGATATTACCGAAGCAAAAAAATTGTTGGCAGAAACACAAATAAAATCTCAAATCATACAACAACGCGCCAAAGAATTGGAAGGAAAAAATCAACTCATTACATCAAGTATCCAATATGCCCAAAACATACAACGCGCTATCTTGCCTTCCGAAGATGCTATCCGCAAAGCTGTACAAGATGTTTTTGTGGTCTATTTGCCCAAAGACATTGTTTCAGGCGATTTTTATTGGTTCACGCACATCGACAACAAAGGCTTTATTGCTGTAGTGGATTGCACAGGGCATGGCGTGCCGGGTGCGTTTATGTCTATCATTGGCAACACAATTTTGAACGAAATTATCAATGTGCAACACATTTACGAACCTGCCAAAGTGTTGGAATTGCTGCATACAGGAGTGCGAACTCGCCTACGCCAAGCCGAAGCTACTAACAATGATGGCATGGACGTTTCTCTCTGTCGTATAGAATCTAACCCTGAAAACGAACAAGAAATGTTGGTTACTTTTGCAGGAGCAAAGCGTCCTTTGTATTTTTTGGGCAGGCAAGAAGAAAGAACTTATACTACCCAAGATATAGGCGAGCTAAAAGGCGACCGCAAGTCTATTGGGGGCTGGCAAAGCGAAGCCTACCGCACTTTTACCCAACAAACCATTACCTTGCAAAAAAATGACTACATTTTCTTGACTACTGACGGCTTGGCTGACGCGCCCAATATGAACAGGAAAAAATTTGGCGTAGAGCGTATGAAAGAGCTTTTGGTGAAAAACATCAAACTTTCGCGTGATGAACTGCGCACTACCATGCTTTACAATATTGCACAACATCAACGCGGTACAGACCAACGTGATGACATCACGCTTTTAGCAGTGAAGTTGTAACGAAATAGCCATCGAAAGCCTTGCCTACCCTACTAAATTATGCCTCGCCTTCTGTGGGCATTTGGGTAGGCGAGGGCGGGATTTTTTTGTCTTGAATATTCTGATTCAAAAACTCATTGATTTTGTCCACATCATAATTCGTTACGATTTCGCCAAACGAATTGATTTGAATATCGAAGTCTTTGATGCTATCACGCACCTTGATAGACTTGGTTTCGTTTTTCTTTTTGTTATGCTTGTCCTTCATATCGCGCCAATTTTTGTTGAAGTTCTTGGATAAGGGTTTCTTTTTCTCGAATAGTAGCCTTGTGTTTTGAGTCCGATTCGTTGGCTCTGTCCATAAATTTTTTGAGTATATCTTGATTGCTTTGTAGCTTTTTGTTTTTCTGTTCGAGTTCTCGTTGATGTTTTTCCATGTCCAGTTGTGCTTGTTGCAGTTGCTCGAGGGTTTGGCGCATCATGTGTTCTTGTGCTTCTATTTGTTTGTTTTGGTCTATGAGGCGGTCTTGGTCGTCCTTCATATTTTGGTAGGCAAGCTCCAATTCCTTCTTTTGTTTGGCGAGTTCCTCTTGAGTTGATTGCAGTTCTTCGAGGTTTTGGCGCATTTCTTCTTCTTGGGCTTGCATTTGGGCATTTTTGTCTTCCAAATCGCGTTGCATATCTTTGGCTTTTTGCAAGGCTTTTTCCAAGATTTGTGTATTGGCAGTAATGCGTTGATTAGCCGTTTCGAGTTCGCGGTTTTTGCGCTCCATTTCTTCTTGTGTAGTTGCCAATTCTTCGAGGTTTTGGCGCATTTCTTCTTCTTGCGATTTCAGTTGTTCGGCTTGGCGTTGCGATTCTTCGAGTAGCAAGCGCGTTTGTTCGTTGATGCGCACAGTAGCTATAGTAAGTGCGATGCTTTCCGTAATGCGCTCAATGAATTTGATTTGATGCGCCTCAAGAGTCTGAAAAGAGGCTATTTCCAAAACACCATAAGAATTGCCATCTACCACCAACGGCACTAAAAACAAATATTTTGGTGGCGCATCACCTAAGCCCGAATTGATATCCAAGTAACCTTCAGGTATTTGATTGAGCTGGAGGCTTGCCCCTTCTAAGAAAACTTGCCCAATTAAACTATCCGCATATTTTTTATCTACCAATAACTCGCGCCTGACATATTTCTGCCTTCCATAGGCATACATACCCGTCATCACAAGTTGGTAGGAAGTTTCTTTTTCTTCTTGCAATACAAAAATTGCCCCTTGTGTTGCCCCGATATAAGGCACTAAGCCCGCCATGATTTGGCGCGAAAGCCCTTTCACATCTTGGTTGTTGTTGCGCAATATTTCGGAAAGCATCGCCACGCCTTGCGTTGCCCAACTGCGCTGATTTTCCTCCGTATCTATTTGGAGCAAAGTATTGCGCATATTGAGGAGAGCTTGCGAAAGATTGTCGATTTTTTCGTGATTGCCTACCGCTATTTCAGCCTCCAAATTTCCGCCTTCTATTTCGCGCACAAAGTTCGTGGCGCGTTCCATGTTCGCAATGACTTGGTTGAAGCTCGTTACAATATCCGCAAATTCAGGCGTATCGGTTTCTATGTTTTGCAACTTTTCGGCTGTGCCTGTTTGTATTTCGCGGGCATTGTTGCCCAATTTCGTAAGCGGGTCTATGACATCTTGGCGCAAGAAGTAATAGGTCGTGAACATAGCAAACACCAGCAACACCCAAAAAATATCGTCTGCGATATGCTCGACAGAATAAGAAACCACGTACAACACCACTGCCAACAAGAAGCAGATAATGAACGAAATATCCAATTTCGCCAACAAACTAAGGACGTTCTTAATTTCTTTTGATTTCATATTTGGGCGTATTTGTTGAACTTTTACTTCTTGTGTTGCGCTATTAAGACTTCCACTTGCTTTTGGCTTATCCACCCGCGTATGATACGCACTACCCTGCCTTTGGGGTCAATGAATACATTGGTAGGATAGACTTTGATACCGTAGAGGCTTTGCATGATGTTTTTGGTGTCAGCCAACATAGGAAAGGTAGCCGAAAACTCTTGCCTGAAGCTCTGCGAAACTTGCGCCGACTGCCCCAAATTGATAGCCACAAGCTCAAAATCTTTGCTTTTGGTGGCTTCGTAGGTTTCTTGCAATTTGGGAAACTCCACCTTACACGATTTGCAAAAGTCAGTCCAAAAATGCAACAAAACCACTTTTCCCTTGTACTGCGCAAGGGTTTGAGGCTTGCCTGCTGTGTCCAATAGCTTAAAGTCAGGCGCGTATCCGCCCACCTCTTGTGGCATTCTGCCACAAGACGCAAACCCAATAAGCAACAAACTAAATACAATGCGTTTCATAAGTTGCAAAGATAGTTTTTCTATCGAGTTTTTGCAACTATCATTTTAACTATCTTTTTTCGCAATTATAGCTTTCTTACAGAAAAAGTATCAAGTTCTTGAACAGACAAAAACCAGACTATGCCACACGCCCTTCCACAAAATACATATCAACTTCGCCCTTATTTTTGGCTTTTATCTTGCCACGAAAAGTACAATTAAACTTGTGTTTCACCAATTCGTAAGTAGCTCCAGAGATATTTATCTTGCCTATTTCGCCACTGCTTTCCATACGCGAGGCAGTGTTTACGGTGTCGCCCCAAATGTCATACGCAAATTTTTTCTTGCCTACCACACCCGCCACGACCTCGCCTGTGTGTACGCCTATGCGTATTTCCCAAGCGTCCTTGCCTTCCGCTTTTTTGTTTTCTGCCCATTTGTTCATCCATTTGTGCATTTCTATTGCCGCGCTTACCGCATCTACAGGATTGCTCGTATTGGGGGCGGGTATGCCTCCTGCACACATATACGCATCACCTATAGTCTTGATTTTCTCCAAATTGTATTTTCCACAAATTTCATCGAATGCCAAAAAACAAGTATTCAACTCCTCGATGATTTGGGTAGGCGAGAGTGTTTCTGCAATTTTGGTAAAGCCTTTCAAGTCAGTGAAAATCACCGTTACGAGGTCGTAGTGTCGTGGAGTAGCCGAGCCTTCAGAACGTAGTTCTTCGGCTATCTCGAAGGGTAAGATGTTGAGCAGAAGCTCGTCAGTGCGTTTTTGTTCTTGTTTGATGAGGCGAAGCGTAGTGCGGAGCGACTCGTTCTTTTCTGCAATTTCCTTGCTTTGTTTCTCTATGCGTTCTTGGGCTTGTTGCCTTCTGAAGCCTTGATAGGCTATCATCATTTCATCGTCCATAGACTTCATAAACGCCAAATCTTCCGCGTCCCACTGCCTCGCCTCCTTGCTCAACACCAACATAACGCCTTTTTGTTGGTCGCTCAAAAGGTTAGGATACAAGATAAGAGCCTGTGCGTTTTGTTGCAAGAAATGTTGCTTGCTCGTTTCGTCTAAAGCTGTGCTTTCTGCTATATTTTCTACCACAAGCGGATTATCGCTCTTGAGCATTTCGGTAAAAATAGGCAAGTGCAAACTTGTAGGTAGGTAGGTTTCTTGCCTACTGTGCTTGCCTACACAGTCAAAGTATTGGCTCTGAAAATTGTGATACCACAATTCACACGCCTCGACTTCTAAGGCATCAACAACTGCCTTCGTAATTTCGCGCCCCAAAACTTCCCAACTTCCGTTAGTGATAGCTTCGTTTTTTGATATTTGTACTAAGATGCTGATATTTTTTTCTATTTTGGACTTTTTGCGTTCAATGGTCGCGTTCAGTTCTATTACTTTCTCGTATTGTTTTTGCAATTCGGCTTCGGCAATTTTGCGTTGATGCGACTTGTGGGCAATGGTCAGCAAGTCCGCGATGGACTTGGCAAAGGTAACTTCGTGGTCGTGCCATTTGTGCGGTTTGTGCTTCACTTCACAGCAAATCATACCCCACAAGCCCGTTTCAGAAAAAATAGGTATATCGAGCAAGCTCTTTATATTCAAGGGTTTTAGATAATTTTCGGTCAGTTCTACAGTGTAGTCGTTCTCAAAGGCATTGTTGGCGCGAATGAGTACATGATTGCTGATAGCCTGAAAGTAAATAGGATAATCTTTGGCGTGCAAGGTGTTTGTGCCGCTGTGTTGGCGTGTTTCTTTGTCATACAAGTCAAGGCACACCAAACGCTGTGTTGGCTCGCCTTCGTAGTGCCATATACTCACTCGCTCTACAGACAGGGTATAAGCCACACTTTCCGAAATGACTTTGAGGGCTTCTTCCCAATCGCCTTTTTGAATTTGCGCGTTTTTGCTCAACATCATCAGGGTTTCGTTCTTTTGTTTGATGTTGGCATTGAGGCGCATTTGTTTTTGTCTGCTTCGCAAAATGAGCAAACCCATCAAGAGCGTTAGCCCCAAAATAAGGACAATAAATACAATGATGAGTTGGCTTTGCTCGTGTTGGAGTTTGAGTTGGCTATTTTCCTTGTCTTTTTTCTTCACATCATAAATAGCTTGCATACGCGCCGTTTGTGTTGTTTTATCACTGTTTTGGATACTATCATTCAGTGCCACAAAACGCTTGTGATACAAAAGCGCGGCTTTCAAGTCTTGTGTGTCTTCGGCTATTTGAGAGAGTGTAAAATAGACATTGCGCTCCAAAGGCATAGATTTCAACGTATTGGCAATCTCTAGCTCACGCATAGCGAGTTTCCTTGCCTCCTCATACTTTTTTTGGCGAATATATACCCAAGCAATATAATCTAACGTACCCGCTACAATTAATTTTTCGTCCTCAGCTTCTGCTATTTCGAGTGCTTTTTGGTGTGCTTTGAGTGATGTTTCATATTCCTTGTTCTGCGAATACACAATACCCATTCTATTGTAAGAAGTAGATAAAGCCGATAGCGCGTCTTTGTCTTTCAGTTTTTCCCGAATGTTTACCGATTTTTGGAAGGCATCTATCGCCTTTTCGTATATTTCTAAGCCCTGATACGTTTCGCCAAGACGCACATACGCAAAACCCATTCCACGCTTGTCGTTCAGTTGTATGAAAGTTTCGAGAGCTTTTTCGGCATAAGGCAAGGCTTCTTTGAACTTTTTTTGGTATTTGAGTATGTCGCCTACATTGTTGTTTGAGTAGGCAATTTGCACTATTACGCTATGTTTTTCGGCTATAGAAAGTGCTTCGTAAAAGCAACTTATTGCTTTGGCATAGTCGCCCATGTTGCGATACGACACACCCAAGAAGTTAAGCGCTTCACACGCGCCTTTGTAATACCGTATGGTTTGGGCTAATTGTGAGGCTTCCTTGCCGTATTCTATGCCCTCTATCATATTGGTATTGCGGTTTGCCCAACAGAGTTGGTTCAGAAGTTTCACGCGCATGGTATCTTGTTTTGTATTGGCTTGTAGCAAACGCACCAAGCTGTCCAACTCTGCTTGCTTTTGGGCAAAAACAGGGTAGGAAAGTAGGCAAGCACCACATAAAATACTGATAATAAACGCGATACGGAACTTCATGACATCATAAGCAAAGCGAAATATGCCCAACATGGCACTAACTTCGTGCCTAAATTACGCATCATTTTGTATTTACCAACAAATATGTAAGTTTTTTTTCGTAATAAATAATCTTGCCTACACACTAATATTTTACAAAAACATAATTCATTCCCTCACTCATTCGCTCATTCACTTCTCTGTATGCTCAGTATTCTAAAATTTATTGGCTCAATCCTCAAAATTGCCTTCGGATTTATCTTAGGTATGTTTTTGCTCTTGTTTTTGGGCGTTACCATTGCCTATATGTTCACGCCAAGCGACACCGAAAGTATAGAAGCTAATACTGTTTTGCGCCTTTCCTTCAAAGAACCGTTGCGCGAACAAAGCCTCGACAATCCATTGGCAGACGCGCCTATTCCTATCTCCGCAGGAAGCGAAGGCGTGGGCGTGTACGACATGAAGGAAAATATCCTCAAAGCAAAGAACGACAAAAATATCGCAGGGATTTATATGCCCCTGTCAAGTATTCGCGGTGGTTTTGCTTCTATCGAAGAAATCCGCAACGCCTTGATAGAGTTCAAAAAATCAGGCAAGTTCGTATATGCCTATGGCGAACTGTATTCTGAAGGCGCGTATTACTTGGCTTCTGTAGCTGACAAAATTTTCCTCAACCCTCGCGGTATGATGGAACTCAACGGACTCACTGCCGAATACACTTTCTACAAAGGCACGTTGGAAAAAATGGAAATGAAAGCCGAGATTTTCCGCGTGGGTACATACAAAAGTGCAGTAGAGCCTTTTATGCTCGACAAGATGAGTG
>RDXI01000389.1 GCA_004292795.1 Bacteroidota bacterium | reverse complement strand
TTTAATGGTCTATTACTTGCGTATGCGCAAATACTCTACAGGCATTATTGCCTTGTTTTTGGTGGGCTATTTGGCTATCGAGATTTCGTTTTTGGTTGCTAACTTGGTAAAATTTGCAGAAGGCGGTTTTATTACCATTATCGTAGGCGCGTTGATTATTACGCTTATGTTCGTGATTGTGCAGTCTGACAAGATTAAGAACCGTTTGAAACGTTTTGAGAAATTGTCGAACCACATTTTCCGCCTCATTCGCCTTAGCAATGACGAAACTGTGCCACAATTCGCCACAAACCTTGTCTATCTGACTGCCGCACACAATGATGACGAGATAGAAACCAACATTATACACTCCATATTCAACCGACAACCCAAAAAGGCGCAAGTCTATTGGTTTGTTCACGTAAAAGTTACAGACGAACCCTATACTACAGAATACAGTGTGGACGTACTTGCTCCCGAAGATGTATATCGCATTACGTTTTATTTGGGCTTCCGTGTGGAACAGCGCGTAAGTATGTTTTTCCGTATGGCTGTTTCCGAATTGGCGCGTAATGGCGAAGTGAATATCAAAAGCCGTTACAAATCGCTTGATGACAAAGTGGGCGATTTTAAGTTTGTGATTATCAAGCAGTTCCTTTCTAACGAAAACGACTTGCCTTTGGTGGAGAACTTGATTATGGACACTTATTTTGGCATCAAAACCGTTACGCCAAGCGATGAACGTTGGTTTGGCTTAGATGCTTCGTCTGTATTGATTGAAAAAATGCCTATGGTTATTAAGGAGGCGAGGGACATCAACCTAAAGCGCGTACTGACCAAACCTGAAGAGGCGCATGATAGCCCGAAATAATACTACAGCGCGTATCAATCATATTTAGTAAATGCTCAATAGGATAGAGTTTCAAACCTCTATCCTAATGAAGTGAAGAGTCTGTTAGAGCTTGTTCAAAAATAAGTGCGCTTGGTAGCTCCAGAGGAGCGATATCTTTGTAGAAAAGCCATTCCACAAACAAGAACCCCCGTAGGGGTGACATCTTAAGATGTTGCCACTACGGGGCTACCAAGAAAAGTTATTTGAAGCAAGAAACGGCAGAAAAATTATTTTCCTTCTAATGTGTTCGCTAAGATTTCCTTTGTTTTTTGGTGGATTTGCTTGAGGGTATTATTATCAATATCAATCTGCCAAGTAGTGCCTCCTTCGACAACGATTTGACCATTGATTTCTTTCCTCATTTCTGGTTTTTTATCAAATGTTATTGTAACATTTTTATATATTTTATCCAAAATTTCTAACTTTTCTATAAATTTTTGTATATAAGTATATTTTGCTTCGTAAAAAGACAACAAAAGTATAAGTTGCTCTAAGATAATTTTTTGCTCACCCACACGTATTTTCAGCAATTCTGCGGGTTGCTGTGCGTACCCTTCACAAGTAAGATGAAGAGATTTCAGCCACCCACCCGCCAACATCACTACAACCAATTCTGTTCTACCTTTGTCATGCAAAACTTGGTTGATACGCTCCAACTCTATGGTACATACCATCAATAAAGTGTCGAGTCCTTCTTTTGCTTTTACCATAGTTTGTAATTTCTTAAAGTTAACCACAGAGTCTATGCGTAGCTTTTGGTTTATTTTTTGA
>RDXI01000388.1 GCA_004292795.1 Bacteroidota bacterium | reverse complement strand
TTTCATTTTTGAGTTCAAAGTAAACGGCACTATCGAGGAAGCAATGGCGCAAATTCACGAAAACAAATACTATCAACGCTATCTTGCCTCCGAAAAAGAGATTTATTTGCTTGCCGTTGTTTGCCAAGACAAAACCCTCAAAACCTATCAGGTAGAGAAGTTTGAAAAATAATCATTATTCTTTTATTACAAAATACGTCATATGCAAAAATACCCACTCGGCATCCAAGATTTCAGCGTATTGCGCGAAAATGGGTGCGCCTATGTTGATAAAACTGAACTTATTTATCAACTTATTCAAGGTAAATGCTATTTTCTCTCACACCCGCGCAGGTTTGGCAAATCCTTGTTGCTTAGTACCCTGAAATATCTTTTTGAGGGTAGGCAAGACCTTTTCGAGGGCTTGTGGATACACGATAAAATCTCGTGGGAGGCAAGTCCTATTCTATATTTCACTTTCAACAAGTCCGATTTTCATGATATGGGCTTCAAAACTTACCTGCTTACTAAACTACGTCAGCAGGCAAGTTTGCATGAGATTACCCTACAAACAGACACTATTTCGTCTATGATGGAAGAGCTTATTCTTGCCTTGCACAAAAAGCATGGCAAGGGCGTTGTGGTTTTGGTAGATGAATACGACAAACCCATTACAGAGTTTTTGCGCAAAGACCAAATAGCCACTGCCCAAGAAAACCGCGAATTGATGCGCCAATTTTATTCGCCCTTGAAAGACCTTGACAAATATTTGCGCTTCATTTTCATCACAGGCGTTTCGAAGTTCAGCAAAGTATCTATTTTTTCAGATTTGAACCATTTGGAAGACATTACTATAGACAGGCGTTTCTCCACGTTGTTAGGTTATACAGAGAAAGAAATCACGCATTATTTTGCAGAAAAAATACAAGAAGTAGCTGATTATCAAGAGCTTACCTACGAGCAATGCTTTGCCAAAATGCGCCTTTGGTACAACGGCTATTCGTGGAACAGAGGCAAGGATAAAGTCTATAACCCTACTTCGGTACTGAAGTTTTTGACTACTATGGACTTTAAAAATTATTGGTTCGAAACAGGCACGCCCACGTTTTTGATTGATATGATGAGCGAGAATTTTCATTACAACATAGAAGACATAGACGTTCCTTACAGTTTGTTGATGAATTTTCGCCTTGAAGCTCTTGATGATATTACCTTGCTTTTTCAAACAGGTTACCTCACTATCAAGGCGCAAGATGACGACATTTGCACGCTTACCTACCCGAACCAAGAAGTGCGCGACTCGATGTTACAATATTTGTTGAGCGAATTTAGCCATATAAATATCGTGAAGCCTATGGTGCGCGATATGTTTCGGGCTTTGGGCAAACGCGACTTCAAACAACTGATGAAACTATTAAATGCCATGTTGGGCGAAATTCCTTACGAAATATTTGATACCAAACAAGAAAAATACTATCACGCCATTATTTTCCTTACCTTCCGACTATTGGGCTACTATGCCCAAGCAGAACCAAGCGTAAGCGAAGGCAGGATAGACGCAGTAGTGGAAACGGCAGATGGCATTTTCATTTTTGAGTTCAAAGTAAACGGCACTATCGAGGAAGCAATGGCGCAAATTCACGAAAACAAATACTATCAACGCTATCTTGCC
>RDXI01000145.1 GCA_004292795.1 Bacteroidota bacterium | reverse complement strand
GCAATCAAATATTTTGAGCTGTATCCAATGCTTGATACTGTCGGGCAGTTGGGCAATTTTGTTATGCTCACAATTAAAATACCACAGGTTTTTCCAATTCCCGATACTGTCAGGCAATTCTTGCAAACCGCTATTCAACACCGTAAAGCGTTGCAAATGATGCCAATTTCCCACTTCTTCAGGCAAGGATTTTATTTGAGAACTATTGATATGAAGCGACTCAAGGTTTTGGCATAGCAACAACTTGGGAGGGATTTTTTTCAAACTTGTATGTGTGTGGGCATAGACAATACGGATATAGGGCAGTATCACAGAAGGCAAGGCTTGTACTTCTTGAAAATCGACTCCGTATTGATATTTTTCTCTCAATACAGCCTCGAACTCATGATGCATACCGCCTCCCTCTATCAACTGCAAAGCGAGCAAGAAGTGGGACTTATCCGCAGAGCGTAATAAATTCACCACATTTTGGCGCATCTCTCGCGCCTCTTCGGTTTCTTCTAAGAGATACATAAAGTGATGTGCTAATAAAACTAAAACATAAAAAAATAATAAGTAGTATGCACATTCAAATTTGTTGTTTTCTTGGAAAAATACAAGCAGGTTTTTTACAAAAAAATAGGCTATTAGCAAGGGCAACCGCAAGTTGCCCCTACCTATTCAGTGTACTTTACAACTCAATATTTATCAATCTCTACCGCGAGGTTGTCCCACTCGGCTTGTTTTTGTGCCAATTTTTCTTTGGCGAGGGCGAAAGCCTTAGTAGCCGTTTCCATTTTTTTCGCGTCTTCATACACGTCAGGCGAGGCTAAGGCTTCTTCTTTTTGTCGCGCCTCTTTTTCCAACTGTACGATTTCTTGCTCGATGGTTTCGAGCTGTTTGTTCATTTTTTTCAGTTGCTTCTCGCGTTCTGCATCAGGCGAGGGCGTTGTTTGCGCATTGCTTTTCTCTTTTTCCTTCTTAGGTTCGTTTTTGGCTTGTGTTTGTGCATTGGCTTTTTCGTCCTCTGCACGCTTCATGCGCCAATATTCATATTCATCATACGTCCCCAAAAATTCCTTTAATTCATAATCCTCGATGTACCAAATCTTGTTGGCAATATTTGCCACAAAATGCCTATCGTGAGAAATGACTACAAACGTACCTTCGTATTGTGTCAATGCCTGTATCAAAATATTGACCGACTGCATATCCAAGTGGTTCGTAGGTTCATCAAGCAACAGAAAATTTGCCTCTGAAAGCAACACTTTCGCCAATGCCACACGCGATTTCTCGCCTCCCGAAAGCACTTTTATTTTCTTGAAAGCGTCTTCGCCATTGAAAAGGAAACAACCTAAGATAGTACGCAATTCCGTTTCGGTCTTGTTGCTCCCCGCTTGTTTGAGTTCTGTAAGAATCTCATTATCAAGGTTCAAAGACTCAAGCTGATGCTGTGCAAAAAAGGCATCACGCACATTATAGCCCATTTCTACACTGCCCTCTACTGCCTCGCTTCCGTCTATGATGCGTAGGAGAGTCGACTTGCCTCTGCCATTCGCCCCAATGAGTGCGATTTTGTCGCCACGTTCTATTACGCCCACCGAATTACGCAAAATAATATTTTCGCCATACGATTTGCTAACGTTCTTTAGCTCTGTTACAATCTTGCCTGAAGCCTGTCCGAAGTTGAAACGGAAATGCACCTTAGCGTTTTCGTCTATCACGTCCTCTATCTTGTCCATACGCTCAAGTGCCTTTACCCTCGACTGTACTTGACGTGCCTTGCTCGCTTTGGCACGGAAACGGTCTATAAAACGTTCCGTTTGGCGAATTTGCGCCTGCTGATTTTCGTAGGAAGCCTTGTGAATTTCGCGCCTTTGTATCTTTTCTTCTACATAAAACTCATAATCGCCTGCATAATAATGCAGTTGGCGGTTAGTGATTTCCACAATGATATTCGCCGTATTCTGCAAAAATTCTCTATCGTGAGTTACAATCACGATAGCCCCTTCGTAGCTGTTCAAGTATTCTTCGAGCCACTGAATAGAAGGCAAATCCAAGTGGTTGGTAGGTTCATCGAGGAGCAACAACGAAGGTTTTTGCAAAAGCATCTTAGCGAGCATCACACGCATACGCCAGCCTCCCGAAAACTTGCGGAGTGGTTTCTGCAAATCCTCTGTAGAGAAGCCCAAGCCCTCCAAAATTTTCTCCGCATCTGCCTCGAGGGTGTAGCCTCCTATTGCCTCCAAGCGGGCTTGTAGGTTCGTGAGTTTTTCTACCAAGTTGTCGCTGTAGTCCGTTTCAAGTTTATGAATGACCTCATCTATTTGGCGTTGTATCAAGTTTGCCTCTTCAAAAGCCTCCAATGCTACGCTCAAAATGCTGTTATCGGTTTGGTAGGAGAGCAAATCTTGATTCAAAAAACCAATCGTACAATCTTTTGCCTTGCTGATGTTGCCTGCGTCTGGGGCATACTCGCCTACAATGATACGCAAAAGTGTCGACTTGCCTGCCCCATTCGCGCCAATGAACCCGATGCGGTCTTTGGGCTTGATGTGTAGGTTGATGTTTTCGTACAAGGGGCGACTGCCAAAATAGAAGGAAAGATTTTGAATACTAAGCATGTTGCAAAATTAGGCGTTTACGCGCTTTTTTCAAAATTTTAACGAAAAGATAGGACTGTGAACCGCCCTAAGACATTTGGAATACAGCGCACAATCGGAATCGAAACGTGGTTTTCCGTATGTTTGCACCCACGAAAATTTGTAACACAGACGGCTCGTCTGTGCGCTGTAAGCGAAAAAAACGTTTCGTTCACACATACTTTGAGGGGCTACTTCTACAGGATGTTGTAGTTCATCCATATAGAGATAAAATTCTATACAATCGATAACTATGCTTGAAATAAGCGTTTTTTGCCTTCGGCACGCAAATGAATGTTTGTGCTACAATCAAGCCATATAAAATTTGGCAACAAAAAAGAGACCGCCTTTTTTGGACAGCCTCTTCGTTTTTAAGTTTTGTTTGACTTAAAATGAAAGTAGGAAAGACTATTTGCCTTCTTCTTTTTCATTTTTCATTTTTTGCACTTCCATGCGGATGTCTTGTGCAAGTTCTTTCAAGGTTTGCATACCTTGACGTACACGCGTACCAGCCGCTTGATTGTTTTTGTTGTAGAACTTGTCGAAGTCGCCTTCAAGTCCTAAGATGAGGTCGCGAATCTGTTCGAAGCGATTGTCCATAAGATAGATATAAAAAAGGTTTGAAAAAAGTTTTTTTGATGGTGGGGGGAGGGAGATTTTCAGGCTTTCGGGTTGGCGGGTAAATTGTTCGGACACCTGAAACCCGTCACCTGTCCACTTGTTACCCGTTACCCCATTCTTCCTTAAATAGGCGTTGCTACTGCAGGCACTTCTTGTTTGTACTCGCCTGCTTGCAGTTTGCGTCCTACTTCAGAGAAAGCATGAAGCGTTTTGTCCACGTCCTCTTTGGTATGCACAGCCGT
Source organism: Bacteroidota bacterium (assembly GCA_004292795.1). Lineage (GTDB taxonomy): Bacteria > Bacteroidota > Bacteroidia > Cytophagales > Microscillaceae > RDXI01. Next base: position 5,838 of record RDXI01000145.1, on the reverse strand, counting down.
AGGGATAATGCGCAACATAATCACGCCCTTAGGTACTACAGGGTAGGTTACGATAGAGCAGAAAATATGGAAATTAGCACGCAAATCGTGGGTAATTTGAGCCGCCTCGGTGATGCCACCTTGCAAGAAAACAGGTGTAACAGGAGTTTCAGTAACACCCAAGTTAAAGCCTCTTGCACGCAAACCATCTTGCAAATAGTTTACAATGTCCCACAATTTTTGGCGAAGTTCAGGCTTATTGCGTAATAGTTCAAGGCGTTTCAAAGCACCCTCTACTATAGGCATAGGCAAGGATTTTGCAAAGATTTGTGAGCGGAGGTTGTGGCGAAGATATGTACAAATTTTCTTGTCTGCCGCCACGAATGCGCCAATGCTTGCCATAGACTTCGCAAACGTAGAGAAGTACAAATCTATGCCATCTTGTACGCCCTGATGCTCGCCTGTTCCCGCGCCTGTCGCGCCCATAGTACCAAAACCATGCGCGTCATCAACCAAGAAACGGAAGTTATATTTTTTCTTGAGTTCCACAATTCCTTTGAGATTGCCCATCACACCCGACATACCGAATACGCCCTCTGTGATAACCAATATACCTCCGCCTGTTTGCTCGCTCAATTTGGTAGCGCGTTGTAGTTGTTTTTCCACGCTTTCCATGTCATTGTGCTTATACACAAAGCGTTTGCCCATGTGCAGGCGCAAGCCATCAATAATACAAGCGTGGCATTGCTCGTCATACACCACTACGTCCTTGCGGTCAAGCACGGCATCAATGATAGACACAACGCCCTGATAACCATAATTCAAAAGTACCGAGTCTTCCTTGTGTACAAATTCGGCAAGTTCGCGGTCTATTTGTTCGTGCATATCCGAGTTGCCCGACATCATACGCGCACCCATAGGATACGCCATGCCCCATCTCGCCGCCGCTTCAGCATCAGTTTTGCGAACTTCGGGGTGATTGGCAAGCCCTATATAATTGTTCAAGCTCCAATTCAACATTGATACTCCCTGAAATTCCATGTAAGGGCCTATCTCGCCTACCAATTTAGGGAACATATAATATCCATAAGCTTGGTCAGCATATTGCCCCAAAGGTCCTGGATTTGCCAAAATGCGTTCAAAAATATCCACTTTTTTATTGCTGTTTAAAGGTACATTATCAAAAAACTGCCCAAAATTAGTAGAAAACCCGTTTTAATGCAAATAAACGCGCTTTTTTTCTTGTTTTTTTTCTATCTTTGTGTGTAATGAAGCGCGTAGAAAACCTACTTATGTAGGTAAGTAGTTGAAAAACAAGCGTTTACGTAAATGTAGGTTTTTTGGTCTGCTGTACCCTCCCAATCCTATATTCTCATAAAGCAAAGCCTCTCAAGAGCGAAACTTTACCCTATCAATCCTAAAAACGGCTTTGTATGATACTCAAAAATTACTTTGTGATTGCCCTAAGGCATTTTTGGCGCAATCGTTTGTTTGCTTTTATCAATATCTTCAGCTTGGCGGTGGGCATATCGGCAAGTGTCTTGTTGTTTATGTACTTGCGGAGCGAATGGCGGTACGACCATCATCACCCCAACGCAGAGCGCATCTATAGAATACCTTTAGAACTCAAATCCGAAACAACCCTTGACCGCGTAGCGCAAAACAATTTCCTGTTTCCTGTCATGTTGAAGGAATATTTCCCTGATGTGATAGAAAATTATTGGCGCGTCTTGTCCATAGGCAAGCAACCTGTGCGTGTAGAAAATAGAACTTTCAATGAAGACAAAATAGCCTTTACCGACCAAGCATTTTTGGATTGTTTGGATATGCCTTTGTTGGTGGGCGATAGAAAAACTGCCCTGAAAGACAGTGCTACTTGTGTGCTGACCGAAGCTATGGCTATCAAATATTTTGGCACAGTGCGAAATGCAGTAGGCAAGTCGCTTCAATTTCCTATCAAACGCTACAAAGTTACAGGCATACTGAAGCCCCATATAGCCGAAACTTATTTCCAGCATCAAATTTACCTCTCCACGCCTTCCATCAATCGTAGTTTTGTAACCCAAAGCAAACATGACGTAATGTGGCTTACTACCCACGTCTATGTGTTATTGAAGCAAGGCGCGTCTGCCCAAAAATTAGAAAAAGACCTACAAAAAAACTACCTGAAATACACTTCCTCTTGGTTCGAAGGCAAGCCACGTGGTGAAATTGCTATCAAGTTCTTGCTACAACCACTCAAGGATATTCACTTAGATGCTTCTTTCAACAACGAGATTGTGCCTACCAACAATCCTTTGTATCTCTACATCTTGTCGGTCATTGGCGGTTTTATCTTACTTATGGCGTGCATCAATTATATGAACCTCGCCACCGCAAGGGCAGGGCAACGCGCAAGAGAGGTTGGCTTACGCAAAGTCTTGGGCGCGAGTAGAAGGCAATTATTGGCGCAGTTTTTAGGCGAGTCTTTTGTCCTTGCCTGCCTAAGTACATGCTTGGGCTTGGCTATAGCCGAAATCTTATTGCCCAATTTCAACTACCTCACAGGCAAGTCATTTGCGCAGTTGCCGTGGTTTGATGCAGAGTTTTGGAGTTTGAGCATCTGCTTGGTGTTGTGCATCAGCCTTTTGGCGGGCGCGTACCCTGCTTTGTATTTGTCGAGTTTTCCGCCTACGTGGGTACTGCAAAACAAAACTAAACAAGGCGGTTCGATGGGCTTTTGGTGGCTCAATCCTGCCAATTTGCGCAAAGGATTGGTTATTTTGCAATTTGGACTTTCTATTAGCTTGATGATAGGCACACTCATAGCCTACAGCCAATGGGACTATATGCGTACTCAACCGCTTGGCTATCAGAAAGAAAATGTGTTGGTGATAGATATTCCTGTAGGCGATTCCTTGCTTGTAAAACGCTTGCCTACCCTGCAAAAAGAACTGCAACAAAACCCTAACATCATAGGTTCGTGCATTACTTCTACGGTTATGGACGGGCATATTCCCAAATTGGAGCATAGCATCACAAGCGAAGACCACACTTCGGTAGAGGCACTCTACACCTTAAGTATTGACGAAAAATTTATTCCTTTGCTTGGCGTGGAGCTGAAACAAGGCAAAAATTTCTTGCCTACCCACCACGACAGCACGCACACAAGCGTTATCATCAACGAAGCCCTTGCCCAAAAAATGGGTTGGAAAAATCCCATAGGCAAGACTATAGCCAATTCTTTTATGAAAAGCGACAGGTATCAGGCAGGCGATACGGTACATTTTGAGGTAATAGGCATAGTCAAAGATTTTCATTTTCAGTCCTTGCAACACAAGATTGAGCCTTTGGTCATGTACTATATGCCCCGCAATTATGGCTATGTGATGGTAAAATTCAAACCCACGCAAGCCAAAGCAACAGAAGCGTGGATACGCCAAAAGTGGGAAGCCTTTGATAGCAAACACTCAATAGAAGCCTTCAACCTCTCGCAATACATCAACGACAGATACGAGCCACAAGGCAAATTGGTAACCATTTTTGGCTATTTTAGCTTGTTGGCTATCATCATTTCGGGCTTGGGTTTGTTGGGCTTAACGTCTTACCTTACTGAGCAACGCTCCAAAGAAATAGGCATCAGGCGTGTGTTGGGTGCGTCAGCAGGCGAGGTAGTACGATTATTTGCCTTAGAGTTTGTTTGGTTGGTAGCCTTTGCGTTCTTGCTTGCCTCGCCTGTAGTCTATACGCTTATGTTGCGTTGGTTGCAAGATTTCGCCTACCATGCACAACCCCGCGCTTCGCATTTCTTGTTGGCGGGTACAAGTGCCTTGTGCATAGCCGTAGCCACCGTTAGTTGGCTTACGTGGCGCGTAGCGAGGCGCAAACCAAGTCTTGCCTTGCGTTATGGCGGGTAGGCGAGTAAAGCAATACAAAATTGTATGATGAAAAAAATAACTTTTCTGTTAGAATATTTGATGCTTCCAAACTTTTTCAGAAATATTTTATAAACCAAAAACTGTTTTGCTTCTTTGGCAGAAACAAAACAGCTTGAAAAGCAAGCAGGGGGGCATTAGCTATGCAAAACGCCTTGTTTTTGCAAAACATCAATAGGGCGCAAATTGGCTTCTACGAGGCTTTCGGGCATAAAAATAAACTTTTTGTCATAGATTTTCGAGCCTATATAATAGCTTACCCAATATTCATTGCACAAATGAAACACAGACGTATCAATCAATTCTATCAAGATAAAGCCATTGGCTTCTACCCCGTCGAAGTGGTGGCGAAGCGTGCTGGTTTGTTGTTTCTCTCCTTTTTCAGAATCTTTGGGGCTATAGCCCGTAGAGGCAACCAAAATGTTGTGAAGCGGGAAGTCGTTGGTATTCAAAAGATACACCTCCCATTCGGGCTGGTTGATTTCGTTGAGGTGGCGTGTAATGGCTACTTGTACGCCTTCAACAGCAGGAAATTCGATATCCTTACGCATGAGTAATTGAGTAGATGAGTGAATGAGTAAAGGGGCGTTTGGGTGCGAGAATGTTGTAGTAATAACAGTTTATAATGCCATGAAGTTCTTTGCAAAAATAGCTGAACTATGTTGGTTTTTTCCCAAAAAACAACATTTCTTGCAAAACGCTGTTTTTATTTTCACAAAAATAGCTTTCCTTTGTCTTTCTGAATATGTACCTTTCTTTTTTACTACTTTGAAAACGCCTATCATAGCCTTTGTATTGTGGACAATGACCGCCTTCTGTGTATTTGCTCAAAATCAGTGGGCAAAAGAGTATTTTCAGCGGGGCGAAATAGAGCTGTACTTGGGCGACCACAAACAAGCCATTACACAATACGACCTCGCGCTGAAGCAATGGGTGGGCTATGCAGATGCTTATTTTTCGCGTGGGCGTGCTTACCTGCGCTTGCAGGAAAGGCAAAAAGCGGCGCAAGATTTTTATGAAACCATACGCCTACAGCCCAATCGAGCCGAAGCCTATTTTTATTTGGGCGCAGTTTTCAAAGAGAACAAAGAGTATGACCGCGCCCTCGAACATTTTAATCGTGCTTTGCAGTTAGACAATACCTTGCCTATTGCCTACAATTACCGTGCTGAAGTTTACAGAATACAGGGGCTTGTTTCATTGGCTTTGGAAGATTACAACAAAGCTATTCAGTATGGAGGCAAGCAAGCTCCTTTGTTTTTTGGGCGTGGCAAGTGCTGGCTTTCCTTGAGCAAACCACAAGAAGCTGTAGCCGATTTCACACAAGCCATTCAACTCGAAACGCGCCAACCTTTGTATTATCAATACCGCCTCGAAGCCAATTTTGTATTAGGCGAATACGCCCAAACTGCTCAAGACATCGAACATCTCATAGGCGTATTGGGTGGCAATATAGAACCTACCTACAAATCTTTGTTGGTATTTTGCTATTTACAAACCAAAAATTGGCAAAAAGCCATACAAGCAATGGAAAACTTGCCTACTGAACAAAAGAATACGCCCACTTTTTGGGCAAATCGGGGCGATTGTTATTTGGCTCTGCAAAAAAACAAAGAAGCCTTAGCCGATTATCAGGCGTTGCTTGCCGTTGCACCCGACAGCGTGGCGCATAAGAAAAAATGCCTCTCTATTTGGTGGGCAGGCAAGGACTACAGCAAGCTGATAGACGAAGCTATGCTTTATTTGGAGGCAAGGACACAAGATGCCGAAGTATGGTATTGGGTAGCGTTTGCGCATTTCGCGCTTGACCACAAAAAGGATTTTAAAATCCCGCTAAACACTGCCCACATCTTGGGCTACAAGCGCGAAGACATGGACACAAGGCTACAGCCTTATGTGAAAAAGGGTTTTAAACAGAGATAAAATATTTAGGGCTTACGCAAAA
>RDXI01000387.1 GCA_004292795.1 Bacteroidota bacterium | reverse complement strand
GCCATTGTTAGCATTAAATTCTTGGTGTGTGGTCAAAGTTGCTCCACCGTCCCACTCCCCTAAACGCGCATACCCGTTGATAGCCATATTTGCTCCAGAAAGCGATAGCCCCAAAGAGCCACCATTCCAAAGCTTGTTAGCAGAAATACTTTCTGCGGCTATTAGGTTGCTCTCTGTGGCATAATAAATAGGAAAACCGTTTTCCGTTAATGCCATCAGCTCAATGATTTCTCCATCGGAGTAGGTAAGGCGTTTTGCCCAGCCCTTTTCGTCAGCTATACGCCAAGCCAAAGCCTTTCGTTGCTCCGCCTCTTGTTTCAGTTGTGAGGCTTTTTGCGTAAGTCCAGCCACATCTGTAGCTTGTTGAACTTTATCCACTATATTTTGGGCTTGTGTGGTGTGGATACTCCAAAACACCAAGAAGCTCAAACATAGCTTATAGAAGTTGTTGTTATTCATAGTAGAATATAGAAATAATGTTTAGTGCAAAACTACAAAATATTTTATGTAAAAAAGTAGTAAGCCTATCTTTTTTAGGATATGAAATAAAAAAAACTGTCCAATTTTTCGGACAGTTGGGGTATGATTATTATTTTACTTCAAAATTAAACATTTCTTGCTTTTCTATAAAACCGACTAATCTGTCGCCTACTTTTACTGCCGACACACCCGCAGGTGTGCCTGTATAAATGAGGTCGCCTGCTTTGAGGGTAAAGAACTTGGACAAATAGCTCACGATATAATCAAAATCATACAACATCAAAGACGTATTGCCTTCTTGACGCACTTCGCCATTGACTTCAAGGCAGAAATTGATGTTTTTCAGGTCTGCAAACTCGCCTACAGGCAAGAACTTAGACACAGGCGCGGAGCCATTGAATGCCTTAGCGGTTTCCCAAGGCAAGCCTTTTTCTTTGGCGCGGGTTTGAATGTCGCGGGCAGTGAAGTCAATGCCCAAGCCTATTTGGTCATAGTACCGTGAGGCGAATTTAGGCTCAATGTGCTTGCCTTCCTTGCCTACGCGTAGCACAATCTCAACTTCGTGATGAATGTCTTGGCTAAATTCAGGATAATAAAAAGGCTCATTGTTTTGCAACAAAGCCGTATCGGGTTTGAGGAACACTACAGGCTCTGTAGGTTTCTCATTTTTCAACTCTTCGATGTGCGCTACATAATTGCGCCCTATGGCAAGGATTTTCATTTAACAGTTATCAGGGAACATTTAACAGTTATCAAGGAACATTGGGCAGTTATCAAGGAACATTTGACAAGAAACTGACACACTAAAAAATGTTAAATGTTCCTTGTTGAATGTTACATGAGATTAGTGTTTGTGCGCTACAGAGCAGTGTTTGCAATAACGCATATTGTAATAATGTGTCAGAATAAGGCAAAAAGAACCTGCATACGACCAAGCATGTCCGAAAGGCAATACTTCTTTGAACAAAATGCCACAAGTAAACAACAAACCCGCAAACGCAAACGCAACACGCACACGATTATGCGTAGTTTGGCGTGCAGAATAATACACCGCAATCAAACTGAACACCCAAAAAATATAATCCATAAACTCAAGGCTTCCATGCACATGGTCGTGATGATGGTCGTGTCCCAAGTGGTCGTGTACGTGGTTAGCTACTGACATAGCCGAGATA
>RDXI01000144.1 GCA_004292795.1 Bacteroidota bacterium | reverse complement strand
GCCTATAGGTAGGCAAGTTCTTTAAAATGTTTTGCGGTTACAAACCCGCTTCTATTTTGGGTGCGAAGTTTCAAAGCTTGCATAACGGTGTGGGTAAAATAATAGCAGATTTTTTTGTTATTTGAAAATAAGTGTTATTTTTGTTTATTGATAATGCTTTCAATACAACATAGACATGGAACATCAACTCGAAATCTAAAACCTAAACGGCATACAGGTAATAGATAGCCGTATCATCGCTAAAGGCTTGAATATCAATCATAAAAGCCTGATGGAAACTATCCGAGAGTATCAAAAAGACCTCGAAGACTTGGGTATTTTGCCGTTTGAAACGGCGAAATTAACGCAAGGTCGTGGCAGAACATCAACCTTCTGCTATTTGAACGAATTGCAAGCGCATTTATTGGTAACGCTTAGTCGCAACTCGCCTGAAGTGGTGGCGTTCAAAAAAAGTTTGGTAGTGGCTTTTGTGCAAGCTCGCAATGAAGTTGCCCTTTTGCAAGAAGTCATCAATGAAAGTGAGGACTTTTTGGAGAAGAAACGCCTTTACTACCAAAAACAAGGATATAATGAGGCGTGGATTGAAAAACGCTTGAAAAGTATCGAGGTGCGCAATGACTTAGAAGGAATTTGGCGCAAACGTGGTATCGACTCCTCACAACAATATGCAGTGCTTACAGCTATCATTTCCAAAGGGGCTTTTGGCATTACGCCCAAAGAACACAGTGCTTTCAAAGGTTTGAAAAAGCAAAATTTGCGCGATAATATGACGCGCCTCGAACTTGCTTTTATGATTTTAGCAGAAGAATCTACAGCAGAGTTTACAGAAGCACGCGATGCCCAAACCTACCAAGATATGAAAGATTGTGCCAAAGATGGTGGTAACATTGCAGGAAATGCTCGCCTACAGCTCGAAGCCCAAACAGGCAGAAAGGTAGTAAGCTCGCTAAATTTCTTGCCTGAAAACCGCCATTTGTACCAAATACCAACTTCTACAGAATAAAAAATAGGCAAGACTCGCGCCTTGCCTGCTGTTGCTGTAGGCGAGTCTTTACTTCGCTTTGTTCATTTTGCGGTAGGATTGGATAGCCACTACACTCGTTACTGCCACAAAGAAAATGATGATATAGTGCAAATAATGGATAATTTCAGGAAAAATTTTGCCTAAGAAAAAGCCCGCAAGCGTGATAGACGTACCCCAAGCAATCGCGCCAATGACTACAAACCACGAAAATTTACCCATTTCCATACGGATAATGCCTGCCACGATAGGCGTGAAAGTGCGCATAATAGGCAAGAAACGCGCCATGATGAGAGCCTGTCCGCCATACTTGTTAAAAAACTCTTCTGTACTTTCTATGTGTTTGCGTTTGAAAAACCACGATTCTTTTTTGTTGTAAATGCCCTTGCCTACTGATTTTCCAAAAAAGTAGCCTACATAATTGCCTATTATTGCCGCCACAACGATACACAAGACCACAAACCAGATGGGTTCTTTGATGATGTTGGTACTGCACAATAGCCCTGCCGTAAAGAGAAGATAGTCGCCCGGTAAGAAAAAACAGAAAAACAAGCCTGTTTCTGCAAATACAATGAGGGTTACTAAGGCTAAACCGCCCCATTCAATAAAAGGAAGTGGGTTTTGCAAGAACTGTAAGAAAGCGTCGAACATGGTACGATAGGAAATAAGAAGACTTGATTAGCGCAAATATAACACAATTTATTTTAAAGCCTAAAGAGTAACGATAAAAATATCATACGGCGCGGTTGGGGCAAGAGCGAATTATACCAGCCTTGACTGCCATTCCACGCCAAGCCATTCCAACCACTTCCATTCTCGCCTGCCCCTGTGTCTGCCCCGCGCAACCCTGCATGGAAATATTGGGTATTGAATACATTGGTGCAACCCAACGAAAAGCCCATACCGCGTACTTTCGGGTTTTGGTAGGTAAGCGTGAGGTCGGCTACCAAGAAAGGGTTTACCTTGCCTACAGGATTCGTGGCTACTGTTTTGCGCTCGCCTATGTATCGCCCTCGAAGATTGACATTGAAGCGGTCTGTGATGGCTGAATTGATGCCAAAATAGACCTTGTGCGTAGCCAAGTCGCCTATGATGCCTGTGCCTGTAACTTCTTTTTGGGCGTTGAATTGTTTTTCTTCTTGCATCAAAATAGCCGAGTAGAAAGCCCACACTTCCGTTTTTTTGAACCAAGGCAACACCGCTTGTAGTTGATAGTCTAAGCCCAATACAGCGCGTTCTCCTATGTTGGTAGCTCCGCCAGGGAAGCTAACAATGGTGTTATAGACATTCACATAATACACATTGAGGTTGTGCGCCATTTTTTCTATAGTGTAGTTGGCTATTATTTCCAAAGTGCGCGAAAGTTCGGGCTTCAAATTGGGGTCACTACCCGAGCCTTTCCAGCCTCCGTATAGCAGGCGAGGCGTGGGTTCTTGGAATGACTCACCATAAAAGGCTTTGAGCAATAAATGCTCGAACTTGCGGATATAGCCAGCGCGAATGGTAAAGGCTTCTTGGTAAGACGAATTGTGGTCGAGGCGTAAGCCTACATTGAAAATATCGTTTTCAGTAAGGTTGTAGCGTAATTGTGCATAAATGCCTCTGTCTAACCAAGTGATGCGGTTTTCGCGCCTATAGTTGGGACTTAGTGGGGCGGGGTAGGCAAGGTTGATATTTTTCAGCGAGTCAGGAAAGAAAATATCGCTGTAGTTGATGTCGTAGGCTTTTTGCAGGTCTTTGCTTTCGAATTTTAAGCCTGTTTTGAGAAAAAATTTGGAGGAAATTTCCCAATCTATGTCTTGAAAAAACGAATAACTGCTGTTTTGGGTTTGCCAATAGCTATAATCCAATACACGCACACTTTGCCCCGCAGGTACTAACGCCCCGCCTATGTTGGCAGGCGAGGAACTTGTATTGCTTACGTTGTAGCCTTCCAAATATTGCGACTCTGGATTTAAGCCCGACAAGCGATAGCGCAACAAAGTACGCGAAGCCAATTTATCGGTTATTTTGGTAGTATATCGCCCAAAAAAACTCGCTTCGTACATATTCCAACGGCTAAGGTTCTGCACTTTGTCGGCGGGGTAAATCGTGCCATAGCCCGTATTATTTTCAAAAAATTGTACGCCTATTTCTATCTTATCTATTTGGGCGCGTACATCAACAGACAGCAATTCCATCGGGCTGGAGAACTTGCCTGCTATAGAGGGATTGTCTATAAATTTTCCCCACAATTTTCTATCATTATAAAGTTCATCACGCAACCAATAAAAATCGTTGTTATTGACGCGCTGATTGAGGTCGCCACGCTCCATCTTGCCTGCCACACTTAGGCGAAATTTATCTTTTTGATAAAAATAATTCATATCTGCCCACGTATAGCCCTTTTCGCTCATGGTAATATTGCCCGAAGCTCCGCTTTCCGTTGTTTTAAAACTTTTGCGTGTGATGATGTTGATAACACCCATCGAGGCATTCGCGCCATACACAGACGAGGCAGGACCATATACTACTTCTACTTGCTCTATGTAGGAAAGTGGAATGGAAATAAGCGTTCTTGTTTGATTGAAGTATAATTCATTGAAAATTAGTCCATCAATCATCAGCAGGAAAGGGTCGCCAATCGTGTTGCGGTAACCGCGCCAATAGGCTTTGAAGTACGTGTCCCCATAAGCTATGCTCAAATCCATACCCGGTAAGTCTTCTAAAACATCAACCAAATTTCGGTAACCACGTTGTTTGATTTGCTCTTTGGTAATAACCAAAATGGAGGCAGGGGCATTGCTTATCTTCTCGGCAGTGTTCGAGGCGGAGGTAACCTCCACATTGAGCAAATCTTTCAATGATTCATTCTTTTTGGCAATTTCCAAAATGTCTTCGGCAGGAAGTTGAAACATATCCTCTTGTGCCAAACTATCCAAGGGCAAAAACCAAACAATAAAGCAGGTTTTTGTAAGGAGTAAAAAGTAGAATTTCCTCATATCTATGATTTGGGCTTAGGAGTGTAATACAAATGTACTCATTTTTTTGAATTTTCCAAAACTTGTTATTTTTTCACTAATTTTGCGTATTATTCACTGCCTTTTCCAAACTCGTATGGCGCAAGCAACTCTACTCAAAATACACCCCGACAATCCCGAACTCAAAAAAATACTGCAAGTAGTAGAAGTATTGCGCGAGGGAGGCATAGTCATTTATCCGACTGATACGATTTATGGTATGGGGTGCGACATTCACAATCAACGCGCAGTGGAGCGCATTTGTAGAATGAAAGACATCAATCCGTACAAAAATAATTTGTCGTTTATTTGCAACGACATGAGTCACATAGCCGAATATGCCAAAGTGGAAACAGATGTGTACAAGGTCATGAAAAAAGCCTTGCCTGGACCCTTCACGTTTATCTTGCCTCCCAGCCATAGACTGCCCAAGATAATGCACAACAACAAAAAAACGGTGGGTATTCGTATTCCAGACCACAACATTCCACGCCTCATAGTGCAGGAATTGGGCAATCCTATCATCACGACTACGCTGAAAGAAGATGATGACATCATAGAATACTCCACAGACCCCGAATTGATTTTTGAGAAATACAAGCACCTTGTCGACCTTGTGATTGATGGCGGATATGGCAATATCAACCCCTCGACAGTAATAGATTGTAGCCAAGGCGATTTTAATGTGATACGCGAAGGCGCGGGAGATATTAGTTTGTATGTGTAAGGAATTTATAGTATTTTTGGGCTAAATTTTATTTATCCCTTTCTCCTCTATGAATTACGATGTTGTTGTGATTGGTTCGGGACCTGGTGGCTACGTGGCGGCGATACGCTGTGCGCAACTTGGTTTCAAAACTGCCATTATCGAAAAATATGATGCGCTTGGTGGAACGTGCCTCAATGTGGGCTGTATTCCTTCCAAAGCCCTTTTGGACTCGTCAGAGCATTTTTACAATGCAGGGCATAGCTTTGCCAAACATGGCATCAAGCTCGACAACCTACAGGCAGACATGGCACAAATGATTGCCCGCAAAAATGAAGTAGTGAGTCAAACAAACAGTGGCGTAAAGTTTTTGATGAACAAGAACAAAATTGAGGTGCATCAAGGCGTTGGTTCATTCATAGACAAAAACACCATTCAAGTCTTGGACAAAGAAGGCAAGACAAGCCAACTCAAAACCAAATATACCATCATTGCCACAGGCTCGAAGCCCTCGACCTTGCCCAACATTGCCATAGACAAAAAACGCATCATTACTTCTACAGAAGCCCTCACGCTTACCGAAATACCCAAAGATATGATTATCATTGGGGCGGGTGTGATTTCTACAGAACTTGGTTCGGTCTATGCACGTATAGGCACGAAGGTTACCATGATTGAATACCTTGATGCGGTTATTCCTTTCATGGACAGAACGATGGGCAAGGAATTGCAAAAATCGCTCTCCAAAATAGGCATTTCGTTCAAATTGAGCCACAAAGTTACAAGTGTTGTGAACTTGGGTGACAGCGTGGAAGTGAAGGCGCAAGATTCAAAGGGCGAAGAGCATACTTTCTCGGCTGAATATTGCCTCATGGCGATTGGGCGCAGACCTTATACTGATGGACTGGGCTTGGACAAAGTGGGCATACAAACCGACAAGCGCGGTAAAATTCCTGTGGATAAACACCTTCAAACAAGTGTAGAAGGCATTTATGCGATTGGTGATGTGATTGACGGGGCTATGCTCGCGCACAAAGCTGAAGAAGAAGGCGTTTTTGTAGCTGAAACATTGGCAGGGCAACACCCGCATATCAATTACAATCTTATCCCTGGTGTGGTTTATACTTGGCCTGAAGTGGCGAGTGTGGGCTTAACCGAAGAACAGCTAAAAGAGCAAGGCAAAGCCTACAAAGTGGGTTCGTTCCCTTTCCGCGCTTTGGGCAGGGCAAGAGCGAGCATGGACGTTGATGGTGTGGTAAAAATCCTTGCTGACAAACAAACAGACGAAATTTTGGGCGTGCATATCATTGGACCCAGAGCGGCAGATATGATTGCGGCGGGTGTGATAGCTATGGAATACCGCGCTTCGGCAGAGGACGTTTCGCGTATGTCCCATGCACACCCTACGTACATGGAAGCAGTGAAAGAGGCGTGCCTCGCGGCTACAGACAACAGGGCTATTCATATCTAATATGTACGATGCACCCAAAACTTAACACGGAGGTACGGAGAAACACGAAGAAACACTAAGTTCTTTGTGTAGCTCTGTGTAACTTCGTCACTCTGTGGTATTTTTTGGAGGCAAGTTAATTTTTATTTCGGTATAAGCCTTTCATACAAAAATCCTTGCCTACTGACAAAGCAGGCAAGGATTTTATACTAAAATAAATTTTAAAGTGCCTATAGCAAAAGGCTGTAGCGCACCCTTTCTAGGGTGCGGGGTGTCGATGGCTATGAACACACCCTAGAAAGGGTGTGCTACAAGGGCGCAAGGTAAGAATTGTTTTAGTATTATTTTTTTGATGTTGAATATTTATAAACACCTCACGAGCATAGCCCCATACGAATAGCCACCACCAAAGACTGTTACCGAAATGAGGTCATTAGGGCGGAACTTGTCCTTGTTTTCCCACAAAGCCACCGAACAGCCTGCACAGCCTGTATTGCCCAAGTATTGAATGTTCGAAAGGGCTTTTTCTTCAGGCAAGCCCAATTTTTCAGCTACATTTTTGGTAATGCGCCAGTTGGCTTGATGCGGTGCGAAATAGGAAAGGTCTTCAATCGTGAAGTTGTTTTTTTGCAAAATGTCTTGCGTAACTTTTGCCATATATTGGCAAGCGTTCATAAAAACGTCCTTGCCTGCGTTCATTTTAAATCCTTCTCCATTGGGGCGCAAAAATACGCCATCTACAGCCTTGCCTACATTGCCTGCCCCTGCAGTGATGATGTCCAAGACCTGCCAATCGTTGTCTTTGATACGTTCTTTGCTCACAAAAATAGCCGTTCCTGCATCACCCCAAAGATGCCCGCCCACTGTGTCGAGTTCATCGCTATAGGCGGTATTGTGGTCTGCCACCAACACAAGAGCCTTGCTTGCTTTGTTCATTGCAAAATAGCCTTGTACGATTTCCATAGCATTCAAGAAAGACGAACACGCAGTCGAGATAGACACAACGGGAATATCACTTATTTTCAAGTAATTTTGCGCCGCGTGTGCGAGGGTGTGGATAGTGTCGTAGGGCGTATAAGTCCCGCCTACTATCAAGTCTATGTCAGAGGCAGGAAAGGGCAGTGTTTCCAAACCCGCTTCGAGAGCTTTCAGGGCTAAGGTATTCGTATTTTCATCTTGTGCGGCTTTGCGCCTCTCGCTAATGCCTGTGCGTGCTAAAATCCATTCATCAGACAAGCCATTGATTTGGGAAAAATGCTCGTTTCCTACTATTTGTGAGGGAATGTAAGAGGCGATATGGGTAATGTACATGGGGGAAGGTTGATTCTGCAATTTGGGCGCAAAGGTAGTGTTTTTTGCTGTAATAAACAAAGAACCCGCAAAAGTCTATCCACCCACACTCAATAACTCATAACTCTTTCAAGTTCTTCTCGCCTGCTTCGATGCGGGTAGGCAAGGTATTTTCGCGTGGCGGAATAGGACAAGCAAACCCTTCGCTGTAGGCACAAAATGGATTGTAGGCAAGGTTGAAATCGAGTGCAATCGTTTTTTGTCCGTTGCGGTAGGCAAGGTCGAGGTAACGCCCACCGCCATAGCTCTCCTTGCCTGAAGTTTCATCACGAAAGCCCACCCACAACATAGGCGATTGCTGTGTTTTGCGGTAGGCAGTCAATTTGTACGCCTTGCCTGCCAGCGAAAAATGCAGGTAAGCATAACGCAAGTACATTTCGGGCTTGCCTCCACTCATGGGAATTTCCACCGTTTCGGGATTTTCCAAAACTTCTATGCTTGCCTGCACCTTGTAACGCTCATCAGGCGCGAAGTAGGCAAGGCGTTGCACTTGTTGCTTGTCCTTAAAAGGCGAGTTAGGCGCGTTCAGAAAAAAACGCTCTTTCTCAAAACGCTTTTGCGCTATAGCTTTAGTATAATCTTCCTTGCCTTGCGACAAAAAAGTGTAGGCTACGATTGCCACCAAAATCGCGCCCACAATGCCATATAAAATTTTGTTCATGAGATTGTTCTAATGTGAAAACTTGACACTTGGATAAAAAATATCTTTTTTATCACAAACCTTTTTCTTTTGCTTCGTTCCAAAAAACGTCCATTTCCGAGAGCGTCATATCGCCCAAGCTCTTTCCGTTTGCTTTGGCTTGTTGCTCCAAATATTGAAAACGCCTCGTAAACTTTTGGTTAGTGCGTTCAAGGGCAGTTTCAGGATTGATATTTTTGAAGCGGGCATAGTTGATAAGTGCGAACATCAAATCGCCAAATTCATCTTCGGCTTTGTCGGCAGAGATGGTCAGGGCTTCTTGAAACTCCTGCAATTCTTCTTCCACCTTCTCCCAAACTTGTTCGGGGTTTTCCCAATCAAAGCCCACGCCACGCGCTTTTTCTTGCATACGATACGCCTTCAGCAGGGCAGGCAAGGACGCAGGCACGCCAGACAACACTGAAGCATTGCCTTCTTTAAGCTTGATTTTTTCCCAATTTTGCTTTACTTCTTCCTCGCCTGACACCTTCGTGTCGCTGTAAATATGCGGGTGGCGCACTATCAATTTTTCGCAAATGCTATGCAACACATCTGCAATATCGAAGGCTTGCGTTTCGGAGGCTATTTTGGCATAAAACACAATGTGCAGTATGATGTCGCCCAATTCCTTTTTGATTTCTTGCATATCGCCTTTCAGGATAGCATCAGAAAGTTCGTAGGTTTCCTCAATCGTCAAATGACGAAGCGAGTCGATAGTCTGCACCTTGTCCCAAGGGCATTTTTCGCGCAGGTCGTTCATAATGCCCAACAAGCGAGCAAAGGCTTCAGTATAGCGTTCCATGTGGGCAAAAATAGGCTATAATCATCAAAAACCAATAGCCTTTTTAAAAAGGCTATTTTTGAAACATTTGCGAGGCTAGGCGTTCTTTCAGGTAAGGCAAAATAGATGTAACAAAAATGTAATGCTTTGTCATTTTACAGCAACCGCACAAAAGCCGTTTCCAACAACAAGCATACCAACGCGCCTATGAGCATATATTTCCAAAGATTGACCTGTAAGTTGCGCTCTCGGAAATCCTGCACAAGGTTTTTGTTCTTTTGAATGTCGTAAATCTGTACGTTCTTTTGTTTGGCGAATTTGTTTTGGAGCGTTTGCGCGGTGTAAAAATCCATTTCCGACTCTGTTTTGTCGTAATTGAAGGCAAGGACACCTTCTTGTTTTTTGTCGNNNGTTTTTTGTCGAGCATCAGTTTATAAAAACCCGCTGTCAGGGCTTGTTCGGGCATTTCGAACACAAGTTCATCGCCCACAATGCGTTGCGAAGGCACGATTTCGGTTTTGTCCTTCACCAATTTATAAACATTGTTTTTCGAAGGCTCGCGCAAGCGCACTTTGAACGTCTTTTCTTGGAAATTGTAGGCGAGTCTGTCCTCGCCTGTTTTGCTCAATGCCGCGATTTTATACATCACAGGCACGAAAAGCGCGTGTTTAGGAAAACTCGTATGCGTGGGGTTTAAGGGCGAAGCGCATAAAAAGACCTTGCCTGCCCCCACCGCGAAGCGCGACAAAAAGGGGCGATTGTTTTTGAATTTGAGCAAATTCTCGCCTGTGTCTGCCCAACGCAAAACCGCATTGCCGTAAGGCATATTCATATTCGAAGGCACACGCTCAAACATTCCGCGAAAGAAGGGGCTTTGTGACTCTATCAAGGCGAGTTCGTTTGCCCTGCCTCTGCCAAGCGTGTCGTTTTTTTGCACTTGCACACCCGCCACAGAAAGTCCATTAAGCAAACTATTCAACCCTTGCGCACCTTCGGCGGGAGGAAAGATAACCACACTTCCGCCTTTGCGCACACGCTCTTGAATGATTTTTGACAATTCGCCATCTGCATTTTGTACGCCATCAAGGATAATCAATTCTGCAGTTTTCAGGCGGTTGTAATCCAAGTTTTTGACGCTAAAAGATTGCATTTTAAAAACGCCTTCATTGCTGTAAACATTGGGAATATAGCGCGAGGGAGCATTGTCCGTAAGATGCACGATTTGAATGGTAGGCGAGGCATTGAGTACGAAATAATAGTCGTTGTCAAACGTAACGGGATAATCCTCGAAGCTAATCCTTGCCTGCTTCAGCCCCTGCCCGTCAGTTGTGAAACTAAATTGTGTGCTTGCCGAGCCATTGGGCGCGATTTTTACGGAAGTTGTCGAAACTTGCTTTTCACCCAAAAATAGTTTGAGCATCAAATTCGGATAAGCATCTAAGCTAAAACTTTTCAGGCGCACATTGATTTGATTGCTTTCGTTTTCTTTGATAAAAGGATTTTCGAGCCACACCGAGTCGATGCGCACATTGGGCGTTTTTTCGGCACGAATAGGCACTAAGTAATATTGATTGACTGTATCAAGTTGCAACTGCTCCAGACTGCCCGAAGTAGCTTTTTGAAAGTCCGAAAACCAAAAAATTTGATGTTTGCGGTTCGGCGCGAAGCGTTCTAAAAGGCTTACCTGCCTTTTATGCACAGTAGGCAAGGAGCGATATTCAGGCGAGAAATCAATTTCTGTCAGCCTATCACTGACGGCTTGCGCAGTGCTTGGGTATTGCTCTTTGTTCTCAAAACGGTTTGTAATGAGTTGAAATTGAGCCGATTTGGGATAAACTTTCAGCAAATCATTGGCAGTATTGACCGCAAGCGTGAGGTACTTTTCATTGCCTATCTCATTTTGCATACTGTAGCTATTGTCCAAATAAATGCTTACCAAACCATTCGCATTTTTGATATTTTTCGCATTGGGGCTGGGCAGGAAAGGCTGTGCAAACGCCAAGACCAAAAACGCCACCAAACCCAAACGCGCCAAAAGTATCAAGAAATTCTTGATTTGGCGGAGGCGGTTCGTTTCGTTTTTTACCTCGCGGAGCAGGTGTACGTTGGTAAACAACACCTTTCGAGTGCGCCTGAATTGGAAAAGGTGTATAAAAATGGGTATGGACAGGGCAAGCATTGCCCACAAGAAGCTGGGATAGACGAATTGCATTTCTTAGGGTTATATGGCTGTATGGTTGTATGGTTAGTGGTTGTATGGTTGTTTTTTTCACAAAGATACACAAAAACAATAGCGAAAAAAGCGACTACGCAAAATCACACGCCTAATCGGGTTTCGATGTATTGTTTTGTTTTTCGCAAGATATGTAGGATTTCCTTCAGTTTTGTTTCATCAGCAGAATCGTAGGCAGGGCTAACGCCATATTCCTTGCCTACCAACAACACAAAAAACCAAAATCTGCCCACAATATACAAGCCATAAATGGGCATTTGCGCCTCTGCGTTTTTGGCTTGGGAGGCGAGCATGGCTATGAGCAGTTGCCCCAACGGGTCTGCATTGCCCCCTTTTTCGGGTTTATACTCATGCACAAAGAAAAAAGGTTCGCGTGGAATTTGCTTGCCTGCTGAAACAAACCACTCTACGCGCCCTTGCGAGTCCACTTTGTCTGTTTTGATGCTCAAAAGGCGTTGTGAAAAAACCTTGTAACAATCCGTTTTGTTGAAATTAATGTCCATCAAAACAGGCGCGATAAAGTTTATTTTTAGCTCATCTTCGTTCCAAGTTTCCACATTTTCATTCAAAAGACTCCAAAAAACAGTTTCCGCAGGTGAGAGGGCAGGCAAGTCTGTTTCGACCTTGAGCCAATCCGCAAGTTCGCCAAATTTACGATTGCGCTTTACTCCAAAGGTAAGTTCCACCTCCTCAAAAAGCCATTGTTCAAAAGGTTTTGTTATCATAGCCCAAGTTTTTTACAAAGATACAAAATATTGCACACACTCACGGCAAACACGCCAAAATCTTCGCAGTCAGTATCTCTGTAGAAAATGCACGTTCTGCCAGCAGGCGAGCTTGGCGTTGGTGTTCTGCCAATAAAGCAGGGTTTTGTAGGAAAGGTTTGATTTTTTCTATAAAATCTTGCGGTTCGGTAGGCGAGGCATAAAATCCACACCCGTTTTGCTCCACCAATTCCCGCAACCAACCTTCTACATTCACCACACACAACTTGCTGTGCGCCAAGGCTTCGAAAAACTTGTTTGGGCTTGTGGTAGCCAAGACAGGGTGCGCCAAAAACGACACATATACTACCGTAACTTTTTGCATCATTACTTGTAAATCTTGTGTACTTTGATGCTCAAAAAAATGAATATTCGAGAGGGCGTATTGTCGTGCAAGGTCTTTCACTGCCTCCATTCTCGCGCCCTTGCCTACTATCCAAAACTCAAGCGCGTTTTGTTGTTGCGTTTGTGCTTCTTTGGCTATCTCGACCAAATATTCCAAATGATTGGCATAACCAATCGTACCAAAATAAGCCACAATGCACTTGTCCGTAGGCGAGGCAGGCAAGACAACCGAAGTATCTGCCATATTCGACACCATTTCCACTGTTTTTTCGGGAACTATAGCCTTTACATGGGCTTGCATGGCAGGTGAGAGCGCGATTATTTTTTTAGCTTGCCTGTAGATTTGCTTTTCCCAACGCCTCGTTAGCCACTTGCCTACAGGATTTCGCAAAATGCCCAACTCGATAGGCACAAGAGGCCACAAGTCGCGCACTTCAAAAATGTAAGGAATTTTTAGTTTTTTCTTGAGCCACAAAGCACTCAAGCCCACCGTTAGGGGCGTAGAAGTGGCATATACAAGGTCAGGGGTAGGCAAGTGTTGCACAAGTTTGTAGCTTGCCTGCGCAAAATAAAAAAAAGCCTTTATCCTTTGCCAAAAGCCAAAAGCATTTTGGTAAGCAATGGGCAAATAATGCACTGTGAAGCCCTCTATTTCTATCGTTTGGGCGGTTTCTTGGTTGTGTGTTGTGATGAGGTGTACGTCATGCCCTGCCTTTGCCATAGCTTGGGCAATATAATAAGAGCGCAAGGAGCCACCTTGCGCGGGAGTGTTGAAATATTGATGCAAATAAACGATACGCACAGCCTTATTCCATTTCTATTAAATCAAACCTTACCGCCTTGAATAATAATTGGGTAGTGCTATGCACATCAAATTTCTTGAACAAATTTTTGCGGTGTGTTTCTACAGTAAGCACACTGATAGAAAGCTCTTCGGCTATTTCATGCTTGTTTTTATTTTTGTTCAACAAACCCAGCACCTCAAGTTCGCGCTTGCCCAAAAAGATATTGTGTTTGGGAGTAGTTTGTTTTTTAGACAATTCCTTTGACAAAATTTGTTGCACCTGCGTATCAAAATAACATTCTCCCTCCAATACTACTTGGATAGCCTTTTCTATCTCCGCACCCACTGTTTCTTTCAACAAATAACTATCCACCCCAATCTCTATCAAATGTTTGATATAGCTTTGCTGGTCGTTCATAGTCAGGATAATAATTTTCAGGTCGGGATATTTCTCTTTCAAAATAGCACTACATTCTAATCCGTCCATTTTGGGCATAGCAATATCCAACAACACTACATCAGGCATAACGCTTGTGTTTGCAAGGGCTTCTAACAGCTCAAGACCATTACCCGCCTGAATAACTACCTGAAAATGAGGCGTTTGGCTAATAACAAGTTGCAAGCCATTCAAAAAAATAGGATGGTCATCAACTATAGCAATGCGTACAAGGTTCATACGAAAAATATGTTTATTTTGTAATGATTGCAAATAACATCATTTTTTACAAATAAACAAGCATTGCCCTAATTTTTTTCATACGGCAACATCTTAAAGCTGATACGTGCCAAAAAACCGTCCATTTTTGCTGATTTTAGTTCAATCTTACTATTAAGTGCCTCTGCTCTACTCTCCAAATTCGAAATACCCAAGCTCAAACGCTCTCTATTCTTGAGTGCCTCTATGTCCACCCCTTTTCCGTTATCTTGATAAGCAAAAGTTACGGTATCTTCTTGGATAGAGAGTTGCATAATGACTTCAGTAGCTTCAGCATGTTTGAGCGTATTATTCAAAAGTTCTTGTACAATACGATACAAATTCAACTCTTGTGATACATTGAAACGCGCTTCCGTGTTGTACTTGAAACTGATAGAGAGGGTATCTGCGTCATTCATTTTGGCACAACTATCCTCTACAGCCTTTACAAAACCAAAATTTTCTAAGTTTTTGGGCGTGATGTTGTGAGAGATAGTACGCAACTTGTGGGTAGCATTCGAAATCATCTCATCAATTTTTTTGACCATTTCGGGGTTGTTCGAATTCTTAGCCAACACACCCAAAAACATTTTGGTTGTAGAAAGCATAGCCCCCACATCATCATGAAGGTCTTTTGCAATACGATTGCGTTCATTTTCCTGTGTTTCGATGTTGGCTACAAGCAATTTACGCCTATGCTCGTTCTCCAATAGTTGCATCTCCATTTTGTGTTTTATAAGTTTTCGTTGATATGTAAAAACAAAAGAAATAATGGCTATAGCCAATACCATGACTACAGCTGTCCCGACAGATAATAAGATAACAATTTCCCATTCACTATTCTTTATGACTAAAAATATCATTACTCTGGCTTATGTTGAGGCACTACCCACAAAGCGGTAGATAGCATAATGAAAAATATGGTGTGGAACAAAGCGTGTATAGCCCAAATAATAAGATTTAACTCAATAGAGTATTTTGAAACAAAACTGCTAAATATAAAAATGAAAACATTAGCAGAAAAATATAGCAATACACCCGAATTTAGCCAAAACATAGGTTCTCTCATTAAATTCTCAGAATCAAGCGTTTGCATAACTTGATAGAAATACAATAAGGAGAAAAAAATCATTAACATACTTTCCAATGTACGAGAATAGCTGTTTATTTCATAAAAACCTTGTATATATAGAATATTAAAAAAGAAAAACGCACAAAAAATACTTACAATGATTCCAAAAAACATATTGGAAAAGATTTTCCCAAGATATTCCTTGTAAATCATAAACAATAGCAATGCTTCTAATAAAGTGTATATATTTCCTATATACATATTATTTATCACATTTAACCACAATACTGTAGTGATAAAACTGGAAACAAACGATAAGAATGTGAGAAGTAGTATATGCTTTTTTAGTCCTATGAGTTTTTGAGAAAAAAAATGTATAAAACCCAATATCAATGTAATAAAAGAAGGTAATATACTAGATAAAAACATAAATATCTCTAATGGGCTTAAATATTGAAAATAATTCACAATAACCATAATATTCATAATATTTTTTATACTATTTCACAAAGTACAATGATATATTTTAAAGTGCTTATAAAAAGCTATAAGATTGTAGTAGTTTGATTTATCAAATGCCCTTCTACAAAAAGCATCTGATAAATCACAAACCTACTATATTCAACAAAAATACGCTGATTTTATGATGCGATAATAAATCTCATCACATTATGATTTTTTCCTTTCTCTCCACCCGCCACAAGTGTTTGGGCAAGGTAGGCAAAAATTCAGCGCGTAAGCCGTATTTTTTTGACTATTCTCAGCATACATAGCCACTGATACATTAGCGTCATTTGTGCCGCTATTAAATGTACGCTTATTGAAGGCGATATAGATGTTCGAGTTGGAGGCATTAGTGTGTTCGAGCAAAAGATTATAAAAATCTCCTGGCTCCACATGATAGCCCTTCAAAACAGTCCCAGATATTTTGAACCAATCTGGAGGAATAGTGCTTCCTTGCGATTCCCAATCATTCAACCAATCTTTGATAACGACAGGTGCGACCACATTAGGCACAAAACCATTATACGCAAAATTTACGCTTGAGTGCTGTGTCGTGGTGTAGCTTGTGAAATCATAAATGGGCGTACACACGAGGTCTTCTACGTCATACCCCATCACCATAATGTGAAGGTTAGTACCGTCAAGTCCAAAACGCACTTGGTATCCTATCACGCCTACATTACCAATCAAGTATTTGTAGTCTGCATAGTTCATGCTCACACCCGTGATAAGGCTTCCACCCGTCAAGAAGACAGGACGCATATCAGTATTGCCGTTTACATAAGTTGCCCAGTTACTTTCGTAAGTAGCGGCAGTCGTTGAATTGATGATAGTCATAAGACGATGAATAAAAAGGTTTAATACTGTTGCAAAGTTTAGATTTTTATTTGTAACTTCCAAAAAGCTCTTTTTTCAAGTTTTTGATTAAATAATTGACAATCAATGTTTTGTGAAAAATTTGATTTTTAAAAATACCCTTACAAGGGTATAAAAATACCCTTGTAAGGGTAGTCAAAAAAATGTTAAGTACGTTTATGGATTTGTTATATAATAACAAAAGCTCTTACTATCATAAGAGCTTTTGTTTGTTTTGGCAACATATTATTTTTTCTTAAAGAAGAAGTCGCCTATCAAAGAAGAGGTTTCCCAAGGAACTTGTGCCTTGCCTGATTTATTGATTACGCCTATGCGCACCCGCTTGAAGACTTCCTCGAGGGCGAGATTCGGGGTGCGTAGGTGAGTCAAAAGTTCTTGCGTATAAAGCCCATTCGTGCCATCTCCATCAGACGCTGTCTTGCCTGGTGAGGTAGCATAGCATACGATAGAACCTACAGGCGCGTCCATAGTAGCCAAGCCTCCGCCTTTGGTAGAGCGCGACCAACTGCGTTCAAAAGGATTATCCCTACACGCATCAAGCACCACAATATTCACACGACTTCCTGCACTTTCCATTTTCGCCAATATACGCCCTGCGTCCACACATTCATACTCTACTTCGTTTTCATCACTGATTTTGGCATCAACAGGCACAAGGTAATTGTTGCCCTTCACTTGCAAGCCATGCCCCGCATAGAAGAACATACCTACATCATACTTGCCTGCTTTGAGCTTTGCACCATATTCGTCGATGGCTCTTTTCAAGTTCGCGCTGTTGGCATTTTCCACTTTGATAACCTCAAAGCCTACTTCTTTCAAAGCACTTTCCATAGAACGTGCATCATTCACGGGGTTTTTCAAGGGTTTGGTGTCATACGTAGCGTTGCCTATCACAAGCGCGAGTCTGCGCTCGCCTGCTGTGGGGTTTGGATTAGGCGTTGGATTAGGATTAGGCGTTGGGTTCGTTTTTTGTTCAAAAACTACAGTGCGTGTTTCGCTTGTGGTCGTGCCTCCTTTGTTGGTAACCACGATTTGCACAGTGTTAGAACCTACACGGAGTTTTAATTTTCTCTCGATGCTTTGGTCGCACCCATTGTCAGGCACTACTTCGAAGCCACGAGAGTCTTCGCTTACAGGTGAGCCATTGAGCAATACTTTTACCTCGCTCAATTCGGTTTCGGTCTGCACACAAGCCTTCACATTGTAGTCCGCTTTGCTTACTTTGACATTGTTTTGATAGGGAATGTTCCAACTCAAAACAGCGGGCTTGTACGTAACAGGCGTATTCGGCTTGCCTACATAATTGCCATGATAAATGCCCGTGATATAATATTGTTTTGCCCAATAATCATTGATAACGGTTTCGGGGAAAGTAGGATCAACGCGCCACATTTGTTTGCCCCAGTCTGTGCCTTTGCTCATAACCAATGCCCAATTTCCACCTCCGTAGGTAAGGTTGGTAATGCTAAATCCTTCGTTCCAAAGTTGGTTGATTTCATCTTTGGGATAGGCTTCAGATTGATGATAGCGTTGGTCTTCGTAAGAAAGTCCTTTGCTCATGACCAATGCCCAAATGCCGTTTACGCTGTCATAATCGAGGTTTGTGATGTAATAATCTTTAGCACCAAATTCTTCTATCACATCGGTAGGAAATTCTTTGGTGGTGCGCCAAATTTGGTCTTCGATGCCTGTATTTTGCGACATAATGACCGCCCAAACGCCATTGCCGTAACAAAGGTGTGTGATGTCATAGCCTTGCGACCATTTTTCTTTCACATAGTCGGCAGGAAAGTTCTTGTTGGTAACCCACGCTTGTTTGCCCCAAAAATCGCCTGCCGACATCACAACCGCCCACAGGTTGTTGGCGTAGGTAAGACTGGTTATTTTGTAACCACTATCCCAATAGTTTTGTATTTCTTGTTTGGGAAAATACACGCGTGTATTCCAAACT
>RDXI01000143.1 GCA_004292795.1 Bacteroidota bacterium | reverse complement strand
AAAAAAAAAAAAAATGGGTAGCCCAAAAAGCCCTTTCTGAAGCCCAACGCCTACACAAAAGCGAGCTTCAAAAGCGCGGTTGGGAATTGGGCAGTACAGGCGACAAATTGGACTACAGCCAAGACCAAGAATATAGCCGCCTCGACACCGCGCTCAAAGCCCGCAAAGCCCTGCTCGACAAAGCCAAAAAAGTAGGCAAGCCTATCGTTGATGAGGAAACAGGCGAGGAAATTCCCTACTTGCCTATAAAGACCTTCACCACCGAATACGTGAGAACCTACAGCCCACCCAAGAGCAAAGACTAGGAAAATGCGCACATTACTACACAATAAAAAACTGTAAAAAAAACTATCCAAAATTTTGATTTTAACGCTCTATGAGATACTTTTGCGCTGTAAATAAACATAAATTACAATTTATGAAAGACAGCAGAGAGAAGCCTAAAAGCGACAAAAAAAAGAAGGCAATAGAATTGCCTAAGATGCTTTTAGAACAAGCCCGCCCCTACTTGCCTACCCAATACAAAAGCGAGGTACTGATAGAATTAGGCAAGCAAGAAGCAGATGAAACGGAAAAAACGAGGTTAAAAGCCAAAATTGACAATGTTATGGCAGGCAAGAGTTACGACCTAGACTTCTGCCAAGCCATATTCAAAGTAGCAATGCGTTACAAAGCCAAGCAAGAAGAAGCCGAGCAACTCCTAAACCAAGCCCAACAGCCATAAAAAAACCTTGCCTACACCACAGGCAAGGTTTTTTGTTT
The DNA here is from genome assembly GCA_004292795.1 of Bacteroidota bacterium. Taxonomy (GTDB): domain Bacteria; phylum Bacteroidota; class Bacteroidia; order Cytophagales; family Microscillaceae; genus RDXI01. The sequence goes on along the minus strand of RDXI01000143.1, from coordinate 8,663 downwards.
GATATATATATTTGCTACAAGCGGTTTTCTATAGTTTCCCTTGTGATGCGCAGATAGTGCTTGTAAGTGATGTTCGTGTTCTTGTGTCCGAGCATCAACGCCACAGTCCCCGCATCATACGTAAAATGCGTGTGGCACAGTTCCGAGAAAGTCCGCCTCAAATCGTGGCAAGTATATTCGCTTGCATTTTCAAAGCCCAAACTTTCAAAAATTTCTTTGATGTATTCATTCATTTTCGTGTTGCTGTAGCGTGGCAAAGCCTCCAAAGATCCGTACTTGTTGATGAGTTCCCCAAGTTTCACGAATTTGAAAATAGGCACATGAAAAGGCGTTTTAGTTTTGCCACGCTTGCCATCGAGCCACAGCTTGCCTCCCTGCTCTATCAGGTTCGCACTGGTGAGCGCGTCATAGTCGCCCCAACTCAAGCCCGACCAACACAAAAACAAAATAGCGTCCAAACGCTTTTCGATGCTCTTGCTTTCAGGCTTGTAGGCTTCTAGTATTGCCACTTGGTCAGCCAACAAAGAAAACATCGACTCCTCGTTTACCCGAAATTCCATTGTTAGCCCCGCCCAAGGGTCCTTTTCGAGCAAGGAATTTTGCACCGCCCAAATAAGTTGCGCGTGTAAATCGTCTAAAATTCCCTTTGTATAGTTCCAGCTTTTGCCACTACCCAAAAAGAAAAGTTGCAACGCTTCATAGTGACCGCGCTTGATGTCCACTATAGGCAAATCATCCAGCTTTTCGCTTTGTAGGTAAGCCTGTAGGCTCTTGAGCCTGTAGCGCGTAGTTTCATACGTGCCGAAAGCGCACATACCCGCGTTATGCTGTTGTAGCATCCTATCGTGCCAATCCTGCATAAGCTGTAGCCAAGTCCACGACTGCACAGGCAAGGCAAGCGCGTTATATCTGTCCATAACCGTTTGAGAGCTAAAAGCAATCTTTTGGCGTTCCAAATCCCGCCCTATTTCGTTCAACTCGCTTGCTATGCGTGAGAGTTCCACATTCACAATTTGTGAATTTTTGCCACGTGCTTTTTTGCGCACCGCGTCCCATTGTTCCACCATTAAGTTAGTGGAGAACTGCACAGGCACAGAGCCTTTCACAGTAATTCTGCACATGACGGGGGCAGTACCCGCTTTATTAGTGCGATTCCTTCGCAACCAAAAAAGAACCTTCATACGAGTCCTCCATATTTTATAAAAAGTGTGCCATTGCACCAATATGGCAACCACTTTTAACACCATTTACAGGCTTTAGAGGCACTTTTAAAGCAAAAATGCCTCTAACGAATGTTAGAGCGCATTTTATACAAGCCTTTTTAGGTTTGGTCACTGTCCTTTTCGGACAGCCTCTACATGAAGATTGTGGCAACACTATTTGTTCGCTACCAATTTCAAACCAATGTGAACTGTAGGACGGATAAATTTGTCGCCCAAAGACTCTTCCGCGCCGTAGCTCATGTTCCAATCTTTGCGATTGATGTTGAACTTCGCTTCTGCTTCTGCTTTGTCGCCTGAGATAGTAACTTTTGCAGGGAATTCTACGCTTTTCGTAACACCTTTTAGCTCAAGGTTGCCTTTGATGGTGTGCGTGGGGTCTGCCAAAGTGTATTCAGCATCTTTCTTCTCGTCTTTTTTCTCGTCCTTGCCTTCTTCTTTCTTGAAAGGCGTTACAGATACGATTTCGAACTTGCCTGTAGCAAATTTTTCAGCCTCGAAGAAATCTTTGCTCAAAAGGTGTCCTGCGAGTTTTTGCTTTGTAGCATCATCACCATCTTTGTCTGTAACTTTCAAAGACTTGATGTCAATTACAAAGCTACCTGCTGTAATTTGACCATCTTTCACAGAGATTTTGCCTTCAGTCAAAGCAAACGAACCATTGTGCTTGCCTACGGGCTTCGTGCCTACCCAAGTAACTTCGCTTGCCTTCGTGTCGAGCTTCAACTCTGTAGCATCTTCAGCTTTTTTGGTATCTACTTTTTCAGCCTCGCCTGTTTTGGCTGCATCACTTTTGGGGTCTTGTTCGCAACTTGCAACAAACATAGCTCCAGCAAGGAGCAACGCGGGAATACGGATTAATTTCATTTGGTTGGTTTTTAAGGGTTTTTATGAATTACTTGTATATACAACTAAATTCATTTGCATTTGGTTCACGAAAATACAAAATTTTTTTCTTGCCTACCCAAAAAAACGAATGTAGGGGCGTAGCCTACCCTCGCCCAAACCTGCCCCAACAAAGATATTTTTCAAAAAAGCCGTATCTTTGCCCATAAAAACAAAAAAAATATGGAATTGAAGCCTGTAATTATCATTGGCGCGAAGGGTGTAGGCAAGGTTGCCCTCGACATTTTCAAGAGCAATGATGTAGTAGTGTATGGTTTTTTGGACGAAGAAACAGCTTTGCACAACACCGAAATAGACATTATCCCCGTTTTGGGCAGTCCTGATGATGATGGTTTCCTGAAATTGATTGGACAAAAATGTGATGCCTTTGTAGCCACAGACGACAACCGCTACCGCAAGGCAATGGTCGAAATGCTGAAAGAAAGGCGAAAAGTGATGCCTCCTAATGCCATTCATTACCAAAGCTATGTGTCTTCCTCTGCTGAATTGGGCTACGGCAATTTGTTTAATGCAGGCACGAATATAGGCGCGAGTGTGAAAGTGGGCAGTCATTGTGTATTGCACGCACAAGTTACGTTGGATTATGATGTGCAGGTGGGCGATTTCGTGCAGATAGGCACAGGAAGCGTTATAGGCGCAAATGTGCATATTGGCGATGGCGCGTTTATTGGCACAGGCGTAGTAGTCGTTTCAGGCATTACGATAGGGCGCAATGCACGTCTGGGCGCGGGTTCGGTTGTGGTGGAGAGTGTACCTGATAATGCGACTGTTTTCGGAAACCCCGCAAAAGTGGTGAAATAATACTGAAATAAATATAAAAGTTTAGTAAATGCTCAATAGAATAGGGTTTGAAACCCTATTCTACGAAGCGAATAGGCAAGTTAATTAAAAATAAAGCCCTTTCCTTGACTCCCGCAGACCTCAATTATTTTGGTAAAAATCGGATTCCCTGTGTATTCATAACAGACTTTGAGGGGAAGCATTGGCACATCTTTTCGCTTGCAGAAGCCGAAAAGCAAGGGCTTCGTGTGCAAACGCCCTCGCAAAAGGCAACTGTAGGCAAGGCAAAAAACGAACCTATCGAATGGCGCGTTTTTCCGCCAACGTTGGCGCAATACAGCCTTGCCTACCAACTTGCCTACGATAACCTACAGTTTGGCAATTCGTACTTGCTGAACTTGTCCGCGCCTTCGCGCATAGAAACAAACTGGACGTTGGCGCAAATTTTTCAGGCAAGCCAAGCCAAGTACAAGGTGTATTTTGATAATCAATTTGTGTGCTTCTCGCCTGAAACCTTTGTGCAGATGCGGGCAGGCAAGATTTATTCGTTCCCCATGAAAGGAACAATCGATGCGTCCTTGCCTGATGCTCGCCAAACCATTTTGGCAGATGAGAAAGAATTGGCAGAACATTATACTATAGTGGATTTGATACGAAACGACCTTAGCCAAGTAGCGGACTCGGTGCGTGTGGCGCGGTTTCGCTACATAGACCGCCTCAAAACGCACACAGGCAAGGCTCTTTTGCAGGTAAGCTCGAAGGTCGTGGGCAACTTGCCTGCTGACTATCATGCACATTTGGGCGATATATTGGCTTCGCTCTTGCCTGCGGGTTCTATCTCTGGCGCACCGAAGAAAAAAACGGTGGAAATTATAAAGGAAGCTGAAAGTGTCTTTAATTGTGGCGATTTGCCCTACACGCGCCATTTTTATACAGGCATTTGTGGCTATTTTGATGGTGAAAACTTGGATACAGGCGTGATGATTCGGTACGTGGAGCGGGTAGGGGAGGGGCTGTATTTCAAAAGTGGCGGAGGCATCACCACGCAAAGCACTCTCGAGAGCGAATACAACGAACTCATACAAAAAATCTATGTCCCTATTGCTTGAAACAATCTGTGTGCGGGCAGGCAAGTTCGAACATCTTGCCTACCACAAGGCGCGTATGCTTAAAACTGCAGGTTGCTTGCCTACTGAAAACCTCGACTTGTGGTTAGAAAATGCCTTCGCTACGCAAACAACCGCCTTGCCTACAGCTTTGATGAAGTGCAGACTGCTATACACCGCACAAAGCATCGAGGCGGTAGAATTTCACGCCTATATGCCCCAACCGCCCCAAACTTTGCAAATCGTAGAAGCTCCCGACCTTGCCTACAGCGCGAAATATGCAGACCGAACCGCCATAGAAGCTCTGAAAGCCCAACGCAGGCAAGCAGACGATATATTGATAACGCAAGGCGGTTTCATCACAGATACTTCTTACTGCAATGTGGCTTTTTTTGATGGCGTGGCGTGGTTCACTCCCGAAAAGCCTTTGCTCGAAGGCACTGCCCGCTCTCGTTTGCTCGAGGCAGGCAAGCTACAAACCGCGCCCTTGCGCACAACGGACTTGCCTACGTTTGTGTGTATGCGTGTTTTCAATGCTATGTTGCCCTTCGAGGAGGCAAGTGATATGGCTATAAATCGTGTGTATGGGTGGTAATGTTTCTAAAAATATTTTTTAATTTTTTTCTTTTTTGAAAAAATAGTATATTTGCACGCCAAAACAACTACAAGTATGATGAAAAGTGTACGCAACTTATTTTCTACTTTTCTATGTATATCAAACAAAGAAACCTTGCCCTCTTGTGCTTAGGGCTGTTCCTTTCTGTTTCGAATGTGTTTTCGCAAGACTCGCTTAGGCGAAGAGAAATCACGTACTCAAGTTTTGGGGTGCAATACGTTCATTTCCAACCCAATTATCAACGCTTGGCTGTGAGATTTGCGCAAAATAATCAAACCATTTTCAACTTTCAAGAAACTAATCTCTCTGCTCGAAACAGTGTGGGGTTTACTTGCGCCTTGTTGTGGCGACTCAAGGACAATATGCGCTTTGGCTATGATTGGAATATATCTTTCAACAAAACGCGCTCCTCTATTTTCAATGTAAAATACCAATATTTGTTGCCCCTCACGCGAAAAAGGTACGAAGGCTTGTCTTTGGTAGGCGAGCTAAATGCGAGTTGGGGTATGATGAATTATGTCTTGGGGGACGTAAAAGTGGACGCACCTATGACGTATGGTCGCCGAACATACCAAAACGAAAGCGTAAAGGCTTATTTCTTCAATAATAGCTTTTTGGCAGTCCCCAAAATAGGGTTAGAATTGCCCATTACGCCCAAAACAGCTCTTTATGCCCATGTTGGTTATATTGTACCTGTTTATCAGTACCAAGTCTTGTATCTTGGTCGTTTCTCTGTATTCAGTCCGAAACGCGCCAAAGAAAGCTTGGATAATCCGAATGTGGTAGTAGAAAACGAACATGGCAAAACAACCGAAACGCCATACGGCTGGAACAAACTCCAATTCGAAATAGGCATCAGGTTAGGCAATCTATCAAAAAGGAGTAAAAAATGATGTTTCAATAAACGCAAATAGGTTCGAAGGTAACTATTCACTCACCTTTCGAATGACATACACCAACGCGCCTATGACACCCAAGACCGCAAAAATGATGGTAAAAACAGGAATCTTGCCTGTAGGGATATAGCGGTCAAGCCCTATGCCTATCACGAGGCTAAGGGCAATAAATCCGAGCATTTGAAAACCCAACCCCGAAAAACGCGCATAGTCTTGGGCATCTTTCGGGGTAGGTTGGTTTGCCTTAGTTGGCATTTGTTTCCTTATCTTTATCTTTTTTGGTATTGATTTGGGGTGTTGGGGTAGGGGCGGCTTGGTCGCGGATAGTGATTTCTTTCACTATAGTTCCCATTTGGCACTTTCCATTGAAAGTTGCGCCTGCTTCCACAATCAATTTATTGCAAACAATGTCGCCATTGATGATAGCCGTTCCTTTGAGCGTCAAGATTTCGGCAATCTCTACCGTTCCTTTTACCTCGCCTGCAATCTCCGCGCTTTGCGCCAAGATATTGCCTTGCACATACGCGCTTTCGCCCAAACTTGCTTTGCCTTTGCTACGCAAGTTTCCGAAAATCTTGCCTTCCAAGCGGATAGTGCCATACGTTTCTATGTCGCCTGTGATAGCCGCGCCTTTGGCTATGTGTGTATTAGAACTGCTAAGTTCGTGTACGCTTTGGGTTTCCTTATTAGCACCAAATATTGCCATACTTGTATTCAGGTTAAATGTTTGCGCAAAGTTAGCGCATATTTCAACACTTCGCAAAAAATCGCTTAAATCAGTTCAATTCCACCAATTTGAAGCCCTGCCCATGCACGTTGATGATTTGGATTTTTTCGTCTTGGCTCAAGTGCCTGCGGAGTTTGGTTATATAAACGTCCATGCTTCGGGCATTGTAGTAACTGTCATCACCCCAAATTTGCTTCAAGGCGATGGTTCGGTCAAGCACTTGGTTTTTGTATTGGATAAGCATTTTGAGCAAGTCGGCTTCTTTGGAGGTAAGTTTTTGTTCATGCTCGTCGAATACCAACTTTTGGCTATCTGCCCAATATACATACTTGCCTACTTTCATACCCGCCTGCGTGTCGGCAGGGGTAGGCAAGGTACGGCGCAAGATGGCTTGCATACGCAACAAAAGCTCCTCCATTCTGAACGGCTTGGTGATGTAATCGTCTGCCCCGATTTTCAAGCCATGTATCGTGTCTTCCTTCAAGGATTTGGCGGTAAGGAAAATTATCGGAATTTGTTGATTGGCTTCGCGCACTTTTTCGGCTAAGGAAAAGCCATCGAGCTTGGGCAACATCACATCAAAGATACAAAACTCAAAACTGCCAGCCTGATAAGCGTCCCAGCCTGCTTCGCCATCTCTGCACAGCGTAGCCGAGTAGCCTTTGGCATCTAAATATTCCTTCAAAATGATGCCCAGATTGTGGTCATCTTCTACCAATAGTACCTTTGTCATAGCGAATTGTTTATAAAAATAGGTTCAAGGACATAAAAATTTGATACATCAAAACTTCAACCCCACAATCACCACATCATCAGTCTGCACGTGGTTGGCTTTCCAAGTCGTAAATTCCTCTTCGAGTTTGTCTTTTTGCGCCTTCATAGGCAAGTGGCTTATTTTCAAAAAGAGTTCCTTCATGCGTTTGGTCATATACTTGCGGTTGTCGGGTCCGCCAAATTGGTCTTGGAAGCCGTCAGAGGTGGCATAGAAAATATCGTCTTCTTGCACCATGATAATCTGCTTGTCAAAATCTTTTTGAGCGTCTTTGGTCGAGTAGCCAATGGCAGACTTCGAGGCGGGAATGGTATGTAGTTCGAAGTCGCGCACATAATACAACGGATTTTTAGCACACGAAACGCTTAATTTCCTGTTTTCTTCGTCATACACCATCACGATAATGTCCATACCATCTTGGATTTGCTTCTCATTGTCGCCTTGTTTCAGCATGGCGATTATTTTCTTATCCAATTCGTACAAGATTTCATCGGGTTCTGTGATGCGGTTTTCGTTCACCACTTCGTTCAAAATAGCATTGCCCAAAACAGTCATAAAAGCACCCGGCACGCCATGCCCTGTGCAGTCTGCCGAAATGACGACCTTCAAATGCGAGATAAAACTATGCGTTTGGGCGAGTTGTGGAGCAGGCAAGGCGCGTGCTACCCGCATAGAACTATACGAAGAACGCTCTACTACAACGGGCTGTTCGTGGCGCATCAATGACGTAACTTCTGCATACCAAAAGAAATCGCCTGACACAATGTCTTTGGGTTTGAAGAAAATGAACGCATCTTTGAAATTGCTTTCTATTTGGCGGTACGCATGAAGCATTGCCGTTTGTATGCGACTTGCATACGTGATACTGTCCGTAATGTGTTTGTTGGTATGCTCCAATTTGTGTTTTTGCGCACTTATTTCCGCGTGTTGGAGTTCTATCTCTTGGCTTTTTTCTTGCAAAATGCTTTTCTGCTCTTGTATCTCGGCAGTACGCTTGCCTACCTCCGCCTCCAGTTCGCGCTGTACTTTGGTATGAAGCACATGGTTTTCTTGTAATTGGTCAATCAAAGTGCGTTGCATACGTTGTTTGTCTTGTTCGCTTTGTTTGAACCTTTCGCTTAGGGCAAACGAAAACACCAATACTTGCAACACAATGCCCCATTGAAAATAGTACATTTTCATAGGCAAGTCATAATAATCAAGCGAAGCCAACAGCATCACCGCGCCACCCAACAACATACAAGCCGTACCCAATGCAAAATAACGTGCCGAGCTATCGCCAAACGTGAAAATGAATATCAACATCACCAACAGCGTACCCTCCACGACCAAGTTGAAATATTTTTCCAACTTCATATATTGCGCATAATCATAAAACGCCAATGCCAACAAACCCGCAGTAGCCAAGGCAAACAAGTATGTTACAATGCGCAAAAACGTATCGCCACTTGGCATTATTTCAGGCGTTTTCAGGAAATAGCGCATGAAGTACAAGTAAAACACAAACGCCACATGGATAAAAAATGGCATCACGATATAGTTCACCTCCGCAAATTCTAAAAAGAAAAACTCGCTCCAATAGCCGTGAAACGCCAAGAAATACACAGACGTAGCAAAAATGTAAAACACATAATAGATGT
>RDXI01000142.1 GCA_004292795.1 Bacteroidota bacterium | reverse complement strand
TCCCAAGCATAAAACTCTATGCCCGCATCACTCGCACTTGTGGCTGTAAAAGCTATTTCGCGCAAATCCTTGTTTTTGCCAAGGTCTTGAATGTCTATTTGTAAGTTAGGTTTTTGGGCTATAGGCACAATACTTTCCACCGTAACCAACGCAATCACTACATCTTCTTCGTTCTTCAGGCGAGCTACTTCTTGCGTTGCGCCCCTACCAAACGAAAAAGCAATGATATAGCCTACAGGCTCGCCTGCTTGTTTATTTTTCTCAAAAAGAGCTTTGTCGTAGCGTTGCACTGCCGAGAAAAAATTGTCAATAACATTGCGCCCTATGGCATCACTTCGCTTTACTTGAATAGGTTTGTTGTCTTTTGTGCGTCCATCAAGCCCCAAATCTCCACGTTGTTTTTGGTTGGGGTGTCCGCCAAATTGCTCTACAATCCACGTTTCGAAGGCAAAGGCTTCTTTGAAACGCAAGGTGTCATAGTCGTATTTATACAACTGCACCGCGAAAGGGTCGGAAAATAAACCTTGTTGCGCATTGAGGCGAAACTCGGTAACCTTTACAGCCTGTACGCTTTGGTCTATGCCTATCCATTTTCTTTTGAGTTTATCTGCTACAGCTATAGTCGTTCCGCCACCCATAAAACAATCTAAAACAGTGTCGCCTTCATTGCTTGCCATTTTGATAATCCTTTCAAGTAATTTTTCTGGTTTTTGGGTAGGGTAGCCTATTCTTTCCTTAGATGCACCTTGTACGTTTTGAATGTCTGTCCAAGTTGTGTCTATTTCTTCTTGGTTAAAAATTAAATTAAATTCTTCATCGGATATGCTAAGCCAATCAACATCTTCCCAAATACTTCCCACTAAGGTGCCTTTTGCAGGGTTTAAATAGCGTTTGATGCGTAAACGCCCTTTTTTATCTTTAGGAAAGTACAATAATCCTTCATCGTCCAATTTCTCCATGGTAGTCTGAGGACAACGCCAACCGTTTTGATTAGGCGCATAGCCTTTGTATTCATACATATACCCTCCTAACTTTGTGTTGGTCAAATCGCCTAATTGATACACGCCTTGCTCGTCTCTGTATTTGTAAAATTTCTGCAAGTATTCCTCATTATAGCTTTTATAAATGGGATTATAAACAAATTTACCTGACTTTGCATAATACCAAATGGTATCATCTAAAACAGCTAACTTTTTCTTGGCATCGTTATGCACATTGGTTCTTTGCCAAGTTATCTCCCCTAAAAAATTATTATACCCAAAAAGCATTGGCGTGCCAATCACAATGCACAAACATAGAGCCTGTGGGCTTCAAGACGCGGTACATCTCCAAAACGCGCTCCTTCAACCAAGCAATGTAATGGTCGATGCCTCCGCTAAAACGGTCTTCAAAACTGCGCACTTCGCCCCTATCACCCCATATTACTTCATAAGTGCGATTAGAGAAAAACGGCGGGTCTATGTAAATGAGGTCGACACTTTCGCTGTCTATGCTTTTCAAGATTTCGAGGTTATCGCCTAAGATGAGTCTGTTCATATAGCATTAGGTATAGTATATTTTTTCAACTAAATTTTCTTTGTTACCAATAAAACGCATTAGAATAAAGATAAAGTGGCGGTAGGCAAATATTTTTCTTTTCGATAATTCGTTATCACAACCTCCAAACTTGCATTTTTGTTTCTGTCGAGGGTTTGATAATTGGAATTGGCATAGTTGTTTTTGATTTGATGCACTTGAAAATCAGGGTTTTGTGCAAGCCAATTTTCCAACAGTTCGTTTTTCTTGCCCTTGTGTTCGAGAACATTGGAGAGCGCGAATCGAATGTGCCTTGCCTGCAATGCGTCTAAAGTCTGCAAAAGTTCGCGTTCTTCTTTTTCGCTCCAGCCCTTAAAGCCCCGTTTGCCATCATTGTATGTGCCTGTAGTTATCAAATAAGGCGGGTCGCAATACACAAAATCGTCCTCGCCTAATGCTTCAAAGTCAAATTTTTCGAAACTGTGTGCAGTAAGTGCTATATTTTTGGTTTGTAAGGTTTCTACAAAGTGTGTGAGATTTTGGCGCATAGTTCGGTTAAAACTGCTCCTATTTCTGCCAAAAGGGTTGTTGAAACCATGATGATTATTAAATCTGATTTGATGATTGAAACTATAGGCTATCAACACAAACAAGTCGAGAGGGTGTTTTTCGGTGTTGTAGTGTTGGCGCATAGCTTTATAACCTGCTTCATTTTCCATAGAAAGTTCAAATTTTGTAATTCTTTCCTCTATATGTTTGATAATGTCTTCGGTAGGCAAGTTTTGGAAAGCTTGGTACATTTGTATCAAATACACCAAATTATCGTTCAAAACCACTTTTTCGGCGTGTACGTTGATGCCTACATTTGCCCCACCTGCGAACAAATCAACGAAAGTGCCTATCTTTTCAGGGAAAAGAGGCAATAGTTGAGGCAATATCTTTTGCTTGCCTCCTATGTAGTTGAGCGGAGATTTGAAAGCCATAACACAAAAATAGGCAAACTTTGGTAAAAATAAAAACAAAAACACTACTTTTTTTGTGTGTATGGCAGTAGGCAAGATATAAGCAATCGTCTTGCCTTGCCTACATAAAAAAAACTGCCCTTTCGAGCAGTTTTTTCGAAAAATATTAAGAAGCATGGTAGGCAGGAACGAACCCTTCCTGCCGTAGTTCGCACCCTACAAACTACTGCATAGCCACCAATTTTTGGAAAGTTTGGTAGGCTTTGCCACTTTGTAGCGATTCTTGGGCTTTGGCTATGGAGTCGAGGATAGGCAAGTGTTGTTCGAAGCAATGAATGGCACAACCCGCATTGACCACAAGGGCGTTGTTTTGCGCCTGCGTGCCTTTTCCCTGCAATATTTCCACAAAAATATGCGTGGCTTCTTCTACTGTATCGCCTCCGAAAAGACTTTCCTGCGTCAAGGTTTCGAAGCCCAAATCGTGAGGCGTAAATAAATTCTCGCCTACCGAAGCATAATACTGCACAGGGCAGGTAAGCGAAATTTCATCATAGCCATCAACCGAATGAACGACAGCGTATTGCTTGCCATCTTGCTGAAGCAAATAATGATACAGTCGCGCCAATTTCAGGTTGAAAACGCCCACAAATTGCTTTTGGTTTTTGGCAGGATTGACAAGCGGTCCCAAGGTATTGAAAACCGTTTTTACCCCTAATTCCTTGCGCACACTCGCCACGTTTTTCAGGGCAGGGTGAAACAAAGGCGCGTGCAAAAAACAAACGCCTACAGTTTCCAACTCGCGCTGTAGTTTTGAGGCATCATTACTGAATTTATAGCCTACCTTTTCCAAAACATTCGAAGAACCGCTTACAGACGACACGCCATAATTGCCATGTTTCGCCACGCCATAGCCTGCCCCCGCCACCACAAAAGCCGAAAGCGTAGAAATATTGAAGGTATTTTTGCCATCGCCTCCCGTTCCGCAAAGGTCTATCGTGTCGTATTGCTCCAAACGAGTAGGCAAGCTCAACTCAAGCAAGGCTTGTCGAAAGCCCATGAGTTCGTCTAACGTAATATCTCGGCTACTAAGCGAAATGATAAGCGCGGCGTTTTGGCTATCCGTAAATACGCCTGTGCCTATGCGTTGCATCAAGTCGTAAGCTGAAGCGGTAGAAAGGCGATTGCCTTCCATAAGGTAAGTGATGGTATCCTTGAAATTCATAAACCTAAATGTGCAAAGATACACAGATTTAGGAATATTTTTTAATTGCGAAAAGTTGGCTATCTTAGGCGCGAAAATCCGAAACTTACCTACCGTATGGCTACCTATCTTTACCAATCTCCTTTTCGACAAGGCATTGCCCTTGTGCAGAACCAACAAGAAAAATATGGTTTTATCAACCAAGACAATGTGGAATTTGTCCCTTGCCAATACGACAGCGCGACTATGTTTAGCAGTGGCGTGGCAAGGGTAGCAAAAGATGGACTTTGGGGACTTGTGGACACAGCAGGCAAGGAAATCGTGCCTCCACAATATGAAAGCATCGCCCACGCCTTGCAGGGCTGTTTGGTAGTGATGCATGGCGAAAAAACGGGTGTGTTGAACAGTGCAGGCAAGGAAATCGTGCCTGTGGAATATGACGAGTTAGAAGATTGCGACAACGGCAAGTTATGGCTTGCCTACAATGTTTCGTATGATGAAAGTGGCTATCCGAACTATGTCGATTATACGCTCTACAACACCGCAGGCAAGAAAATCATTGCGCCCAACAAATACGCGGAAATGCAATATTTGCCCAACAACACTTTTTGGGTAAAAACGGCAGAAGGCACGCAGGGCGTTGTGGACACAGCAGGCAGGAAAATCTTGCCTACCCAATACCAATATGTTGTGATAACAGAAAGTGATTGTTATGTGGTGTCGAAAAACGAAAAATATGGCATATTGGACGCGGTAGGCAAGGCAATTTTGCCCCTGAGATACGAGGCTATCACTTTTTGTTACCACAATGAAGATATAGTCGCGCCTTACCTGATTGTCCACAAAAAAAACGGCATACGCGCCTTGTACGACTCGGCAGGCAAGGAAATATTGCCCTTCGTTTATACGGATATTTGGGTAAAATCGCCTACGCAAATCATTTTCAAAACAGCAGAAAAAACGTATTTGGGCGACCATACAGGCACGCCACTTTCGCCTCCTGATTTGGCACAGTTGAGTTTTATGTCGGAGGGCTATCTTGCCTACACTACCGCGCAAATTCCTGACAAATGGGGCATCATGAACTATAGTTTTGAGCGTTTGACCGAACAAATTTTTGATGAAATTATGATGGAGGAAGCCATAGGCGATTGCATTACGGTTTCGCAAATGCACGACAACGAAACGCGCCAAGCCCTCTATCACTTGCCTACGCTCCAAACCAGAACGCCCTTCGAGTATGAGGCAATTTATCCCTTGTACATGGAGGATTATGTTATTTTTTGGACACAAAACAAAGCGCGTTATGGCATTATTGACTCGGAAGGCAAGACGCTTTTTCCTTGCATTTACCGCGATTTGCGTGTGGCACACCCACACAATATACTGCTCAAAGACGAAAACCACAAAGAGGGACTTATGTCTATCGAAGGCGAGGTAATTATCCCTTTCGAATATGATGAAATCATAGGACCTGATGCTGACGAAATGTTCCTTGTTCGAAACAAATATTATTTTGACACAAAAGGAAATCCATTGCCATCGAAGCCCTATTTTGCCCAAATTACCGAGCTTACCTTCTCCGAAGGATACGCCATTGCAGGCGAGGACTCTGGTTGGGGCTATTTGGACTCGCATTACGAATGGGCTATTCCGCCTGTATTCGAAACGGCTTATGCCTTTCAGCAGGGCTTGGCAGTGGTAAAGCAAAACGAACTTTGGGGTGTTATCAATACGAAAGGCGAGTGGATTATTCCCGCACAATACGAATATTTGCAACGTTGCGAGTTTGATGCTACGTACTTTACAGGCTTTGGCAAGGAGTATGTGTATGGCTTGCTCAATGCGCAAAACGAAGTCGTGGTGCCGTTTGTGTCGAGTAGCCCGATAGAGAAAAAAGACGACTGGGTGCGCTACCAAAACGAAGAAAATGACTACGTGCTTCAAAACCTACAAACCCATCAAAAAATGGTTTTTCAACATGATGAGCCGTATTTGTTCAGCGAAAAATTGGCATTGTGTCGAAATCTTTATCTCAATACCTATCACTTCATCAATGAAAAAGGCAAATCACCCTTTGTTATTGTTTATAACCTCCAAGATGGAGAGGCGTTTCAAATGGGAACGGCTATGTTGTGGAGGTATGACGAACTATCGGGTATGACGGAATACTATGTCTTTGACACAAAAGGCGAACTCTTATTCGAGAAAAGCCTTCTGTCATTGAGTCGTTGGACAAAAAATGTTTTTTATGGCACTGATGCAGACTATAAATATAGCTTTTTCAACCTAAAGGGCGAAACGCTGATACCTGAAACCTTTGATTTTATCACCATTTTATCGCCTGAAAAGGCATTGCTGGAACGCATAGAAGACGATAAGCGTATCTATTATTTGTTTGATGTGAAGCTCAAAAAATTGAAAAAACTTCCCTACTACCACGTATCGGGGCAAGAAGGTTGTTCGGTGCTGAAAGTAGGCAAGCAATTTGCCAAACATGGCGACACAGTATTTTATGGCTTGGTAAGTTTTACAGGCAAGACTGTTTTGCATTGTTTGTACCTCGAACTCGAGGTTGTCAAAAACAATTACGTTCTTGTGAAGACAAAAGAGCCTTCTTATTGTGGGGTGTTTGATATGAAGGGGGACGTGATAGTGGGTGTAGGCTATGAGGATTTTATGTGGGGTACTAACGACATCATTGTCATGTTTAGAGCTAAAATATTGTAAATCAATTCATTAAACAAGGAACAATCCACGTTTAACCCTTAGGGTGGAGGGCATTTTCACAAATTTGTGTAAATCAAACGTATGCCCTCCACCCTAAGGGTTGAACGCTTCGTAAAATGCTTTTGCAAGCTAAAAACGCCATTTTAATCCCGAATTCACGTTACAACAACATCTTTCTTGCCTTCTGCACGCCTTTTACCAACGCATCAATTTCTTCTTGCGTGTTGTAAAGTGCGAAAGAGGCGCGGACTGTGCCTGAAATGCCTAAGCGTTTCATGAGCGGTTGGGCGCAGTGATGCCCTGTGCGAACCGCAATGCCTTGCATATCGAGGAGCGTTCCCACATCGCCATGATGCGCCCCTTCTATCACAAACGACACCACACTCATTTTTTCCTTCGCTGTGCCTATCAATCGCAAGCCTTCTATCTCGCGCAAAGCCTCTGTAGCATAACGCATCAAAAAGTTTTCGTGTTCTGCGATAGCCTTACGGTCTAAGGTATTCAAATAATCGAAGGCATTTTTGAACGCTATCACGTCTGCAATGTTGGGCGTGCCTGCTTCGAATTTGTGGGGCAGGTCGTTGTAAGTGCTACCATCGAAGGAAACATCTTTTATCATCTCGCCTCCGCCATGATAAGGTGGCATACTGTTCAAAATTTCTTCCTTGCCATACAACGCGCCTATGCCTGTGGGCGCATAGACCTTATGCCCCGAAAAAGCAAAGAAATCACAATCTAAGGCTTGCACATCAATAGGCAAGTGTACGGCAGATTGCGCTCCATCAACCAATACTTTCGCGCCTACTTCGTGGGCTTGCCTGATGATTTCCTGCACAGGATTGATAGTGCCAAGCGCATTCGAGGCGTGGACGATAGACACAAATTTAGTGCGTGGCGAAAGCAATTTCGTAAATTCGTCCATCAACAATTCGCCACTATCCGTTATGGGAATTACCTTGATTTTCGCACCTCGTTCTTGTGCTATGAGTTGCCAAGGCACAATATTCGAGTGATGCTCCATAGTAGAAAGGATAATTTCATCTCCTGCTTGTAGGTTTTTGCGTCCCCATGCATTGGCTACTAAATTGATGCCTTCGGTAACGCCTCTTGTGAAAATAATTTCACATTCTTTGCGGGCATTCAGGAAGGCGCGTATGATTTCACGAGTGGCTTCGTACTCGCCTGTAGCCTTTGCCGCGAGGTAGTGCGCCCCGCGATGTATATTGGCGTTGGAATGTTCGTAATAATGGCGCAATGCGTCTATGACAACTTGAGGCTTTTGCGAAGTCGCGGCATTGTCGAGGTATATAAGCGGTTTGCCGTTTACGGTGTCCGCCAAAATAGGAAAATCTGCTCTAATTTTTGCAATGTCCATTGTGGGAAGGGTTGAAGGGTAGAAAGGTTGAAGGGTGGAGGGGTAACAGGTTTGTGGGTGGAAAGGTGGAGGGGTTGAAGGGTGGAGGGGTGGAAAGGTAACCGATTTTGCCCTATATGTATAGAAGTGTAACAAAGAAAAAAGCGAATAGGTTTAGCTATTCGCCTTAATTTTATTCTACCACTTCTATCTCCACGCGCCTATTTTTCGCCCTGCCTTCGTCTGTGTCGTTGGTGGCTATAGGAATTCCACTGCCAAACCCTTCGTAGGTGAGGCGCGACTCGGCTATTTGCTTGCCTACCAAATACGCTTTAACGGCTTGGGCGCGGTTCAGTGAAAGCGTGATGTTAGCGGGTTTGTTGCCTATATTGTCCGTATGCCCTATGAGTTTGAGGTTTGTTTTGGGGTGTTTTTGTAAATAATGCGCGAGCTTGTCCAATTCCACAAAAGAAATAGGCTGAAGCGAGTATTTGGCATAGTCAAAATGTACATTTTTCAAGACCAATTTATCGCCTATTTCCAACTTATGCCCCTCAAAATAGCGCACCTTGCTACTTGCCAAATGCTCTTCGAAGAAACTTTGTATAAAGGTAGGCAAGCCCAACAACGCCTGACCACTCAACAACGCAACAGCATTGTTTTGATACTTACAATCCTTTCCTAATACATTTGGTGCATTGATAACCCCTAAAAAGTTGCTCTCATACAAGGGGAAATAAATCTTGCCATTGGAGGCAAGTTGCAACGCGCCAATCCACCTTCCGCCCTCTGACGCGCCTACTTCTATCCTTGTGCTGGGGATACTGTCAGCAGGCGAGGTTTGGAGATTGTATTGGTAAACCTTGCCTGTCCCCGCCGCCGAAACGTACAACAACGAGCCGTTGGGCGAAAACTCCACGCCATACGGATACGACTTGGCAGGCTTAGTAGGCAAGTCTATACGCAACGGATTGCTAACCTTGCCTGTAGCACTATCAAAGTCAAACAATTCTACTACTTGCGAGTCCTCGAGGGCAAGGGCTAAGTTTGTGCCATCGGGGTTAGTTTTCATGTAACCTTGCGTATTGAGCGAACCGCCCTCGTGTACGCTTCCAGTTTGGCTTATAATGGGCGTTGTTTCAATGCCTTTTTCGGTGATGAGGTAGGCAAGGAACTTATTTGAGTTCCATTCGTGGGCAATTACCCATATATGTTTGCCGTTTCGATGCTTTACTGCAGTCAGTTTCTCCGTAATGGGCTTGTGCAAAAAAACATTCTTTGCAGTAGGCAAGACATCTCCCAAGCCCTCTTGCAGACTCATGTCCACAATAGAATATCGTAGCCCTACAGTATCGGCAGTAGCAGGCACACTGAACAAGTAATATTGGGTAGGCGAGCCAATCTTAGGCACAACCACGCCAGACTGCGTAGAAGAAGGGTGTCCCTTGAGGTTTGTTCCATTGGGCATAATGCTATGATTAGCGTTGTACACCCTGATGCCATCAGTATAAAAAAGCAACTTGCCTGCATTGTCGCAAATGGTCGCCACGCCCTCCTCCGTATCAATCACGCCATCAAGCAAGGCTTTAGGCGGGTTTTCGCGGAAATCGACACCCGCTTTTTTGCCAAAATACCATATATCCGCGTTCTTTTGCGCGTAGGCAAGGGCAGAAAGCGACCAACAAAACAAGAGTAAATAGACTTTTTGCATATTTGTAAAGGATTGAATTTGCGAATATAACGTACAGATATATACAAAACTACAAAAAACTTAGTTTTTTCTTGCAAAAAAATTATAGTAATACCAAAATAATGATTACATTATGTAAAAAATATGGTTTTAAGATAAAATGCCATTTTTATCGTATAAATATATACAATAAAAAAAATCACAACATAGTTTAAAAAATCATAAAAACTTATGTAAATAACCACAATATATTATATTTGTTTATAAATACTTATGTAATAAAGTACAATACACTTTATTTATTAGTAAGTGCTTATGTAGGCAAGCGCAATGTATTATATTTATTAGTAAGTCCTTATGTAGGCAAACACAATGTACTGTATTTATTAGTAAGTGCTTATGTAGGCAATCACAATGTACTGTATTTATTAGTAAGTGCTTATGTAGGAAAGTGCAATGTACTGTATTTATTAGTAAGTGCTTATGTAGGCAAACACAATATTGTTACGTTGGCTTGATACATATAAGGAACTTGCCTACCTACACCATAAAAAAGAAAAGTAGTTGTTTTTGTAATAAATATGATTTTCATAGCGCAGGGATTATATAAAAACTATGGGCAGGCGAGTTTTTTTTACAAAAAAATAGTAGTTTTGCCTAAACCTTTCTTATCCATATATTTATGAGCGATTCTCAAGGAAAACTTTTTCGAATATTGTCCATCGATGGCGGTGGCATACGTGGCATCTTGCCTGCCCAAATATTAGTAGCTCTCGAAAAGAAATTACAAGCCCGCACCAACAACTCGCAAGCCCGCATAGCCGACTATTTCGACCTCATAGCAGGCACAAGCACAGGCGGAATCCTTACCTGCGCTTACCTAATGCCCGACAAAAACAACCCTGCCCGCCCCCGCTACTCTGCCAAAGAAGCCGTAGATTTTTATTTGGAAAATGGCGGAAACATTTTTAGCACTGCTACCTACCAATTTATGCTAAGCATGGGGGGCATCACCGATGAACGCTATTCGGAAAAACCCATCGAAAGTGCTTTGATGAAGTATTTTGGGGATACACAGTTGAGCGAGCTTATCCGCCCTTGTTTGGTAACTTCGTATGATGTGTATGAGAGCAAGGCGCACTTTTTCCGACAACACGCCGCCAAAGATACCGAAGGGCGCAATTATTTGGTGCGAGATGTGGCACGTGCTACGTCTGCCGCGCCTACGTATTTCGAAGCCGCCAAAATCACTTCTACCAGCCAAATCACGTATCCACTCATAGATGGAGGCGTTTTTGCGAACAATCCCACGCTTTGCGCGTATGCAGAGGCGCACAGCATCAAAACTGATGGTGTGAAAACACATCGCACTGCAGACGATTTATTCATTTTCTCACTCGGAACGGGTAGCGCGAGCAAACGAAAGCTCGAACACAAAAACGTGAAAGATTGGGGAGCAATAGAATGGATTAAGCCCTTGATTGATATAATGATGTCGGGTGTGTCGCAAACCGTGCATTATCAGTTGCGCCAAATCTACAGTGCTATAGGCAAGGCAGAACAATATGTGCGCATCGAGCCTGACATCTACAACGCGAGTGCTGAAATGGACGAGGCTTCGCCTAAAAACCTAAACGCGCTCCGTGAGGCGGGTATGCGCAATGCAGAAGCGGAAGAAAACAACCTGAAATTAGACAATATTGTCACTATCTTGTTGCAAAATGCGTAAGGTATAAAAATAGGACTTCCCGAAAACAGCGCGTTTTCGGGAAGTTTATAGGTTGGGGTTTATGAATTTACCACAAATCCCGCCGCGTTTTTGTGTCCGCCACCGCCATGTTGCTTGGCAATGAGCGAAACATCAAACTCGCCTACAGAGCGTAAGCTAAAAATTTTGCGCCCTTCGGTTTCGAAGAAAACTACCGAAAAAGGGCTTTCAGGATAGAGCGTGCATAGTTGATTGCCTATTTCGCTTTGCAAAACACCACTGTTTACAGTCGGCACTTTGTAGCCCGCAATCTCGGTCAAGAACATATTGTTGCACATTTTATTGACCAACTGCGTTTGGTAGCGCATCAACATAATGCCATCTTTGCACAATTCTTGCGTCTTGCCTACCAAAGTGTCCCACAAATCGAAGCGCATTTCATAACAACGCAGGGAAGCCGAAAATTCTTTCGACAAAGGGAGTTTGAATTGCCACAGGTCTTTGTCTTGAATATAGTACAAAAATTCAGGCACAGGTTTGTCAGGGTGAAAATGCTCCCATGTAAGCACTGCCCCGCTCTTGTTCATATCAAAATGAATAGACAAATTGGGATACTGCGCTGTAGGCAAGTCGACAAGCTCTTTTTGTGCCGAAACGTGATGGTCAAGCACTTGCACTTTTTTGGCTTGTGCCACTATAGATAATAGTGCGTCTTTGGGATAACAAAAATCTACTAAATAGACCTCTGAGCCCACGCGAAGTTCGGGCATTGCGTGATTGTGTTGCACGGGCAGGTAAGTTGCCTTCGCGCCAAAATGTTTCCAAGCCGAGTATGCCGCGCCAAATCCATCAGGGCAATCGGCATGATATAATACGTAAGTCATTTTGTTAGATATTGGTTATTAGATGTTAGATGTTGGTTGATTGTTGTATGGTTGTATGGTTGTATGGTTGATTGTTGGTTGTTGTATGGTTGATTGTTGTATGGTTGTTGTATGATTGTAACCATACAACCATATAACCATATAACCATATAACCATAACCATATAACCATCGAATTACAAAATATCCGTTAATTTGGTTTTTACTATGCAGACATCATACAAGCTGTTTTTTTCGCTGACGAACTCGCGGGTAGTAGCCAATACATATACAAAGCCAGTAGTGGCATCATACAGCACTTTGACAGGGTGATGGTCGGAAGCGTCCCCCAAGAGGCGCACTTTTTTGATGTCGCCACTTTGCGCGTCTGTTTTGGTAAAGAACAAGTCGCGGTTCGAAACAGGGTTGTAATGCTCGCCTACATAAAAAACATTATCTACATCATTACCTGCCACAAAAGCATCAACATAATGTTCGCGGTACATTTTGGCTCGTGATACCCACGCAGGAGTCGCGCCTGTGATGGCATCAAATCGCGCCCCAAATGCAAATGAAGTGCTGTCTTGTAGGTTTTCGTTGCCTTTGGTGTAGCCACGCCCCGCCACAAAAATCTTATTGCCTTGCAAGACCTCCATCGAGTACGCCTCGCCTGTGAGGTTTATTTTGGAAATGCTGTTGAATTGCAGGTTTTGGTCTAAGGTCATCATCATAGGCTCTTCAGCATACTTGCCTACCAAGACAAATTTTTTGATGATAAAGCTGTTGTTGATGTAACGAATTTGGTTGATGTGGCAATTTTTGTACTGCCCAACTTCTATTTTATTCACAAAATCACCGTTATCATCTATAGTATGCAAGATAGGCACTGCCGAAGTAGCGTTTTTGCCTATACTACCCGCCACCACAAAATTTCCATTCGCAAGTTCTACCGCACTTGTGTAGCGTTCATAATTGCTGGAATTGGTTTCTGCATTGAACCATTCCACCGCTCCCGCACTACTCATTTTCAGGGCGAAGGCATCAGAGTCGCCTACGCCAAATTCATTGTAGCCCACGACCAAACAACCGCCATCGCTTGTTTCTATGATGCTTTTAGGATATACAGGCGAGTTGCCAAAAAGTTCTACAATAAAAGGATTAGGGGCATCAAGCGTCAAGTCTGCCTTTAGTTTGGTAATGACGATGCTATTCAAATCACGGCGCGACAACACATAAAAACCACCATCAGCCTTGCGCACAAAATTCATAGCCACATCATCAATCCCAAAACGACTGCCTACAGTTTCTTGCGCGTACAAATTGGAAGAAGCATCATGGGTGGTAGGCAAGACAAATATCGTTTTTTTGGCAGAGTCTTTTGTGACACCCGTTTTTTTGTTCATTTCCACATACAAAGTAGCTGTATATTTGCCAATGGTGTCGTAGGCAAAAACAGGATTCCGTACATCAGTAGTTGTTTTTTTCTTATCACCAAACAACCATAGAAAATTTTGCGCTCCTGTCGTGGTTGCGTTGGTCTGAAAGTTGATAGGCTCGCCTACACGCACCACTTGTGGGGCTTCGAACTCAGCCTTGAATGAAATGTACTCAATAGAGTCTATTTTTTGGCAAGCCAATAGAGTCAAGCCTACAAGTGCATAGAGATATGTTTTCATATTGTACTATCTGTTTAGGACGCAATATACAAAAAAAGTGGGCAACAGTTACGTGTACCCACCCAATTTTTAGGAAGCGAAGTTTATTTTTTCTCGTCTGCTTTCTTCTCAGCAGGTTTTTCGCTTTGTTTCGCAGGGGCAGTTTTCTTCTTCTGCGCCTCTTTGATGTTTTTGTTTTCTATGGTTGCTTGACCGCCTCCGACAAAGAAGTTGGTAAAAATAACCAGCACGAATATACTGCTCATCATACCCCAAGTGATGCGTTCCAAGATGTCGGTCTTTTGGGGTGCGCCAATCATTTGGTTTGAGTTATTGCCAGAGAATTGCCCTGACGCGCCTCCTTTGCTTTGTTGTGAGAGTATTACTAAGACCATCAAGGCACTCACTACCAACACAAGCACAATTAGGAAAGTGTACATAATCTATATTTTTGCTTTTTCGTTACGATTTTTAGAGGCGCAAAGTAAACGTTTTTTTTGTGAATAACCAAATTTTTAGTGATTTTTCTTTAATAGGTCATTTTTACAGGGCTATCACACACCAAAAGCCCCCTGCTTGCCTGCATCACAGGCGAAGGAGGCTCTACCAACTCGAAGATGCACTGTAAAATTACTTCACTTCTTGGAACACCACGTAATACATACCCGTTTTGCCACACTTGAAGTTAATTTCGTTGTGGTACTTTTTCTTGAAGAAGTTAGTAGCCACTTCCTTCTGCTCCTTGTCCAATATTTTTATCAACACTTTCGTGGTAGCATCTTTTGACTTCACCAATACACGATAACGGCTTAGATTGCTGAACATATACGCGTATCTCTCGTCAGGCTTGATTTCCTCGCCTTTGATAGCCACATACTTGTCCTTAGACGCGCCTTTGGCTAAAATCTCAAAAGAAGAAGTCTGGGCGCGAACTTGGGCAGGCAAGGCAAGGCTCAAACAAAACAACAAACACAGAGAGAGTAGAAAATTATGTAATTTCATACATTTGTAAGATTTAAAGCGTTTTTGAAAAGATTTGCAAAGAAACATAAAAAACTGTAATTTTGCAAACAATAAAAATGCCATGTTGTATGTTGATTTATTGAATTATGGATTTATCGACTTATTGAGTTATTGAACTACCACCCAAAACCCGCAAACCTGTAAACCCTTCTACCCCTCCACCTTTCTACCCTTCCACCTTCCTACCCCTTTTTACCAAAATGGCAGACCTACAGACCATTATCGCCCACGCCAAAGAGTACGGCTTTGTGTTCCCTTCCAGCGAAGTTTATAACGGCTTACAAGCTGTGTATGATTATGGGCAAAATGGCGTACAACTCAAAAATAACCTCAAAATGTTGTGGTGGAAAGCCATGACACAGCTGAATGAAAACGTAGTGGGCATCGATTCGGCTATCTTCATGCACCCACTTATTTGGAAAGCATCGGGGCATATAGACGGCTTCAGCGACCCTATGATTGATAATAAGGACTCCAAAAAACGCTATCGTGTCGACCACTTGCTCGAAAGAAAAGCAGAACTCCTCGAAGCGGAAGGCAAGCAAGCCGAAGCCGACAAACTGCTTGCGGATATGAATGCTTGTTTGGAAAAAGAAGACCTTGCGGGCTTGCACCAACTCATTTTGGACGCAAAAATCGCTTGTGAAGTATCCAAAACTATGAATTGGACAGAAGTACGCCAATTCAATTTGATGTTTTCTACTGAAATGGGCGCGGTGGCAGATGAGTCGAACAAGATTTATTTGCGCCCCGAAACAGCGCAAGGTATTTTCGTAAACTTCCTGAATGTGCAGAAATCGGGACGTATGAAAGTTCCTTTTGGTATTGCGCAAATAGGCAAGGCTTTCAGAAATGAGATTGTAGCAAGGCAGTTTATTTTCCGTATGCGCGAGTTTGAGCAAATGGAAATGCAATATTTTGTGCGCCCTGGCACAGAGAAAGAGGCTTATGACTTTTGGAAAGACAAGCGTATGAAGTTCTTGCAAGCCATTGGCTTGCCTGCTGAAAAACTGCGCTTCCACGACCACGTGAAACTTGCCTTCTATGCCAATGCCGCGCTGGATATCGAGTATGAATTTCCATTTGGCTTCAAGGAATTGGAGGGTATTCACTCACGTACAGACCACGATTTGGGAAGCCACCAA
>RDXI01000141.1 GCA_004292795.1 Bacteroidota bacterium | reverse complement strand
CGCATTGCCTGTTGCTGTCGAAGCAGTGAGTGTGCCAATTAAGTTATTGCTTATATTATGCGCCCCACTATTGACGGTTATACCAAACACAGTGCCTGAAGCAGAACTACTTGAAAGCCCGTATATCTTGTTGTTTTGGATATTTCCTGTAGGCGAGTCGGAGAAAATCCCTGTTACAGCACTCGCACCTGAACTTGAGAGCGTATGAATTAGATTTCCTGACAATGTGTGTATAGTACCACTCGTACCTATAGAAATACCTTGCACCACACCGCCTCCACTTATGTTGCTAATAGTGTTGTTATTGATGGTATTTCCACTTCCGCCTGCACCACCTCCAAAATTTATGCGCATACCCCGAACCTGTGAAGTGCCACAAGTCCAGTTACTAAATATATTGTTGGATAAGTTTTTGTTGATTGTGCCTCCATCTGTGTTGTTTACTCCATCTACTGTAGTAGCCCCTGTTACGGTAATGTTAGAAAAATTATTGTTGGTAAGATTAAAAGTAGCTCCTGCAGGTGAACCAGAACTATTAATGAACCCTGTAACAGTTCCGCCTGCTCCGCCCTTGTTGAAAGCTGTAACAATGGCATTATTATCCACTGTCAAACTTCCTGTAGCGGCTATATCATAGGTATGATTGATAAAAGTAACACTGCCTGTGGTGTTTACACTGAGGTTGGTAAAGGTATTGTTATTGATTTGAGAAACATTGTTTGCCGCTGTTGCTCCTGCAAGGTTGATGTAAGTATGCGCATGTGAACCTGCTACTGCGTATGTGATGCCTCTAAAGTCGTTGCCATTTATTTGGTGACTGGTAGCTACCGTATTGGTCACACTAATACCTGTCAATGCACCAGAGTTTGCAGCAGCATAACGCACAAAGCCCAAGCTACTTGTACCCATAGCGTTGCTGTTGGCTGTAACTGAAGGTGTTGTGCCTGTCATTGTACCTGCGCTTGAGATACCCGTTACGGCGATTACAGTTCCAGAAGTAGCCCAACCACGCATGGTATTATTATTGTAGGCAAGTATATTTCCAGTAGATGATGTCATTCGGATACCCGCCATGGCACTTGTTCCCCCTGTGGTAGAGGTAAGCGTATTAGCATTGCCTAAATTTCCCAATGACAATAAATAACCTGTCCTGATATTCTCTGCTGTAGCATTGCCTATTGTATTATTGGATATGGTAATATTGCCTGAATGACCTGTACTTTCCACACCAACAAAACCACCACTTATTGTAGCACTTGTACCTGATGCACTTATGGCACCCATCGTGTTATTTTGGATATTTATGGTGTTTGCGCCACCAACATTGATACCCACTATTGAGCCTCCTGTGCTAGTACAAGCCGTATAAATAGAACCAACACCTGTAGTAGCACCAATGGTATTGCCTGTAGTAGTGCCTATATTAGCAATGCCCGAAGCAACAGAAATACCACAAAAAATACCATTCCCTGTACTCGCCCCACTCAAGGTAAGTAACGCAATACCGCTTATAGTATTGCCTTGAATGTTTGATACAGTCCCGCCTGCTGTAAATGTGCAACTGATAGCTACATAACGCAATGTAACAGACGTACCACTTGTGATGGTATAGGAAGTTGGAAATGTACCACCCAATACCAAAGTATTTACACCTATCATGTTAGTAGTGCCTGTACCACTTGCATTAGCAAAGCCTATCACATTGCCCGAAATGTCATAACCCGAGCCTGTCTGGATTAGGATAGCGTTGTGTGTATTACCTGCAGTATAACTCCTGTTTGCTGTTTGGTAAAACCTATTGTTTGTAATAGTCCACCCTGTGTTGCTATTCGCCCCACCCGTATTACTTAAATTGACACCTGCAGATGCTGTACCTGCGTTGAAGTAATCGAAAATATTATTCGCATTTATAGTGTTGCCACTGTTCCCGTTGGGAGAAGCAGAACCTGTGGAAACCACAGCATTGATAGGCAAGTTTGAACCAGCCGCTGTTATGTTACAATTATTAATGTTGTTGCCATCATTTCCGCCAGCAGTTCCTGTCGCAAACATAATCACACCTGCACCCGCCGAACTTCCTGAACCTTGAAGCATACACTTGGTAATAGTATTGTTCGATGCATCATTTGTAAGACGTAAAGCACTCGAGTTTCCTGTAGCTGTATTAGAAATCACAAGCGCATCTCCGCCTGTGTTCAAACCATCAATCGTTACGTTGTCTGCGCCATTGAAGTCTATCAAATGCCCTGTAACACCTCCAGAAATGGTGCGTGTTGCCCCACCTGTAGGCGAGATAGTGATGCTCGTCCATGTACCTGCATTCAGGACAGCCGAAGCCGTTTCTGTGGTGTTGCCCGTAACGCTTATCACAATCACATTGCCTGTTTGGGAGGCAAGATTGATATTGTCAAATGCCGCCTTGAGTGTGGCATAAGGACTGCCTGCGTTGGTAGTAGCATCTGCCCCTGTAACGGTTACCTGCCCGTAGGCAAGCAAGGGACTTACTAAAAGCCCCAAGACAAAGCAAAGGCGCGTAAGCCAAACTCGCCTACGCATTTGTAAAGATTGTAAAATTTGTTTCATAACAAATGGGAAAAGATTTAAAAACATACAAAGTTATGCAAAGACAGTGATACTTTCACAAAATATTGCAGATGTTTTTTGTTTTAATCTCTTTTTAATATTTGTTAAATAACAAATTTTAACAAATATAATTAGGTATAATGGACTAAAATAACCTTTTTACAAAATAAAACCAAACAGCAACGCCTATAACCTTTTCGCTTGTGCCTAAAAAGGAAAGAATATAACGCCCATACACAAAAAAAGCCTGTGCGAACACAGGCTAAGGCAATATAGCAAAAATAGGTTTTACAAACCCGTAAAATCAAAGTCGTTCAAGAAGGCAGTCGTGAAGTCGCCTGCGCGGAACTTCGGATCGTCCATCAGTTTGATGTGGAAAGGAATGGTCGTTTTGATGCCATCGCCTTCTATCACAAACTCTTGCAAAGCGCGTTTCATACGAATAATTACTTCCTCTCGGCTTTGTCCGCTTACGATAAGTTTCGCCACCATAGAGTCATAATTGGGCGGAATGGTATAACCCGCATAGATATGGCTATCCACACGCACACCGCGCCCACCAGGTATATGCAGGTTGGTAATCTTGCCTGCACAAGGACGAAAGCCTTTGGCGGGGTCTTCTGCATTGATACGGCACTCCATAGCATATAGTTGTGGCTCATAATTGCGCCCTGAAATGGCAATGCCCGCCGCTATTTTGATTTGCTCCTTGATAAGGTCGAACCCACCTGTAACTTCTTCAGTAATAGGGTGTTCTACTTGGATACGGGTGTTCATTTCCATAAAGTAGAAATCGCCATGTTTGTCCACCAAGAACTCTATCGTACCCACGCCTTCGTAGCTAATGGCGAGTGCCGCTTTTACCGCCGCGTCCCCCATTTTTTGGCGCAGTTCAGGAGTCATGATAGGCGAGGGCGTTTCCTCTACCAATTTTTGATGCCTGCGTTGGATACTACAGTCGCGCTCCGACAAGTGGCACGCCTTGCCGTATTGGTCGCCTGCTATTTGTATTTCTATGTGGCGCGGTTCTTCGATGTATTTTTCCAAATATAATCCACCATTGCCAAAAGCGGCTTCGGCTTCAGCTCTGGCACTGTTCCACGCCCCTTCAAATTCTTCTTCGGATTTGATAATGCGCATACCGCGTCCACCTCCGCCTGCAGTGGCTTTGATGATAACAGGATAGCGAATATCTTTTGCCAAACGCTTGCCTTCTTCTACTGACTCCAACAAACCTTCCGAACCAGGAATAACAGGTACGCCTGCTTTTTTCATGGTGTCTTTGGCAGTAGATTTATCGCCCATTGTGTCAATCATGTGAGGCGTAGCCCCTATGAATTTGAAACCATTGTCTTGGCATATTTGCGAGAATTTGGCGTTTTCAGACAGAAATCCATAACCAGGGTGAATAGCATCTGCATTGGTTATTTCTGCCGCCGCTATGATGCGGGGCATATTCAGGTAAGAATCCTTGCTTTCGGGCTTGCCTATGCACACTGCTTCGTCAGCAAAGCGTACATGAAGGCTATCGCGGTCTGCGGTAGAATAGACGGCTACAGTTTTGATGCCCATCTCCCTACAAGTGCGAATAACGCGGAGAGCAATCTCTCCGCGGTTGGCTATGAGTATTTTTTTGAACATAGTTTTTGGGAAGGACGTAAGGGGTAGTATGAAGATAGAACGATTCTTGCCTACAGTGCAGGCAAGCTCACTAGATAGGTTCTACCAAGAAAAGGGGTTGGTCGTATTCTACAGGCGTAGCATTTTCTACCAATACCTTCACGATGCGCCCTGAAACTTCTGATTCTATTTCGTTGAATAGCTTCATGGCTTCAATGATGCAAACGGTCTTGCCTGCTTTGATTTCATCGCCTACATTGGCAAAAGGCGGGTTTTCGGGGCTTGCAGAGCGGTAAAAAGTACCTATCATGGGCGATTTGATAGTCAAGTAATTGCTACTTTCTTTCGCCACAGGTGGCACGCTGGCTGGCACTTCGCTCTTTTCTACCAACGTAGGCGTGATAGTTTGCGTTACTACAGGAGTAGCAACAACCGAAGATGCCATTTGGGTAGTGATGGCTTCAGGAATAGCATTGCGCTTGACGTGCAATTTAAGTCCTTCTGTTTCGATGTTTACTTCCGCCATGCCTGACTTGGCGATGTACTCCAACAGGTCTTGAATTTCTTTAGGTTTCATACACAATAAACTATAAGGGGGCAAAGTAAGGATATTTTTTTGTTTAATGCAAACGGTTTAAAATTAAGAAGTGATTAAGATAGGACGAAAAAAGACAAGTCATTGATAATCAAGTGCTTATATTTCAACTATACTTTCTTTTTCCATAATTCGTTTTGATTGCTCAATACAAAGGTGTGATTTCCTTTGGACGCTATTTTGTGCAGGGTTTCTAAAAACTGCATATACCGAATGTTATCATCATCTTTCATAATTTCAGAGGCATTTTTCAAGGCTCGCGCTGTAGCGACTGCAGTGCGTGCATTCTCGAGGTCTGTTTTGGAGCGTATCTTAGCTTCTAATTGTTTGTTGAAAAGGTCTTGGATATTTTTGGGGAAGGTAAGGTCGCGGATATGGGCGTTTTCGAGTACAATCCCGAAAGCATCTGCTTCTTGCACCATCGCTTCAGTTTTGAAATCCGTAATTTCTTCACGTTTTTCGTTCAGTTCTTCGCTCTGAATACTGCTGATGATTTTTCGAATATGGGCGTGGGTGATGTTGGTCAGGCGAGCTTCTACTTGTGTAAAAAGCCCTATTGCTGAAGCGTATGAAAAGGCATACTCCAAACTAAAATTATCGAGTAGGTTTTCTATCTTGCCTACCCTGTAAGACAAAAAATAGGAAAAACGGAGTGCTACATTGTCTTTGCTCAATACTTCTTGGTTGTTGATAAGCAAAAAGCGTTGAGGCATATCTATAGGCAAGAGGGCATATTCGCCTTTTTCGTCTTCGTATCTATACGTGCCGGGTGCAAGTTTTTCGTGCAACACATTGTTTTTGAACAAGCAACCTATTTGGTTGGGGCGCACTTGAAAGACTTTCTCGAAGGAGGGTTTCTTTTTGGAAAAATTAAACATGGCTATTATAAAAAATGTGCTGAAAAAACCAAAAAAAGGAAAACACCCTTGCCATGGGGAGCAAACGTAAGCACTCTCGTCAGAGGCGGTATCTGCTTGCTCGCAAGCACGTCAAGGGCTGTATGAGGCTTGCACCTCACACTGTTTTCCTGCAAACTATTTTGCCACAATGTGTATGGACATGAAACCGTACCATATTTCGTAAGACACCATTCTCGATACGGCTCAAAACAATCGAATAGCTGACGATTGGTGCAAAGATAGGAATTTTCCCTAACACTTTTTAACATACTTTAACGCTTGTTAGATTTTTTTGCAGTAAGAGAACAGTAGTTTTGCACACAAATATAACCAAGATGAAAAAATTACTTTTACTCTGTTTGTTGTGTGTGTTGGGGCAGGCAAGTTTTGCTCAACGCTTCACCTTGAAAGGCATCGTGGCGGATAGTAGCAACGCGCCTATCCCTTTCGTAACCGTTATGTTATTGAAACCTGCCGACTCTACGTTGGTGCATTTCAGCAGTACCGAAGACAATGGCACGTTTGAATTTAAGGGCATCGATGTAATGCCTTACCTGCTTAAAATCACGTATGTGGGCTTTGAGCCTTATCATCAAACCATAGATGCCAAGCAAGACCTCGACCTTGGCACTATCAAAATGAAGCCTATCACGCTCAAAGAAGTGGTGCTTACGGCTGAAAAAGAGCCTATCACTATCAAAAAAGATACGGTAGAATACAATGCAAGTTCGTTCAAAACGCGCCCTAATTCTTCGGTAGAAGAACTTTTGAAAAAGCTCCCAGGGGTGGAAGTGGACAGCGAAGGCAATGTGAAAGCGCAAGGACAAAATGTGCAGAAAGTCCTCGTGAATGGCAAGGAATTTTTTGGCAATGACCCGAAAACCGCGACTAAAAACTTGCCTGCTGATGCTATAGAAAAGATACAAGTGTTCGACCAAAAGTCTGACCAAGCTGTTTTTTCGGGCATTGATGATGGGCAAAAAACCAAAACTATCAACCTTGAAACCAAAAACAAAGACAAACAAATGTCTTTTGGCAAATTTACCGCAGGCGGAGGTTTGGACGATAACAGTCAAGGCAGGTACGAAGGCAAGATAAACCTGAATACCTTCAAGAATCAAAACCAATTTTCTGTATTGGGTATGGGCAACAACGTCAATCAAGCAGGTTTTTCGTTTTCTGATTTCTTTGAATTTACAGGCGGTATGCGCGGCAATGGCGGAGGCGGTATGCGCACTATGACTTTCGACAGTGAGAGCCTCAATAATATGCCCTTGCCTATCAATGGCTTTGGCAATGGAGGCAATAACTTCGGTTTCTTGCGCAATATAGCAGGCGGGTTGAACTTTAACCGCAAATTCTCGCCTAAGTTCGAGGCAAACGGCAGTTATTTTATCACGAACTCGAACAACACGATAGACAAAACGCAATACAGCGAAAACTTCTTGCCTAATACTATTTACACAAGCAATCAAACGACCAATCAACGCGCCAATAACATCAATCACAGGCTTAATTTGACATTGGATTACAAGCTCGACTCGCTTAATTCCTTGAAACTGACTACAAGCGGAAGCTATGCGGACAATACGGCTAACGTGAATAGTTTTGTGCGTACATTGTTGAATAACAACACCTTGCAAAACGAAAACAGACGCGACAATCAGAACATAGCGAAAACGCTTTCCTACAATACAAGCCTTTTGTTCCGCCATAAATTCAAGAAAAAAGGGCGTACTTTTTCTACTACGCTTGGCGCGACTGCCAACGACCAAAACCAAGATGGCGAGCTACAGTCTTTGAATACCTTTTTCAATCCTGCGTTTGTGTTGGACTTGAACCAGTTGAGCGAGCAACGCAATTATGCCCAAACCTACAGCGTGAGGTCGTCCTATACCGAGCCATTAGGCAAGAAAATTTACCTCGAACTCAACCATCAATATCAGCGCAATTTGAACGAATCGAAGCGCGAGGTGTTTGATGTGGCAGGCGAGCAAAGGACGCTGAACAACCTTTTGAGCAATGCGTTTGACAATACCTTTCAGTACAACCGCGTGGGAACGAATGTGCGTGTGAATAGGAAAAAATACAACTTCACGGTGGGCTTGAGCGGGCAGTTTTCCGACCTGAAGGGCGTTTTGAGCAATCAAACGGAGGTAAGCAGGAAGTTCGAAAATGCCTTGCCTAATGCCTCTTTTCAATACTCCTTCGCGCAAACGAAGAACCTGAATTTTGACTACGCAACGAGTGTGCGCGAGCCTTCGGTGCAACAACTACAGCCCGTTATCAACAATACAGACCCGCTCAATATCTCGATGGGAAATCCTGACTTGCGCCCGCAATACACGCACAGGGGTTCGCTGAACTTTATGATGTTCAACCCGACCAAATTCACGAACTTTTTTGTGGCTGTGAATGGACTTTATACTGCCAATAGCATTGTAAACGCGCAGACTATTTCGGAAAACTTGGTGCGCACTACGCAACCCGTAAACACGCGAGGAATGTTGAACCTTTCCAGCTTCATGAACTTTGGTATGCGCCTACAGAAGCTAAACAGCCGTTTCAATACAGGCATCAATACGAGCTACAACCGTAGCATCAACTTGTTGAATAACTTGGAGAGCTATATTCATCAGCAAAACATAGGCGGAAATTTGCGCTATGAGTTCAACATCAAAGAAGTGTGGGACATTGCTTTTACGGCTAATCTGACGCATCAACAAACAAGCTATGACTTCAATGCACAGCAAAATCAACGCTTTTTGAATGAAACTTACGGCGTTACGACTAACTTAAACTTTACGCCTCGCGCTTGGTTGAGTTCGAATTTGAATTATATGATTTATCGAAGCCTTACCAACGATTTTTATCAGGAATTGCCCATGTTGAATGTGTCGTTTTCGGCTCTTGTGTTGAAGAATGGCAAGGGCGAAATGAAGCTTTCTTTGGTCAATGCCTTGAACCAAAACGTAGGCGCGACTCAAGCGGTCAATGCGAACTCGTTGCAACAGGAAACCATCAATTCCTTAGGGCGTTATGTGATGTTGAGTTTCACGTATTCGTTGAGCAAAATCGCTAACCCTATCACGAACAAAGGCAATAATAGGCGCATGATTATCGGGGGAATGTAAGAAAGTTGAGAGATGAAAGTTGAGAGATGAAAGATAAGAGATGAAAGATAAAAGATGAGGCTGTCCGAAAGGGTAGCCTTTTTTTGTCACTTCGCTGTGGTTTGTGTCCTCACAAACCACAACAATTTTGAAGGTGCTTTTTTATATACCCTAAAAATATTGTATAGGGTTGGTATTAACTGTAGTGATGTGCAGGGGCAAGGCTTCGAAACGCGCCTGTAAGAAGTCGCGTAGCAAAACAGTTGTGCTAATTTCGCTTTCGTAATGCCCAATGTCCGCAATCATAATTCGATTATCGGCATCAAAAAACTCGTGGTACTTAAAATCTGCCGACACGAACACATCTGCGCCTTGCCTGATGGCATTATTCAACAAGAAACTGCCCGTTCCGCCACAAAGGGCTACCGTTTTTACTTCCTTGCCTACAAACGCCGTATGGCGAATGCACGATAAGTTCATGCGCTCTTTCAGGTAAGCCAAAAACGCGCCTTCTTGCATAGGAGTAGGCAAGACACCTATCGCGCCAGAACCGAGTTCTTGGTGTTGGTTCTCAAGCGTGTGCAGGTAATAGGCAACTTCTTCGTAAGGGTGCGCCTCTCGCAAAGCACGCATGACGCTTGCCTGCAAATGAGTAGGAAAGATAACCTCGATGCGGTTTTCGGCTACGCTCTCAAGCTCGCCT
>RDXI01000140.1 GCA_004292795.1 Bacteroidota bacterium | reverse complement strand
CTTGCCTACAAAGGCAGGCAAGCCCGTTAGTTCGTTTTGGTCGAGGTTCAGATACGTCAGGTTTTGCCAAGTCGACATTACTTCGGGCAAGCGTTGAAATTGATTGCCATTGAGATACACTTTCGAGAGGTTTTGCCAATTTTCGCACAGAGTAGGCAA
Organism: Bacteroidota bacterium; assembly: GCA_004292795.1. Lineage (GTDB taxonomy): Bacteria > Bacteroidota > Bacteroidia > Cytophagales > Microscillaceae > RDXI01. The sequence continues at coordinate 15,429 of RDXI01000140.1, read as the reverse complement.
GTCCGCCATTTGTCCATTTTGCAGGTCTAAAAGCTCTAAGTTGCGCCAACTTCCCGCCACAGTAGGCAATGTTTTGAACGCATTGCCACCCAATGCTACAGTTTGCAAGTCTTGCCACTCGCCTACTGCATCAGGCAAGGACGTTAGTTTGTTTTGGCTCGCATACAGCACACGCAAGTTTTGCCACTTGCCTACTGTTTCAGGCAAGGCTTCCAAGCCATTTTTGGACAAATATACCTCAACCAAATGAGGCAAATTGCCGATAGAATCAGGCAAGTGTTTGATGCGGTTGCTACTCAAATCGAGGTGTGTCAAGGCTTTCAGCTCGCCTACCCAATCCGCCACATCTTCCAATGCGCCATTGCTCAACGTTAGGGTTTTTAGTTGTTGCAAATCCTTGAAAGAGTCGGGCAGTTTTGCCAATAGCGAGCCATCACATTGCAGGTTTTGGAGCTGGGCGAGCTTGCCTATTTCTTTGGGCAGTTCGAGCAAATAATTGGCTGAAAGAAGGAGCTTTTCGAGGCGAGGCGCGTAGCACATCGAGGCAGGCAAGACTTCCAAACCATTGCAAAACAAATTCAGTTCTTCCAAGTATTGCCACTTGCCTACAATGTCGGGAACGTGGGGCAGTTGGCAATAACCCAAATTCAAGACTTTGAGCCACTTTGCCGAGAGCATATCGGTAGGCAAGTCTTCTATTTTTGCATTTTGAAAACTCACGCGCTCCAATCTCTTGAAAAAATGCCACCCACGCGCTGGGATTTGCCGTATTTTCTTTTGGTCTATGTGTATTCCTACCATTTCGCTCAAGAAAAAAGGGACGTTGTGCAAGGTTGCATTTTCGGGCTTTTCTGCACGCACAAAAGGTATCCACGCTTCTATGTCTTGTTTGAGGTCGTGCATTTCCAAGCCTTCGGCAATCTGCAATGCCAAAATGCGGTTAGCTTCATCAGTAGAAAATAATAAATGTTCGAGGTTTTCTATACTTGCCTGCTCCATATAAGCGCAAAGATGCACAAAGTTTTCTGAAATATGGCATAGACACAAAGTCGTTAAAGACGCGTTAATGTGTGTACTTTTTTTGTAAATACAACGCATAGCCCTATATTTGTATTTCAGTATCTTATTCAACCACTTGATATGCAAAGAAAAACGTGCTTGGTGTTATTTTTGGCACTTATAATCGGCTTGCCTACTTGGGTGCAAGCCCAAACCCAAACACTCGGCTTGGGTTATTATGAAGACGCATTTCGTTATTCGCGCCTTACCTCCACTATGGGAAGCTCCAGAATACAAGCCGTAGGCGGGGCGCAAACAGCAGTAGGAGGCGACATAAGCAACATCACAGGCAACCCTGCAGGCTTGGGCTTTTTTGGAAAATCTATGTTTACCATTGGCATTGGAGGCGGAAACGCGGGTACAAAAACGGATTATTTCACCCAACAAACAAACACAAACCCCAATGTAAGCAATGGCAGAGGCTTGACCAACCTCAATCACATAGCGGGCGCTATTACTCTGAAGCCACAAGACGAAGACAGCGAAGGGAGCGGTACGTGGCGCGGTGGCAGTTTTGGGCTATCTGTTACGCGTGCCAACAATTTTCAAGGTATGCTCGGCTTCAAAGGCACAAATAGTCAAAACTCCATGACCGATAGCTATTGCGCCCAAGCGTGGGGCATACACGAAAGACAATTTCAAAACCCTATTGATTTCAATACAGGTACGGTGGCTTATCTACGCCCTTTGTATCAATCCATTTTATTTCTTGTAGATGTAAACAATCCCACGCAATATTATTCCCCTATGCGCACTACCAGCGAGCGTTTGGCGGGCAATATGCTACAAGAGGGCGTTATAGAAACGCGAGGCGGGCAATATCAATGGAATTTTGCTTTTGGAGGCAATATAGCAGATAAGTTCTATTTTGGCTTTTCGGCAGGTATGACAACCATCAATCACAAACAATACACCACTTACAAAGAAAGTTCTGATGTGCCGAATTGGATTGTTCAGAAATTTACAGCGTATGATACTTTGCAAGTAAAAGGCACGGGCATCAACTTTACGTTGGGCTTTGTGGCAAGACCTATCAATTTGCTTCGTATTGGCGTGAGTTTTACCGCGCCTACGTCTTTCAGTATGCAAGAAACGTATGGCAATACATTTGTGAATGTTACTTCGCTGCGAACAGGTAGCTACACAGAAGAACGTGCCTCTGCCCCTGAGGGTTCTTATACCTACAACTTACGAACTCCCATGCGTGCCAATGCTGGCGTGGCTGTATTTATCAAAAAATATGGCTTCCTCACGGCAGAAGTGGAATATGTGGGTTACAACAATATGAACCTACGCGACTATGATGATGCAACCCTCTTCACAGATGACAATACGACTATTCGCAATGTGTATAAGGGCGTGCTGAACTACAAAGGAGGCGCGGAATTTCGTTATGAGAAGTTCTATTTGCGTGGTGGCTATGCTTATCAGCCTAACCCTGTGCAGAACTTAGACGGTTTAGACCGCTCTTTGCAACAAATAACGGGTGGTTTTGGGTTTGCTTTTGACAAAAACACCATCGACATCAGCCTTGTGAATACTACCTTCAAGAGTGCGTATCAGCCTTATTCCACCAATTTTGGTGCAAATGGCTATGGCGGTTATTTGACTTCCAATGGTGTTGAAGTAGGCGACTCGCCTTACAGTGTTTCAAAACACAGCATCTTGCAAGGTGTTCTTACCTACAGCCGAAAATTCTAAGACCTATGTGGCAATCTTGGCTTGTTTTTGGGCTGTTCGCCCTGTCGCTTGCCTACTTAGGCAAGGGCGTTTTTCGACTCTTTTTACCTGATAGCACAAAAAAATGTGCCAAAGGGTGTGCATCTTGCCCCGCTTCTGCCTTAGAGAAGGTTATTCAAAACACTCATAATCAATAAGATACATTACGCTGTAATAAAAAAAGAAAAAAAAATTTTTGGAAAGTAGTAAAATTCGTACTTTTGCACCGCTTTGTAAAACCTACAAACAGGCATAATATCAACTAACAAGACGTTGTATGAAGCAGGAACTACTACTACTATCTCAAAACAGTGTCCACCTATTGTTCAACAATCCCTACGTGCAGAAGATCCATTGCGCGTTTGATGATGACCTTGACGTAGAAGAAGAGGACGAAGACGACTTTGATGACGAGTTCGACGACGAATTCGACGACGGGTATGATGACGAAGACTTCGAAGAAATGGAAGATCTCGAAGATTTGGAAGACTTGGAAGACATAGAAGACTTCGACAGCTTCGATGATGAAGAAGACGACTATGACGACTATGGTGACGAAGGCGGTTTTGATGATTTTGCAGGCTTCTAAGCCTGCACTTCCCCCAAAAAGCCTAACAGCTTTTTGGGTTTTTATTGCCTAAAAAAACCGTTAGGTTTTTTGGGTTTGTTGTGTAAGAAAATCCGTTAGGTTTTTTGGGGTTTTATTGCCTAAGAAACACACCTAAGCAGTGCATTAAATTTATCGGTTTCTTAGCCAAAAAACAATACCTTCATTTTTTGTTGCTATATTTGCGCCTTATCAAATTATATTTGACAATGCCTTATACAACCGCGCCCATTGAGGGACTTTGGATATTCGAACCGCGCCTCTTTCATGATGAGCGTGGGTACTTTTACGAAAGTTTTAATGCACGCACTTTTGAGGAAGCTACAGGCTTTTCGCGCCCTTTTGTGCAAGACAATCACTCTTTTTCGCATTATGGCGTTTTGCGTGGGTTGCACTGCCAACTGCCCCCCAACGACCAATCGAAGTTGGTGCGTGTGGTGCAAGGCGTGGTGTATGATGTGGCGTTAGACTTACGCAAAAACTCGCCTACTTATGGGCAATATTTTGGCATAGAGCTTTCCTCCGAAAACAAAAAGCAGTTTTTTATTCCCACAGGCTTTGCGCATGGCTTTGTGGTTTTGAGCGAAACTGCCGAGCTTTTGTATAAGTGTGATAACTTCTACGCGCCTTCGTCTGAAGCGGGTGTGATTTACAATGATGCCACTGCGAACATCGATTGGCTCATTCCGCCCCAAGACATCAAACTCTCACCGAAAGACCTCTTGCTCAAATCTATAGCCGAAACAGGTTTGTATTTCTAAACCAACGCCATGAAAACAGTCAATCCTAAAGAAGTAAGCACAGTAGAATTTCACCAAATTTTATTGGGTGCAGTCGCGCCTCGCCCTATCGCTTTTGCAAGTACGATTGATGCGCAAGGCAATGTGAACCTTAGCCCTTTCAGCTTCTACAATGCGTTTGGCGCAAATCCGCCTATCCTCATTTTCTCGCCTGCCCGCCGAGTGCGCGACAACACCACCAAGCACACGCTTGAGAATGTCCGCGAAGTTCCCGAAGTGGTTATCAATGCTGTGAACTTTTCGATGGTGGAGCAAATGTCGCTTGCCAGCACCGAATACGATAAGGGCGTGAATGAATTTGTGAAAGCGGGTTTAACGGAAGTGCCTTCTTCTTTGGTAAAACCGCCTCGCGTGTTGGAGTCGCCTGTGTCTTTCGAGTGCAAAGTTTTGCAAATCATAGAAACGGGTACGGAAGGAGGCGCGGGCAATTTGATTGTGTGCGAAGTAGTATTAGCGCATATTCACGAAAGCGTTTTGAATGACAAGGGCGGAATTGATGTGCGGAAAATAGACCTTGTGGCGCGTTTGGGTGGCGATTGGTATTGTCGCGCAAGTGGTGCTTTGTTCGAAGTAGAAAAGCCTTTGGTGAAAAAGGGCATTGGCATAGACCAAATTCCTGATGCTATCCGCTTGAGTAATGTCTTGACAGGCAACAACTTAGGCAAGTTGGGCAATGTGGAAACCTTGCCTACCGAAGCCGAACTCGAAGCCTTTAAAAATAGCGCGGAAATGCTAATCATACAACAAGAATTGCAATACCTTGATGTGCATACGCTTGCTAAACGGTATTTGGCAGAAAATAAGGTAGCCTTAGCGTGGAAAATATTGTTGGCAATCGCCCCTAAATAGTGTGAAGGCAAACATACATTTGTTATTATTTTTGTTTTTGTTATGCACGCTTTCAAACTGTAAAAATAAGCGTGTTGCTTTTCTATACGCCAAACAGAAGGCTTTAGGCAAGGTGCTTGAAGTGGGCGTTGTCGCACCTGACTCGGTGTGGCAGGGTAGGCAAGGCGCGTATATTCGGGCATTTTTGGCACGTACCAACGTTTATACTTGCCTGCACATTCAGCCCGAAGATACGGTTCATTTTGCGGGTTTGCATCGCAATTTGTTGCATATCTTGCCTGCACGGGTAGGCAAGTTGACTCGCCTGCTCGACCAACGCGCTTTGGGACAAACCACGCAATACCTGCCTTTCTCGCCTGCCCCCTCTCCTACTGATAGTTTGCGGTTGGCTGAAGCCCTTGCCTACGTTTGGCAAGAGGAAAAGGCGCGTTTGCGCACTTATACATTCACATTTGAGGACGCGCAGTCGTCTGTGCTGGAGCGTTGGGTAGGCAAGCATTACCCGTTCAAGATGCGCCTCTTGCCTACGTTTCAGGTTTGGAACCACGCCTCCCCTACCCTGCTTTGGCTCAAAACAGACCGAGGCGAGGAAAAGCATATTTACATCACGGCTTCGAAGCAAGAAAACCCTGCTTTATTGCCTCCTATTTATCAAGCCGAAAAATATACGCTCAAAACTATTTGGCGCGATGGCTTTCAAATAACTTTTCTGATACGCAAGGACACGAAAAAAACGCTTGCGCATCTGTTGGAGATGGAAGCATTGTTGGAAACTTGGGTGAGAGATGAGAGATGAGCGCAATGCTATTAAGCTAACAAACAGAAGACAGGATTAACAAGATTTACAGGATTTTTTAACGTGAGTTCGGAAATAAAAAGGTTATATACAAGCCCCAGCGGGGCGACATCTTTGTAGCACAACGGTTTAAGTCTTCCAAAGCCCCAGCGGGGCGACATCTCAATAGCGCATAGATGTTGCCCCGCTGGAGCAAGCCTATTCAATCCATTGATTTACAATATTTTATATTTAAATCTAATTCCGAACTCACATTTAATCGCGTCTAAAATTCCTTAGCTCAATAGCATTGGAGGTGAAGGTTTACTATTTTTTTAGCGGAAAAAAAAGCGTTCTGTTTCTTGGAGGAAACAGAACGCTGTCCTTGCCTGTGTAGGCAAGTTTGGGTGTTATAGGGGCAAACATTCGAAATCATACGAAACATGGAGTGCGTACTCCATACCACTATCAAAGATGTCGAAATCATCATCTTCATAGTACCATTTTACAGAAACCTGTCCGCCCTTTTGATAATGCTCTTCCAAGAATTGGAAAATCTCCAAAAAACGGCGTGCTGTGCTGGTATTGAAATAGCTCAAGCGGAACTCTAAAGTAAGTTTTCGCGTGGGGTATTTGGTTACAAAATCCTCTAAGCCCTCGAATACGGGCTTAAAAAACTCAATAGCATACTCGTGGTATGACTCGCCTTCTATGCGTAGAAGACCTGCCGATTCGTCAAACGTAATTTGTGGAATATATTCCACGCTTTTATCGTTGAGGTGTTTGTTTGCTAATAAAGCAACGTTGGTATAGGAAATCATAAATGGATTGTTTAGGTATGCGTACAAGATGTGTTTGTATCACTTACTTGAATAACTTACGCAAAGATAAATAGATAGTTTCATACACACGTAATTTTTTCGATAAAAAGTGATTTTGAAGGGGCGAAAGACATAATATAGAGGTCAATGTGTTTATTTTGTACGATAAATAACAAGCAAAATAGATGTAATATTTTATAGCAAAAAACAAAAAAACTTTAAAAAACAACAGTAAATCTTAGAATATTTATATAAAATTGCAGTAAAAAACAAACGTATAAAACTAATATGTATATATAGTTTATTTATTGAAATTTTACTTTTTCTTATGTTTTTTCATAGCAAAACTCCTAAAACTTGGACTGTTATTTGCAAGTTCGTTGCATAGAAAAGGCGTATATTTGCGCCTCGAAATTCAATTCTATGCGTTGTTGCTTACTTACATTTTTATTTTTAAATTCTTTTTGGCTACAAGCCCAAACGCCTATACGGTTGCAAGGCACTGTAGTTGATGCACGCACAGGCGAGCCATTGCCTTTTGCTTATATCGTTGTCAATCAAGGGGTTATGGGTGGAAATACTGATTTTGATGGTAGGTTTGACTTCACTATGCAAACATCAGTAGAGCAAGTAGCATTTACACATGTTGGGTATGAGGACTTTTTGTATGTGGTCAATGCGCCTGAAGATTTACAGCCCTTACAGCGTGTTTTGCGTATTCCGCTTTCGCCCAATCCTACCTCGCTTGTGTTCCCTGTGTATCAGCCTAATGCTGTCCTTGCCTACAATCCTGCACACGCTTTGATACAAAAAGCCTTGCGCAACAGAGCCTTGCATAATCCTAAAAATATTCCTTTTTATAGCTACAATAGTTACAATAGATTTCAGATTGACCTTGAACCTGCACAAAAAATAGCCTTGCCTGCCCGCAAGGACTCGGCTAAGTACAAAATAGCGATGTTTATGCAACACAACTATTTATTTTTGGCGGAAACAGTTACAAATTTTCAACGCAGAACGCCTACTTTTCAAACCGAGAAAATTCTTGCTAATCGTGTTAGTGGTTTCCAAAATCCGCAATATTTGGCACTTAGCACACAAGCGCAATTACTGAATTTTTATGAGGATTATTTGACATTTTTGAATAGAAAATATCTCAATCCTATCAGTCCCGAAGCGCAAAAACGCTATGTGTTTGCTATAGAGGATACGGTTTTGGTAAAACCCGATACGATTTTTTGGATTGCCTTTAAGCCTGTTCCACATAAATTTTTTGATGGATTGCAAGGGCGCATTGCTTTGCATAGCCGTACTTTTGCCATTCAAAGCATAGAAATAGAGTCTGCCTTGCCTGAAAAGGAAGTCGGGTTAGGGTTTCGTTTGGCGCAACGCTATGAATGGGTAAACAAACAATATTGGTTTCCGCAAGAAGTACGTTTGGAGTTGGTTTTGAGGCGTGTGAAAATGGGCAATAGGTGTATGTTGGCACAATGGCGCACCCATATAAACGACCTTGATTTTAAGCAAAAACCACGATGGGCTACTTTTCGAGATGTGATGCTACAGGTAAGCCCCGAAGCACATCAGCAAACACACGATTTTTGGGCGAACTACAGGCGCGACTCGCTTAGTAGGCGAGCTTTGCAGACCTACGCCTCTTTGGATACGGTAGGCAAGCAGGCAAGGTTTGACTCACGGCTTGCCTTCGCACAGCATTTGCCTTTGGCGCGTGTGCCTATTCCGCGCTGGAAAATGGATTTTGATTTGCGCCACGCCTTCAACTTCAATCGGTATGAGTTTATTCGTTTGGGAGTGGGCTTCGTAACCAATTCGCTATTTTCCAAAAAATACAACTTGGGTGCATACTTGGATTATGGCACAAGAGATGGCAATTTTAAGTATGGTTTTTCGGCACAGTATCGCCCCTTGCCTGCCGTTGATGCTTCGGTTTCGGCGCGTTATGTGAGTGATGTGCAAGAACCTGCTCGAGTGCGTTTTTCGGAGGCGAATATGGCGATTGTTTTTCCGCCTAATCGTGATTTTTTTACTTCTCGAATGGATAAAGTGCGCTTATTTGAGTTAAAGGCGCAGGGGCGCGTGTTGCAAAATTTTAGGGTAGAAACGAGTTTCAGAACAAAGCGCGTCTTGCCTACTTATGACTATTATTTCTTGATGCAGGGCGAAAATGGCGTAACAAATATTTATACGCATCATTATCAAATGACCGAAGTAAATTCTCAGCTCAATTATTTTTGGGGAGCGCGTTATTTGCGTTTAGACAATTTGTGGGCTTTGGCAAAACGCCTCTATCCTACTTTTTACCTTAGCTACACGCAAGGAGTGCGTGCTTTGGGGAGCGATTTTCGGTATGGCAAATGGGAGGCAAGGCTTGCCTACGAGCATACATTCAGGCACTTAGGCATTACGCATGGCGAGCTTTGGCTCGGCTGGAGCAAAGGACAAATGCCTTATCAAGCTCTTTGGAATGGGCAAGGGGAAGGCAAGACTTCGCCTCCTATGGTTGCCAATTATTTTCAAGCTATGGGAACGTATGAGTTTTTGATGGATAGGTTTACGTATATTTTTTTGAGGCACAATTTCAAAAAATTGCTTTTCAAGTCACCTTATTCTTGGTTTCAACCTGTGCCTATTTTGCATCACAATATAGGCTGGGGCAATTTGCGCAACGCTACGGCACACATAGGCATAGAAACTAAAACGCTTCGCAAGCCGTATTGGGAGTCGGGTTTTATGATAAATGATGTCCTCAAAACGCGCTTCAAAAAAACGCTCAAAGTGGGCATAGGAGGCGGGGCATTCTTGCGTTATGGCGCACACCGCGACAGAGAAAAATTTGGGAATAATTGGGCGTACAAGGTTAGTTTTAGTTTTGGGATATAGGATATTCTTGTTTGCGCGTTATAAGCGAAAAAAAACGCCTATTTTACGCATAATCTGAAAAAACAACTCGCCTACGGTGGGCGCATAAATAGGAATGTTTGTGTTACAAATTTGCTCATAAAACGTTTTTGCATACTGATACAAATACCAAATATTTCCCTGTGGTATTTTTGTAGGTAAGTTAATTTTTATTTCAGCATTAGCAAGATTTGTATATGTTATTTTTATTTGCAACAAATATACGAACAATTATAGAATAGCCCAATTTAAAGCAACCAAAAGGTGAAAAAACAGCCCTTGCTAAAATATTGATTTTCAGCACTTTGTGTAGCAAAACACAGCCTACAAAAATTATTTTTGATTTAAATTTGGTGTTATCGATTCCTTTTTCTTACTTTGCACACCGATTGAAACCAACACCTGCAATATGGGGGCAGGCAAGGCGGAACTTGGCATTACTATTCAACTAACCAATCTACCCCATACCAACAACCTTATGAAAAAGGCATTTTTGACCTTGTGCTTCCTTGTAAGCGCATCTTTCGCTATGGCGAACACTATCGAAAACAACGAAGAACCTACGGTTCAGAAAATCGAAGAGGCTGTGAAGCCTAACGGTTCATGTAGCGTAACTACAGTAACTGGTGATCAAAACAAGGGCTATGGTAAGACAATAACTATTACTGTTAGTTGTACTTGTACTGATGCAGAGGCTTGTGATCAGCTTATAAGTATGTTGTAGTTATTTTCGAAAGTTCTTAAGCCTGTAAATTAAAGATTTACAGGCTTAGTATATAATATAAAAAATAATTTAAATAAAATACGTTATGTTTATGAAATATTGTATACTTTTTATTTTCTTGCTTGGTTTCTCAAAAACCAATGCACAGTCCATATTCGTTGAATATGAAGAAATACTGCACGAAGATAACATCATCAATCATTTTGATGTTTGGATAACAGACTCTATTAGTACTATGATAGCGAATAGTGATAATGATAGAGTTCATCTAAACGAGGTTCCTTATCTCAAACATAAAAAGAATGGTTTTTCGTATCGCATAGAAGCATCTTCGGTTGATGGGATAGAATATCATGTAAAGGACTCACTACATAATTTTAAGTGGGTATTATTGCCTGATACGGCTACTATCTTGAAGCGCAAATGTATGTCTGCCAAAACTACCTTCAGAGGGCGGGAATACAAAGTATTTTATGCTCCTGAAATTCCTGTTGCTGATGGTCCTTGGAAATTGGGAGGGTTACCGGGGTTGATACTCGAAGCCAAAACTATTGATGGTTTTGCATCATGGCGTGCTACAAAGCTCAATCTTGCCTACAAAGGAAGCTACAAATGTCAAAACATCTCTAAACATACTTATTTGGATTGGCAGGCGTACACTGAAGCTTACAAAAAAGACCTTGAGGAAAAAATATACAAAATACGCACTAATAAAGCCTTTAAAGGTGCTAAAATAAAATATAAGGTAACCTCTTTGGAGATATTTCATCCAGAAACCCAAGTAAATGGTATGGAAATAGAGATTGATTAGTACCTAATCATCAAGTTTTTTTCTAAAAAACTTACCTGCTTTTTGGAAAAGCGGGTTTTTCTCCTTTATTTTGCACATCAAAAAAGCATAGCCTCGTATGAAACACCTTGTAGTATTTTTATTTTTCCTTTTGCCCTACTCAATGGGTGTGGCGCAGTCTATATTCGTAGAGTATGAAGAAATAAGGGGAGTGGAAAGAACAGTAAATTATTTAGATACGTGGATTACTGACTCTGTTACCACATACAAGGGCAGACATGGCAATCTGAAAGAAACTTCTTTTGTAAAAAAGAAAAAAGAGGGCTTTTTATATGATACAGAAAAGTATCACCGCACCAAGTTTTATGTAAAGGACTCTTTGCATAATTTTAAGTGGGAGTTATTGCCTGATACGGCTACTATCTTGAAGCGCAAATGTTTGTCTGCCAAAACTACTTTTAGAGGTAGGGAATACAAAGTGTTTTATACCCCTGAAATACCTGTTTCTGATGGTCCTTGGAAATTTGGTGGCTTGCCTGGGTTGATATTAGAAGTAAAATCAACTGATGACTTCATAGAATGGCGTGCTATGAAACTTGACCTTGCCTATACGGGTAGCATAAAGTATATAGATGTTTCACAGCATACTTATATAAGTTGGCAAACATACACCAAACAATATGCGGAAGCATTGGATAAATTTATCCATAGTTTGCGCTCCAACAAGGAAGTATTACCAACAGGAACATCTACGAAGTACAAACAACCTTCTATCGAGTTATTCCACCCTGCACAATCGGAGGGTATAGATGTGGTGGGTGAGTAAGTACTTAATCATCATTTTTTAAGAAAACTCGCCTGCTTTTTGGAAAAGCGGGTTTTTCTCCTTTATTTTGCACATCAAAAAAGCATAGCCCATATGAAACACCTTGTAGTATTTTTCTTTTTCCTCTTGCCTTGCTCGATGGGTGTGGCGCAGTCTATATTCGTAGAGTATGAAGAAATACGCTCCTCACACAACATCATCAATCATTTTGATGTTTGGATAACAGACTCTATTAGCACTATGATAGCAAATGACAACAATGAAAGGGCGCATTTGAACGAAGTTCCTTTTTTAAAACATAAAAAGAAAGGTTTTTCGTATCGCATAGAACCATCTTCAGTTGATGGCGTAAGATATCATGTAAAGGACTCGCTACACAATTTTAAGTGGGAATTATTGCCTGATACGGCTACTATCTTGAAGCGCAAATGTTTTTCTGCTAAAACTACCTTCAGAGGTAGGGAGTACAAAGTATTTTATGCCCCTGAAATTCCTGTTTCTGATGGTCCTTGGAAATTGGGTGGTTTGCCAGGATTGATACTCGAAGGCAAAACTACAGATGGTTTCATATCTTGGCGTGCTACAAAGCTCGACCTTGCCTACAAAGGGAGTTATACTCCTCAAAACATTTCTAAACACACTTATTTGGATTGGAAAGCATATACTGAATCCTACAAACAAGACCTTGATAAAAAAATATACAAAATACGCTCTAATCAAGCCTTAAAAGGTCAAGGTGCTAAAATAAAATATCAAGTAGGCTCCTTAGAAATATTTTATCCAGAAGTCCAAATAAACGGATTAGAAATAGAGATTGATTAGTACCTAATCATCATTTTTTTTCTAAAAAAACTCGCCTGCTTTTTGGAAAAGTGGGTTTTTCTCCTTTATTTTGCACATCAAAAAAGCATAGCCTCGTATGAAACACCTTGTAGTATTTTTATTTTTCCTCTTGCCTTACTCAATGGGTGTGGCGCAATCTATTTTGGTGGAGTACGAACAAAAATGGACACCTAATAATGCAACAAGTTATTATGAAACTTGGGTTGCCGATTCAATTTCAGCCTATAAAGGTAAGGCTTCTCTTTCAGGTATTGCTCCATTGATAAAAAATAAAAAAAAAGGTGTTTTATATAACAATGAAAAATATATTAGCAAAGATTTTTTTGTAAAGGATTCTTTGCATAATTTTAAGTGGGAGTTGTTGTCTGATACGGCTACCATCTTGAAGCGCAAATGTTTGTCTGCCAAAACTACCTTCAGAGGTAGGGAGTACAAAGTATTTTACGCACCTGAAATTCCTGTTTCTGATGGTCCTTGGAAATTGGGCGGGTTGCCAGGGTTGATACTCGAAGCCAAAACTACAGATGGCTTTGTATCTTGGCGTGCTGTGAAACTTGACCTTGCCTACAAAGGAACGTTCAAATACGCAGACGTTTCTAAAAATAGCTACATGGATTGGGCTACATACGTAACAAAACACAAAGAAACGGTTGATAAAATAGTTCATAAAATGCGTACTGATGATGATTTAAAAGGTAGCAAAATGAAATTGCAAAACCATTCTATCGAGATATTTTATCCTGAATTACAAATAAACGGCATAGAAATAGAAGGTGATTAGTGCCTCTAAAAAAGCTTGCCTACACAGCGCGTACAACGCGTTTTTTTCCTTTTCGAGATATGATAAAAGTATTCCTATCATGGATTGCCTTGTGCGTGTTGGGCGTATCGGTGGGTGTCGCCCAAACGATAAGTGGCAAAGTACATAATACGGCAGGCGAGCCTATCAGCAATGCACAAATTCTTTTAAAGGATTCTGTCAGTGCCTTTCAGTTCAAAGAGTTTTTCTTTGCTACGAATGGCGCGTATAGTTTTCAGCCCAAACAGGCGTACCCTAACCTTGTGGTAGAAATAAATGCTATGGGCTACAAGAAGGCGCATTTTGTAGTAGCTCCTTATCAGCATACCCAAACCTATACGCATGATTTTGTATTGGAAATAGAAACCGAGTCATTAGGCGAGGTAGTAGTTACAGCCTCGAAGCGTTATGAACAACGCGAGGATACCATTTCGTACAATGTGAGTGCGTACCGCGATGGTACAGAAAAAAAAATAGAAGATATTATCAAAAAACTACCGGGCATAGAGGTAAATGACCGCACAGGGCAAATCAAATACAATGGCAAACCTGTTGAAACCGTAAATCTTGACGGTGATAATTTATTTGATAAAAGTTATGCCATAGGCACGCGCAATATTGATGTGGATATGGTGGAGCAAGTGCAAGCCTTAGAAAATTATTCAGAAAATCCCTTGCTCAAAGGCGTAGAGAGTGGCGAAAAAGTAGCCTTGAATTTGGTTCTGAAAAAAACAGGCATCAAATTTTCGGGCAGTGCAGAGGTAGGTTTAGGAGCGTTTGCATCAGACCGCTTGCAACGCGCTACGGACTTTTCGAGCAATGTATTGGGCATTACCCAAAAATTCAAAGGCTTTGCTACCTTGAGCCACAACAACATAGGCACGAACAACACACCTTACGATTATGCGGGCTATAGCGTGGCAGACGAGGTTTCGCAAAATCCTGCTATGTATGCCCCGCACTATATTCCTGATACGTACTTCAGCGTGGGCATAGATGCCAAGCGCAATAATTTTAATAACACGCTTTTCAACAGTGTGAATATGCTCTTCAAGCCAAGCAAACGCCTGTCTGTGAAGGTTAATTTGTTGTATCTGCACGATAAAATCACTTCGGAACAATTTAGCCAAAACGATTTTTCTTTCAACAATGAGGTCTTTTCTACGTCTGACCGCCTTTCTATCCGCAAAACGCCCAACCGCTACATAGGCAAGCTCGAACTGAAGTACACGCTTTCCTCCAAATCGATGATAGAGTATCATGGCAGTTATGATGTGGAAAATATACGGACTTCTACAGAGGTGTTGCAAAACAACACAAACCTCTACAGCACGCGCCTACAGAGTGATGCTCGCCTGCTTAGGCAAGCCCTGATTTATACCTATCGCTTGTCGAAGAACAAGGCTATACAGCTTACTGCTACGCACATTTTGCACAAAACGCCTCAAGAATACCTTTTCTTGCCTGCCATTTATGAAGCGCAAACCTACTCGGCAAACAATCAAACAAGTGCGTTTGAGAAAAATTATACGGAAATCAAGGCGCAATTATTGGGCAAAATAGAGAAAGAGGGCGAAAATGGGCGCGTTATTATGCCTAACCGCGACAAGAACAAATACGATTTGTCGGTGGTGGCTATTCGGCAGGTAAGCAACTTTAATACGGATTTGTGGGGCGATTTGGCACAAGGGGCGCAAGCTATCCCTTCTTTCCGCAATCGCGGGCTATACAAACGCTATACGGCGTATGCAAACACAGGCTACAAGTGGGTTTTGGGGCGTTGGGTGATACAGCCCTCTGCGAAGGCAAGCGTGATGCAACAAGGCGTGCAAGACTTTGTTACAGCACAAGATTATGCCATAACGCAATTTATTTTTGAGCCTATGCTGAACTTGAGG
>RDXI01000139.1 GCA_004292795.1 Bacteroidota bacterium | reverse complement strand
AGTGCCGCGTTGGTGTATGCCAAGGCAGGGATAGCTGTTTTGGGCGAGGCTGGTTGGCATACACATTTTGATTTGTACTATGAACTGCATAAGCAGTTGGCTGATGCTTTGTTTTTGAGTGGAAACAGAGATGAGGCTGAACAAGTATTTGAAGTATTGATAGCAAAATCAACCACAATACTACAAAAAATACAGATTTACAACATGAAAACTGTATTGTATGAAAGTAGTGCGAAGTATGTGGAAGCTATCAATACAGCCCGTTTGTCATTAGGGTTATTGGACATAGTACTTCCTGAGCGAGAGGAAGAAAAACAAGCCCTTTTTGGGCAAGAAGTAGCCAAAATAAATGGAGTTTTAGAAGCAAATGGAGGTGTATCCTATTTGAGGACGCTTCCTACTATGGAAAATAAAGAATTGTTGGAGGCGGTACAGATACTTTACACAGCTTGGTCTTCATGTTATATGGCGGGCGATATGAATCTTGTCTTATTAACGTCTGCCCAATTAGTAAATATCGCTTTGGAGTATGGCAACACGACTGAAACTGTATTTGCTTATGCCGCTTATGGTACTGTAGTAGGGGCAGGAATGGGCAACTACGATATGGCGTATGAGTTGGGACAGATGTCTATAGAATTGAATGCTAATTATAACGACCCCAAGACTAAAGGTATTGTTCATCACTTGATGGGTACAATTATAGCACACTGGAAACGCCCTTTCAAAGAAATGTTGCTTTACCTTCAAATAGCTTTTGAGGCAAGTTTGTTATCAGGCAATTTTGGTTATGTTGGTTATGCCCATGGAGTATTGGTTCGACAAAGCTTATTGGCTGGATTTCCGTTGTCCAATATAGAAGAAGAAACCGATAAAAACATTAAAATGCAGTACTCCATCGGAAATTGGGCAGTTGCGCAACTTACAATGGTTGTTAATAGTTTCATAAAAAACTTATTGGGTAAAACGGAGGGCATATATGACTTTAATCATGAGGGGTTCAATGAGGACTTTTATTTGAGTACATTTACAGCAGTGCCTATCTTTAAGGCTATGTATGAGCCACTTAAAGCGCGATTGTACATTTATCATAATGACTACAAAACGTCCATTACACACAACATAGAAGCTATGCCTGTAATCATAGCTCTTTTTGGTGCTGATTGGACATATTTTCAGAATATAAACTATAGCCTCGCTCTTTGTGGATTAGTGCGAGAGCATGGAAATGAAGAGGCTACTAAAATTGTAAATGAGTTGATAGATGCTTACAATCAAAAAGCGGGTAGCGAAGTAGTAGGCGAGATAACCAGTGCTTTGGAACAGATACAGACCAATCAAAAGCAACTCCAAGTGTGGGTAGACAATTGCCCTGAAAACCAACTGCACATTTACACACTAATTGAGGCAGAGTTAGCAAACATAGAAGGGAACTTTATGAGGACTATGGAGTTGTACACAGAAGCTATTCGCCATGCTAATAAACAACAACTTGTTCAAGATGAGGCTTTGGCGTATGAATTGGCAGGCAACTTTCTGTTGAGCTATCAAGGGAAAGACATCATGTGCGAAAAAGAAGATTTTGCGGCAGTCTATATACGAAAAGCACTCTATACATATACTTTGTGGGGTGCCAAAACGAAGGTAGATCAGCTCAAAGAAAAGTACAAAAACTTCTTTGCTTCTGGGCAAAAAAGTACACGCACTACCAATACCTTGTCTATAGGCGCAACTATCAAACACGATTCTTTGCATACTTCTTCGTATGGAGATAATGCTTTAGACCTAATGAGTGTGATGAAAGCCTCACAAACTATTTCGCAAGACATCAAACTTGAGTCGCTTTTGCGCAACATGGCAATGGTACTCATGGAGAACGCAGGAGCAGAACGCACTTTGTTTATCCAAGATGTAGAAGGGCAGATGCGCATAGCGGTAGAGGCAGATATTGATAAAAAAGAGATTGATGTGTTAAATCCTACTCCTTTGAGCAATGACGACCGAGAGCGAGTAGCCTTGAGCATCATACGCCAAGTGTATCGTACCCATGAAACTATAGTGTGCCACAATGCCAAAAAGGATAATCGCTTCTCAATGGATTTTTACATCCAACACAATGATGTAAAATCGCTCTTGTGCTTCCCTATTATGCACCAAGGCAAGGTGCGTATGGTAATCTACATGGAGCATAACACAGTGGAAGGGGCATTTACAAGTGACCGCATAGAAGTATTGAATATGCTCAGTTCGCAGGTAGCTATCTCTATTGAGAACTCTGTGCTGTACGAAACTATGGAGCAGAAGGTAGCCCAAAGAACAGCAGAATTGGCAAAAGTGAATGAGGAGTTAGTACACAAAAACACCAATATTACCTCCAGTATCAAGTACGCCCTTCGTATGCAACAAGCTATCTTGCCTACCGAAGAAGAAATGAAGCAAGTATCACACGATTATTTTGCCTTGTACTTGCCTAAGGATATTGTGTCGGGCGACTTCTATTGGTATGCAAAAATCCATAACAGACATGTAGTTGCCGCTATAGATTGCACAGGGCATGGGGTGCCGGGCGCGTTTATGAGTATGATAGCTAACACATTGCTTGATGAGATAGTAAACCAAAAAGAAGTTACCGAGCCTGCCAGCATTTTGGAACAGTTGCACAAGGGGGTACGTATCGCGCTCAATCAAGATGTGAGCAATAACAATGATGGTATGGATATGTGTCTTTGTACCTTAGAAAAAATGTCAGATGGTCAAACCAAAATATTGTTCTCTGGAGCTAAAAACTCGTTGTATTATGTGAAAGAAGGCGAGTACAATACCATAGAAGCGGACAGGCGTTCTATTGGAGGGCAAGATTCCAAAAACCCTTCCCCCTTCCAAAGACATACACTTATGCTGAATCAAGGTGATGTATTCTATCTTAGCACAGATGGCTACATAGACCAAGCAGGTGGTGTGAAGCGTATGGCTTTCTCAAGAAAACGATTGGTAGAAACCATCAAAGAGCATTGGCAAAAAAGTATGCCTGCACAACGCGAGGTATTCCAACAAGCCTTAGCAGAACACCAAGGCAACATCCCTCAACGAGATGATATTACCCTTATAGGTTTCCGTATAGCTTAAGAATAAGAAATAAGAGAGGCTGCCCAACAAGGGTAGCCTCTTTTTATTACCAAATTTTATATGGTGTATTTGTTTGTCATATTGAACGAAGCGAAGAATTTCGATTATGAGTGGCGATTTGTAAGCGAGAAACGAGATTCTTCACTTCGTTCAGAATGGCAAGCCCATATTTTATTTGGGTGTCTTTTTCAGGCAAGGACTTTTCGGACAGCCTCTTCTTTGTTGTACAACTTGTATTTTATATAGGATAGCTCACACACCCTATACAATCTTCACTAATTTCTATAAAATCGGAACTATAGCGTAATGGTAAGGTGTCTTTGATATAACCCTCTTGTTCTTCTATCACAACATTTTGCAACTCAATACTCAATCCGCGTCCATCTGCCTTGATGATGCTTTCTTTTTGTGTCCATGCTTTGTAAAAATTGTTGAGTGAAGGGTGTGGGTTTATAATATTTTCCCACTCTTTTGAACTAAAACAGTGGGTAAAATTGTCATGTGATATGGGGCGCATAACCTCTATATCTGCGCCTATTTCTCCTTGATTAGAAAGTGCTAAGGCGACACAATCTCCACTATGCGACAAATTGAAATGATAAGATGCGTCTTGCAGGTAAGGCTTCCCCCAAGCATTGTATTGGATATGCTCCCAGTTAGGTAAGTATGTCTTGAGCAGCATACGCCCAATAAGATAAGCCTTTTTATCACTTTCTTTTACAAAACTAAAAGCCTTTTTTTGTATATGCGAAGGAAGTTCTTCCAACAATGCTTTTTCCTCAGAAGGCAAGAGAGTGGATAAGCGAGTATAAAAAAAAGTATAGCGATATTTGGTAATAATACAAAAGTCCATTATTTTGGGGTGTGATTTTGATGTGAACGTTCGGACAAACAGGCAAGAAAGATGACAATATCCTTTTATTGGCTTTTGATAATGCTTATGCAAAATTAAGTGCGTAAATACATTGTTTTTCAAACAAACTTTAAAGTATTAGTTTTTATAAATGCTTTTTTATTGCAAAAATATATAAAATACTTGTTTTAACCCTATTCAACTGCTAAATTTATGGATAAAATACAACTTTTTCAATTCCTCAAGGAACGCCTCGCCGAACACTTAGAGATAGATGCGCAAAACATCAAAGAGCAAGATAAATTTGCCTTGCTCGGCTTAAATTCTGCCAAAGCTACTCTTTTGTCTGTAGAACTCACTGAAAAATTGGGCAAAAAAATCTCGCCTACCGTTTTTTATGCCTATCCGATTGTACGCGATTTGATAGATTATTTGGTAGGCACGCCTCAAAAACAAACTAAAAAAGCTGATAAGGTACAGAAAAATAATGCAGATTCTGATGCTATAGCCATTGTGGGTATGGCTTGCCGTTTTCCACAAGCACCTAATTTGAGGGCTTTTTGGAATTTGCTCGAACAAGAAAAAAATGCTATCACAGAAATTCCTGCCGAAAGATGGAATATCAATGATTATTATGACGAAGATAGTTCGTTAGAGGGCAAAATACAAACGCGTTATGGAGGGTTTGTAGATGGTATAGATGACTTTGACCCCTACTTCTTCGATATATCACCCAGAGAAGCCACTGAAATGTCGCCTGACCAAAAAATTTGTATGGAATTGGCATGGGAGGCTTTTACGCATGCTAAAATCAAACTATCTGATTTGTCAGGAACGCCTACAGGAGTGTTTATAGGCAATGTTTGGAATGACTTTGCGCATTTGCGCATCAAAAAAAATGCACCCATCAATCAACACTCTGCCATTGGGCAGTCTGCCAATATCATCGCTAATCGTATTTCGTATGCTTTTGGTTTTCAAGGACCAAGTTTGGTAATTGATTCTGCTTGTTCTTCCTCCTTGTTCGCGGTTCACTTGGCTTGTCAAGCCATACAAAATGGCGATTGTGAAGTAGCCTTAGCAGGTGGTGTCAATATCATGTTAGACCCTGATACATACGTGTACATGAGCAAGTTTGGCGGACTCTCGCCTACAGGACAATGCCATACATTTGATTCGGGGGCTGATGGGTATGTGCGTGGTGAGGGGGCGGGTATGATAGTTTTGAAACCTTTAGCAAAAGCTCTTAAAGATGGAGACCGTATCTTTGCCGTAGTGCGTGGCAGTGCAGTAAACAATGATGGTGCAAGCAATAGCCTGACTGCTCCTAACCTCGAAGCACAAAAAGAGGTATTGCGTGTGGCGTATCAACGTGCTGGTATCAATCCCACAGATGTTCATTACATAGAGGCACATGGCACAGGCACGAAGTTAGGCGATCCTATAGAAGCCGAAGCCTTGGGAGAAGTATTAGGCAAGGATAGAAAAGAGGAAGATATTTTGTTGTTAGGTTCTGTCAAAACAAACATAGGGCATTTGGAAGGCGCGGCGGGAATAGCGGGCGTCATCAAAGTGGTATTGGCTATGCAAAAGCGTAAAATTCCGCGTAGCCTGAACTTCAGAGAACCCAACCCTTACATCGACTTCGAAGAGTGGAAATTACAAGTAACAGCGGAATCTGTAGATTGGAAAGTAGAGGCAGGAGAAACTCGTAAGGCAGGTGTGAGCGCATTTGGTTGGGGGGGAACAAATGCACACGTGGTCTTAGAAGAATATACAGAAAGTAAACCTGAAATTTTGGTTGTTTCAGCTGAAACAGAAGATAGGTTATTCAAATCCTTGAAAGGGATTCATAAATTATTTCAAAAAATAGAAGAAACGGACAATACACATACAAAACAGGTTTTGACGCTCAAGAGTTTGTGCGCTACGTATGCCAATTACCCAACCCATGAACAACACCGAATAGCCCTCAAAGCGGAGTCCTTGCCTGAATTGCAGAAAAAACTGCGGGAGGCTATGGCGGATACTGACCACAGCAAATACAGCATTGTTTCCCCCAACAAAGAACATCGAGTAGTATATTTGTGTTCGCCTTTTGGAGGACAATATGCAGGTATGGGAATAAATCTGTTCGAAAATGATAAATATTTTCGTACCAAATTCAAAGAGTGCGACTATCACTTCAAAAAGGTAGCAGAGTGGTCTTTGGTTGATAAACTGTACAACCTGACTGAAGACGATGTACGTAATATGGCTATTATAGTACCTCTTTCGGTTGCTTTTAAAATAGCTTTAGCGGAGCAATTAGAAGTGTATGGAGTAAAACCTGATGCGGTCATAGGACATAGCATAGGCGAGATGGCAGCCACCCACATTGCAGGTTTTCTGACTTTGGAGGATACTATGGTGGTTGCATATCACTACAGCCGTTTGATAGCATCAATAGCAGGAGATTATGCTATGGCAGTGGTAAATAGGTCGGCAAAATTGGTAAAAAAAGATATTCAAGAATATCCATCTATTGGCATTGCGGCTATAAGCAGCGAAACCTCTTGTAACATCGCAGGACTTGAAGTAGAAGTAGACGAGTTTATAAAAAAACTGAATAATGAAGGGGTTAAAGTGTTCAAAATGAACAATGATGTGCCTGCCCATACAAAGCACACCCACGTTTTTTTGCCAGAACTTGAAGCCTGTTTATCACACATCAAGCCCTTGTTGCCTAAAATTCCTATGTATTCTACTACTTTGGGGAAATACCTTGATTGGAAAGACCTTACACCTGATTATTTTGGCAAAAATATCAGTCAAACAGTATTGTTCGCGCAAGCGATGAAGGTTACGCTCCATGATGGGTACAATACATTTGTGGAGCTAAGTCCAAACCCTGTATTGAAGTATTCGGTGAATGAGATGATAAGCCACATGGGGAAAAAGGCAACCATTCACCATGCTTTGGAGCGAGGTAAAGAAGAAACAACCACTTTTCAGAACCTGCTCATGCTATTGTATTTGCAAGGATTTGATATCGAGTGGAGCAAACGATATTCGAAATATTTGGTAGAAGAACCTCAAGACGATACAGAAGAACACTCTATAGCCTATAATGATGTATTGGTCTTGCCTATCTCTGCCAAAACAGAGCAGGTAGCCAAGGATTATGCGCAGGCATATCTTAAATTCTTACAAGATAAGGAGGGGATTACACAAAAAGAGATGTATGACATCTGCGCTACAAGTGCCTTGAAAAAGACCTTGTTTGATTACAGGGTGTGCTTCACAGGCAAGACCAAAGAAGAGTTTGCAGAAAAGATTACCGATTTCCTCGAAAACCCTACTGCTATAGTGCATGGTAATTTGTTGAAAAACAAAAAAATGGCGTTTGTATTCTCAGGGCAGGGTTCGCAGTGGCTTGGTATGGGGCGTAAACTGATGCAAGAGTTTGATGTCTTCCGTGAAAGTATCGAGGAGTGTAACCGAGCATTTCAAAAATACACAACAGATTGGAATTTGTTAGAGCAGTTAGAGGCTGACCAAGAGCATAGTTTATTGAATGAAATCAGCCTGTTCTTTTTGCCATACAAGTTTCGCTTGCTAAACTTTGGATTTCGTGGGGCATCATTCCCGATTCTGTAGTGGGGCATAGCATGGGCGAGGTAGCAGCGGCGCACATAGCAGGGGCTATCAAGCTTGATGATGCGGCTAAGGTTATTTGCCGTAGAAGTGCTTTGATGCATACTTTGAGCGGCAAGGGTACCATGATGGTGGTCGAACTTACCTACGAAGAAGCAACCACACTTTGCGCTTCTTATGACGATTTGGAAGTAGCTGTAAACAATAGCCCCAATAGTTGTGTGGTGGGTGGGTTGAATGAGGCTATCGATAAATTGGAAGCAGAATTAACTGAAAAAGAAATTTTTTGTAAGAAGGTAAATGTTACAGTAGCCTCTCATACCTTTCAAATGAATCCTATTGTAGAACAACTACAAAAGGAGTTTGAAACGATTATGCCCAACAAAAGCGATATGGCTGTTTACTCATCTGTGTTGGGCGAACAGATTGAAGGAGAAAATATGCATGGGGCGTATTGGGTAAGCAATCTGCGCAATCAAGTGCTTTTTGCTAAAACTGTAGAACAGATGTTGGTGGAAGACCATGCTGTGTTTGTGGAGGTAAGTCCACACCCTGTTTTGTCTATGCCTATCAAAGAAATCTTTACTAGTTTAGGCAAGGAACATGAGTGTATTGTGGTGGGTTCTACCCTGCGCAACAAGCCAGAAGAAGATGTATTGATGGAAAATTTGGCTGAATTGTTTGCGGTGGGAGGCAAGATTCGTTGGCATAAGTTTTATCGTGCCGCAGAGAATTTTGTGGAACTACCCAACTATCCTTGGAACAGAGAGCGTTTTACGATAGAAGACCGTTCTGAAGACTTGACTACGTATTCTTTGAAGCGCAATGATGGTTCTTTGGGGCATCCTTTCCTCGAACAATACATCGAATTGGCAGACCAACAAGGGGTTGATGTATGGGAAACTCGCCTATTGGCTGAAAATATCCCTTTCCTAAATGCGTATCAAGCCAACGGAACATATCAGTTCCCTATAGCCGCGTATTTGGAAATGTTGGAAGCGGCTATAGATGAGGTGTATAGCAAGGCAGATTACGCAAGTCATAGCCTTTTTGTGCAAAAACCTGTAATTCTTCACGAAGGTTATACGCCTATTTTACAACTCAAAGTAAGATATGTGAACGAAAAGCTATCTAATTTTGAGATTTTTGTAGCTAACTTAAAGGATAAAGCCTTCAAAAAACGCCAATGGGAATTGGTGGCAAATGGAGAGATTTATATAGCCGACACTATTCTTACCTTCCCGCGTGAACTTGTCAAGACGCTTGTGCGTGATAACAAAGAAACATTCAACAAAAAAACATATTATGGGTATTTGGAATCTTACCTCAATCTGAAGTATGACAGTGAATATCAATGTGTAGAAAAAGTATGGACTATAGAAGGACAGACAAACAAACGTGTAATTGCACAAGTAGTGCCTACCAACAAAATTCGTAAAGAGCAAGCAAAATACAAATTGCACCCTTTGTTGATAGGTAGTTGCATACGTACTTTGTTTACGATATTGCCTGAAGAAATGCTACAAGACTATGAAAACTATGAGTTTTACGTGGCATCTATCGAGAAAATGTATATTACCAATCAAGAGGAATACCAAAGCCCTTTGTGGGCGGAGTGTGAACTTTTGCCTTACGACAAGGCAAACGTAGCGCAAGAGGGCGTGGTGGGTAATTTTACGTTATACGACAATTTAGGCAATGTGATAGCCAAAAGCTATAATTTTCGCTTGGCGCGTAAACTCAAAGAAATAGACCACGCACCTTTGTACGAATGGATATGGCAAAAACATTCCTTGCCTGCACTCGCGTCTGTTCCAAGAGAAACACAAACATTCTTACTATTTGGGCAAAATGATAAACTTTGCAAAGCACTTGTACAAGATTTGCAAGGGGCAGGGCATAGGGTTATGTTGGTTTCTCCTAAATTTGGATTTAAGGTAAACTATGATGAAAATGTAGTAGAATCGTTTTATATCAACCCCTCCAATATCCATGATTATACCGCTGTCCTACAAACATTGGCTGAAGAATCTATAAAGGTAAGCCATGTAATTTATGCTTGGGCAACACAAGAGCGCGTTGAAGTGGATACGCCTATTGCAGATTTGGAGTATAAATTTTCATTCCACCATATCAGCATCTTGCATCTGCTCCAAACTTGGAGTGCGCAAATGTCTGATACAACCTTGCACTTGCATTTGCTCACTATAGGCGCACATTCTGTAGAAATGACAACACGTGCCATGCTTGCCCCTTCATTGTGGGCGTTGATGCGTGCCACAAGGCAAGAATACCCTAATTGGGTATGCCAAAGTATTGATATTAGCCCCACATGGGACAATACAACTTTGGAACAATGTACGCATCATATTCTGCATGGACACAAAGAGCAAGAAATAGTATTGCGCAAAGAGTTTTGTTACTTTCCACGTCTTCAAAATGTATTGGAGGCACACATACCACGCAATACCATCGAACTCCAAACAAATGCTACCTATATTTGGGTAGGTTCTTCTGACCAGTTGGCTTTGTCATTCATGGAATGGTTGGCTTCCAAAGGTGTAAAAAATATTGTTTGGATACATCAAACCATACCCACTGACCATTCAACAGGTCTGTTCAATTACTTGAAGAAGAATGATGTTCATTTGCACCTCATTCAACTAGAAACTTTGGAAGAAACACAAGTAGAACATTGTTTGCAAGACATACGCGCTACTATGCCTGCCATCAAAGGAGTATTTTACGCGCCTGTTTATAACCAACATATCAAACTTGAGCAAATACAACCTGTGGTGTTGGAGGAAACATGGACAGAAAATTTGCATGGGGCTTGGAACTTCCACAAATACACCCAACAAGATGCTCTGGATTTTTTTGTGCTTTTCTCGTCTTGTGTTACTTGGTTGGGGAATAATGGCTCTATGGTATTGGCAAACAGTGCTTTGGATTCATTGGCGCATTATCGAGCTTCTCATAACTTGCCTGCTTTGGTCATCAACTGGGGGGGAATTGCCAACAACCAAGAACATGGCATACCCCATGTGCAAGAGTTTAACGCCAAATTGTGTCCACCATTTTTTGAACGAGTATTCGTAGAAGGAGTAACACAAATGGGTATATTCCATTTATTGACCAAGCCCACAACTTCGTTCTATGAACTTGTGCAACTGAAGAATAAGACGATAGAAGAAACTTCAGCTACCACACCCACAGCCCAAAGCAAATTCGAAGAATGGTGCGCCATTGAAGATAGGCATAAACAAATGCAATGGACAGAGCAACTACTGCGTGAAAAAACCGCCTACATCATCAAAAGCGTCCCTAACAAGGTAAATATGAATACCCCCTTCAAAAGTTTGGGAGTGGACTCATTGATGTTGGTGCAGTTGCGCAATGTGTTAGAAGAAACCTTGGACATCAAACTGCCCGTAAGTAGTTTCTTTTCCTATCCGAGCATCAAAGAGTATGCAAAATTCTTAGATGAGCAACTCTGCACTGCTATGCCAACCCCTGTGGGCTTGCAGGCTTCAGGCGCGCCTACCGCTAACACTGAAACAGACATGATACAAATGCCACCAGCCCCTGAAGCAGACCTAAAAAATCTAAGTTTGGACGAACTAAGCCAAGCACTTGATGCAGAATTGAATATGTTTTAAACCTTTTCCCTCCTTGATAATCATGGATAGCAACAAAGAACAATACTACAAAGAGCAAATGACCAAAGCCATACAAGTCATTCGCCAACTCAAGTCAAATACAACTTTAAACGAGCCTATCGCCATCATTGGCATGGCGTGCCGTTTTCCAAAAGCCAATAACGCACAAAAGTTTTGGGAAATGCTTAAGAATGGGGTAGATGCCATTTCAGACATTCCTGAACACCGATGGGAGGTAGATAAATTTTATAATGAGCAGGGAGAAGCAGGCAAGATGTATGTAAAGCGTGGCGGGTTTATCGAGGAGGTAGAAACTTTTGATGCGCAATATTTTGGCATCGCGCCTCAAGAAGCTACCTATATGGATCCACAACAACGCATTTTGTTGGAACTTACCTGCGAAGCCTTAGAAGAAGCAGGCATCAATTTGGATTCGTTGAAAGGTAGCAATACAGGGGTATTTATAGGAATGGCAGGTTTTGATTATAATCAAAGACATTTTACGCAGTACGATACAGCAAAAACGTCCCAATATTCCATAACAGGCGCGGGTATCTACTCTGCTGCAGGACGCATATCTTATACATTGGGCTTAGAAGGAAGTAGTTTTGTAGTAAGTACCGCTTGTTCTTCTTCTTTAGTTGCTTTACACAATGCTTGTATGAGTTTGCAGACAGGCGAGAGCAACATGGCGGTAGTAGGAGGAGCAAACTTAATTCTTTCACCCGAAACGTCTGTGTCCTTGTGCCAAATGGGCGCATTATCCAAAGAAGGCAAGAGTAAAACATTTGACGCGAGTGCTGATGGCTATGTGCGTGGCGAAGGTATGGCTATTATTATCGTCAAAAGGCTATCTGATGCAGTGAAAGACAAAGATAATGTTTTAGCCGTTATAAAAAGCACCTTTGTCAATCAAGATGGCAAAAGCAATGGCTTTACTGCTCCAAACTCAGCGGCACAAGAAAAGATGTTGGCAGGGGCTTTGGAAAAGGCAAAAATATCCTCTGACCAAGTGGACTACATAGAGGCACATGGCACAGGCACGCCCTTAGGCGACCCTATAGAATTAGATGCTATCCAAAAAATTTACAAAGCACGCAAAGACAAACCACTTTGGGTAGGCACTGTCAAAACCAATATGGGACACACCGAAGGAACAGCAGGTTTGGCAGGTATTATTAAGGTGGTCTTGTCTATGCGACACAAACAAATCCCACCCAATTTGCATTTCCATACACCAAATCCCAATTTTAATTGGAGCGGTGCAAATTTCAAAGTACCTACCCAACTCACTGCTTGGGAAAATGATGGAAAAACACCACGCACAGCAGGCGTAAATAGTTTTGGGGTAAGTGGCACAAACGCACACGCCATCATCGAGGAGGCTACCCCAGAACTTATCAGCAAAATTCAAAAAGAAACGCAACTAAAATGGTTGCATAATATCTTGCCTTTGTCAGCCAAAAGCGACAAAGCTCTGAAAGCGTATGCCCAATCATACATAGATTTTCTACGCAAGAACATAGACATAGATTGGAAAACTGTTTGCGCGGCGGCGGCTCTGCATCGTACACACTTCTCACACAGAAAAACGATTGTAGCAAAAGATGTGCAGGAAGCCATCACAAAATTAGAAGATTATGTGCAAAATGGAGAGGAGGCAAACACTGTACTCAATCCCGAAGAACCACAAAAAATAGTATTTGTATTCCCTGGGCAGGGTTCGCAATGGATAGGTATGGGGAAAGTCTTGTATGAGCAATCAGACGTATTCAGGCAAGTGATTGATAATTGTGAAAAAGCTTTTAGCCCACAGTTGAATTGGTCTTTGAAAGAAGAACTTTTGCGCGAAGAAGGCAACAGATTTGAAGAAATAGATGTATTACAACCTATATTGATTGCAATGGAAATAGCCTTAGCAAAACTTTGGCAATCCATAGGCATACAACCTGATGCTGTAATTGGGCATAGTATGGGGGAAACTGCCTCTGCCTATATTGCGGGGGCATTGAGTCTTGAAGATGTAGGCAAGATTATTTGTGGACGAACTAAATTGATGAGAAAATTGGAGTTTAAAGGTACTATGCTTTCGGTAGAATGTAGCATCGAAGAGGCAAGAAAAGCGATTGAAGGAAATGAAGACAAGGTGTCGATTGCTGTAAGTAATAGCACACAATCTACAGTTATATCAGGCGAGAAGGACACAGTAGAAAATATACGATTGGCATTGGACAAACAAGGCGTTGAGGGCAAGTATGTAAAAGTAAATGTTGCTTCGCATAGTCCACTGATGGATATAATAAAGGAAGGGCTATTTACATCAATACAAGACATTCAACCAAAGAAAAATAACATACCTTTCTACTCCACCGTCAAAGTGATGGAAATGCAAGGCGAAAAACTTAATCCTACCTATTGGGTAAGCAATCTTCGCGAACCTGTTATGTTTGGCGATACTATGCAACATTTGTTGGAAGATGGATATACCACTTTTATTGAGATGACTCCGCACCCAGTATTGTCTGTGCCTATGCAACAAATCATACAAGCAGGCGAATTCCAAGCAGTGTCTGTGATAAGTTTGTTGCGAAATAGGGACGCAGTACAAGAATTTACCAACAGCATAGGCAAGCTTTATTGTGCTGGCTATCCCTTCGATTGGACAAACATTTACCCTTCTGCGCCTCATTTGCCCTTGCCTACCTACCCGTGGCAACGCAAGCGTTTTTGGCTTGAGCCTGATGGTTTGCAGGTGGGAACACAAGCCCGCATAGCATTAGAAAGCGAGGAAAATGAAGCCACAGAAACGCTCCCTATCGCACAGTTTTTTAAACAAAAATTGGCGAAAGTCGCAGGCTATACCCTTGCCGAAATAACTGAAAATCTCAAACTTGCGCAAATGGGCATAGACTCTATGATGCTCACGCAAATAAGAAAAAGCATAGAAACAACCTATAAAGTTAGCTTTTCTACCAAAGATTTTTGGCAATTCCCCACTATCAAACAATTTGCAGATTTCTTGCAGAGTTTGCAAGGAGGAGAAACCGAAAACAAGGCAACACCTGAAACAACTCTACAAGGAAGCCTTTGGTTCGACAAACCACTGCCTCGCCCTGATGCGGTGCAAAAACTGTTCTGCTTTCATCATGCAGGTGGAAGTGCGTCCATGTACTATCCTTGGGCAAAAATGCTTCCTGACTTTGTGGAACTCATTGCAGTCCAACTACCGGGCAGGGCAGAACGCATGGCAGAGCCTCATTACCAAGACATGGACGTGCTTGTGCAAGACTTGCTACAAGTGATAGAACCCGAACTCGACCGACCTTTTGCCTTCTTTGGGCATAGCATGGGCTGTTTAGTTTCCTTCGCTCTGACGCGAGAACTGCGCAAAAATGCTAAACCCTTGCCTACCCAATTATTCTTGTCGGCAAGTGCCTATTTCCCCACCTTCAAAGGCGAAAAACTGCATACTCGTTCTGATAAAGAGCTTTTGGCACTATTTCCTGATTTCAGTGTTGAGAATTTTGGTGGTGACCAAGAATATTTCAATATCGTATTTCGTGCTTTGCGTGCCGACTTAGACGTAGTAGGTTCGTTCAAACATGAAAAAGAAGCTCCTCTCGACTTGCCTATCACAATGTTTGGAGGCGAGCAAGATGTGGTAGCACCTCCAAAAGACATGGTAGATTGGGGGAAAGAAACTACCCAAAAATACAACATGGTAGTGCGCACAGGCGGACATGATTACATCAGCCATGAGGCTACTTTCCTTACACAATACATTGCTGAAAAACTAAATATTGTTATCCCAGAACTTCAAGCTTAAAAATGAAAAAGGACTCTAAAATAAAAAAGAAACATCTCATTGGTGTTTGGTATTTGCTG
The DNA here is from genome assembly GCA_004292795.1 of Bacteroidota bacterium. Classification (GTDB taxonomy): domain Bacteria; phylum Bacteroidota; class Bacteroidia; order Cytophagales; family Microscillaceae; genus RDXI01. Next base: position 2,450 of record RDXI01000139.1, on the reverse strand, counting down.
TCGCTTACCTACAAAGGAAGTGATAACATCGAATACGATTACATGGGAGATAACCCCCAAGGACTACTGCATTATACCCATAATGGAATTATGAGTGCGCAATTTATGCGTGGAGATAGAAAACGATTCTCAACAGATGATTGGGCTAATGCGGAACTGCAAGAAATTAAAGAAGCTTTTGTTGGGTATCAAGCCTATTATGGCACGTATAAATTGAGTAAGCACGAAAATACGGTTCATCATCATGTCAAAGGTTCTATCTTTCCTAATTGGCACATAGATGCGAGCATTGAAATACGCTATATTGCTATCGAAGGCGATAACCTCATCATCACAATGCCTCCTATTTTGGTCATGGGTGATGAAAAATACTTTACCGCTACTTGGACGCGCAATATACCTGAATACTTGCAATAGTCTGCCAAGAAACCAAAAAAAACTGTCCGAAAAGGGCAGTCTTTTTTTTGTTATAGGGCGTATTTTTGATAGGTTCTTGCCTGCCTGTTTGTAAAAAAACGTGAATTCGGAATTAAATTTAGAGCTAAAACATTGTAAATCAATTTATTAAACAAGAAATAATCCACGTTTAACCCTTGTAGTGGAGGGCATTATCACAAATTTGTGTAAATCAAACTTGTATGCCATTCACCCTAAGGGTTTAACGCTTCGTAAAATACTTTTACAAGCTAAAAACGTCATTTTAATTCCGAAATCACGTTTTTATAACACCTAAAAAAATGAAATATAAAACATCAAAAAATAAATAATACCTTCAAATAAAACATTACTTTTGAAAATATGAAACGTGAAAAATAAAAATAATACACCCAAAATAAACACCAAAAACAAAAAAATAACCGCACTAAAAGTAAATTATAGCGGTTATTTTCGCCTTTGGCGTAGCGGTCGCAGGCCGCAATTATATTGCATTGAATTTTTCAAACTTCAACGAACAGTGTCCTTATAGTTTAATGCGCATATTAAATTTTATTTTAGTCTTGTCAGACAGTTTGCAAGTTCTATTCTCGCTTCATTGGGAAAGCCTGAAAGACCTGGAATGTCGTTGTATTCCACGAAATACCTGTTCCCATTTTTTTCTTCTAAAATATCAATAGCAACAATATCTGCTTTCAAATAGTTTTGTAGCGTTTTTGTTTGCGCAATCAGACTTGGCTCTTGGTCAATAAGCACAAAATCAGTTGTTTGTACGTTGGCTTTCCAAAACTTCCCTTTTCTTGCCATTGCCCAAATCTTATCACCAATGGCTAAATAACGAATATCTTTGTCATACTGTATGAAAGGCTCAATCGTGATATAATCTTCAGAAATGAAAAGTAGGTCTTTTATGTCTTGCCATTTTTCTTCGTTCTCCACAAGCACTTTGCCAAAGCCTCCATGATAATTACCCGCCTTGACAACAAAGGGAAATGGCATTTCGATATTTTTTACGTGTGTTGATGTGGTGGTTACATTGAATGGTATTAAGGGAAGCTTACATTCTTTCAATACATTCAACATAGTAAGTCTATCAAACCCTTTGGCTAATACATTTGCGCTATTGACACAAGGGATACCCGAAAGTTGGATAACGTCAAGGGCTGTTTTGTGTTTCGCACTTGGTTTGATTGCGCCAACTCTCCACAATATTTTATCGGGTTTGCAAACGCCATTTTGGTCAATGGCAAACAGTTGGTTATCTTTCAATAACCATTCTGTGGTTTGTATCTTCTTCTGCTCAACTTTATAATCAGGCAAAAAATCCTGCCAATATGCCTCTCCATTTATAACTAAAATTGTTTCCATGATTTTTTCATTGATGGGGGTTTTTACTTCAATTTCTCCAAAATATTTTTCACGCTTACTTCCTTGCCTACGAGGGCAGGCAAGTCTGCAATCGCTACGCGCACTTGTTCGGTAGTATCGCGGTAGCGCACCGTAACGGTATTGTCTTCGAGGGTTTGGTGGTCAATCGTAACACAAAGAGGCGTACCAATCAAGTCTTGGCGCGTGTAGTTTTGTCCTACAGTGGCTTTTTCTTGATACGTAGCTTCAAAGTCATAGCGCAACATTTCAAACACTTCACGGGCTTTTTCAGGCAAGCCTTGTTTGCGTAACAATGGAATAACGGCTACTTTGATAGGCGCAAGTGCGGGCGGGATTTTCAAGAAAATACGTGATTTTTCTGCACCATTCGCATCAACGCCTTTTTCTTCTGTATAGGCTTGGCAAAGCATCGCCAAAAAGAGACGGTCTGCGCCTATCGAGGTTTCTACCACATACGGCACATAGCGTTGTTTGTCTTTTTCCTGCACGTCTTCATCAAAATACTGCATTTTGGTTTTCGAAAGGGCTTGGTGGCTTCCCAAATCGTGGTCTGTACGTGAGTGAATACCCTCCAATTCCTTGAAGCCAAATGGAAATTCATACTCGATATCCAGCGCGGCATTGGC